>CAYFYU010000040.1:0-31686 GCA_964347455.1 uncultured Spirochaetota bacterium | reverse complement strand
AGGTTTTTCTACCTCTTTGAGTTGAAGAACATCGGGAGACCCGTATTGTTGATATACAATTGCTTTCATTGGGGTATTCTTCGTTATTTCAGGTGTGCTCATTCAAACTTTTTTTGTATCTGTTTTTACAGGACTGGAAGCGATTGCAGATGGATTGAATCCTTTCACAAAAAGCCATATCGGCAGTAATAATTCAAATAAGCCTCCTGGAAGAAATACTAGCATTCCTGCACCATGAAGCGTATCAACATGGCCGAACATATCTAACAGGGTTCCTGGTAACAGCACTGCGCCTCCAATGAGACCCAAGACTGATATAAATCGTGGAACGAGTTTTGATCTATATAATAAATAACTTAACATCAGGGTAAGTAGGCCATTAAGGATGTAAATCATCTGTAAGGTCCAATAACGTACTGCTAAAAATAAAGTACCTGAAGTTTGAAGGTATGAAGCATCCAAAGCTCCTGCTTTTACATATTCCTGACTTAAATCTATGAGTAAAAGGGGGCAGATTAAATAAACAAGAATAACTGCAAACTCAACAATCCTGAAACCAACGTACCCAAGAGCTATAGGTTCATTATACTTTTTTAAGATAGGAAACAGAAAGACTGCAATACCAACAATTGCAATCCCATCAATAAACGCAATGAGCACTCCTATTATCACTTGGGTTATATTTTCAGAAACATTCATAAGGTAATCTGGATCATCGAGAATAGGTTCTATTAGGCCTGAATCACCTATCATAAATGTAGCTGTTGCGGTTAGAAACAATACTCCCACAAGTATTGCGGTCTTTCTGTTTGAATTCATCTTGTTTCTCCTTTTTTTGTTCTTATGGATGACTAATATTAATAGTGACTTCTTTATAAGGCGTGACTCGTAGGTTTTAGAAAAGTACCCCGGAGAAAACCTCCGAATTTCTAATCATTTATTTCTGAGCCTCACTATTTTGAGAAAGCTGTGGGCGTTCATCAGAAATGTGAGAGTACTCCCCTCGTTCTCTTCGTGACGACTGCCATTTCGTAATTTTCGCCAACAAGCGTCCGTATTTTAGGGGAGCGGTCAATTCATCCAATTAGGCCGTGAACCTGGTCGAACCGGCGAACTTGTACTTGTCCGAGAGACCCACGACGAGCACCAGAATATCCGCGATGAAGGAGAGCGGGATGAGTATCGTGGTGATGATTGCGATGGCAACGAATCCGCTTCCCGCATCGAAGGCCTTGAAGTACTTCACCATCCAGATGATAATGAGAATCCAGTTGACGATCGGGATGAGCAGCAGGAAAATCGACCAGCCGCTCTTGTCGATCAGCTGTAGTAACACGACGATCTGAACCACGGGAATGAAAGCGACCCATGGATTTTTCGTGTTGGCTTTTTTTGCACTAAAGTAGAGCCCGATTGCCAGACACACATACCCAATGATACCGGTAATCCAAGAAAACGTAGAGTACTCTTGCATCTTTTCCATACCGTACATAGTCTTTCCCCCGTGTGTGGTGTTTTATAACGACAACACAATTATAGTGCAGTGTAACAATTAAATCAAAAAAAACAATCTTATACGCCAGTTAATTATCCATTTAACTGCCCTTACCGATGGAAAACATAAGGTTTCTTGCAAACATACTACCCGAACCATGAAATTTTGTAAAGAATTGATATTCCTCATAGTTACACAGAATATTCCTGAAAATAGGGATAACCACTCCTCACCACTGGGTATTTCTACTTACATAGCTGAAAGAAAATGAAACGGCCCTATCTGCTCTTCAAGAGCGTTCATATGTGTTGCTATCCTTACATTTTACCGGAGCTGAAGCATTGCTCTTGCTTCGGTGGCATCTTATGCAAAATCTATGGAATGCATCTTTGTCTGAGATATCAATTTGTCTCTTTTCATGGCACTCGGAGCAGGTTTCGATGATCCCTTCCTTTGCTTTCCGATCATGTGACATATTACACAATCCAGACCCTCAATCTGTGAGTGTGCAAGGTGCGTAAATCTAACATTCCCCTTTTTTAAAGACTTCCATATTATGATTTCTTTATCTTTTGGAATTCTCTGTTCAGCGATTATTATTAGAGGAATAGAAAGAAGAATGCAAAGAGGTAATATAATTTTCCCGTAAATGGAAAGAGATGCACGCCAAGGAATCTGAGTTCGAACATTTCCACGATAATCCAATAATTATAAAGAATAAAGGTTTATCTCTATATTGTTCATCTATTATTCGTGCCTCCTTATTGTTCTAATTAGAGGATATGAAACGAATCGAAAAGATAGAACGATTATGACGAATCAAAAAGTGTGGCAATAAGGAAGGAAAGTGAAATTGAAAAAGAAATACTGCCACATCCCGGGAGCGCTCCTACTACTCACGATTCGTTTCAGCTGCATCACGGGAAGAAATGCTACAAAGCGGGAGTACACCGACGCGGTCGAGAGGGATACGAGTTTGTCCAGTAAACATCAAGCGGTCCCATAAGAGGGTGAGAGCCTAGCCTGCCTACTCGCCAAGATTCAGCCTCAGCTATTAAAGATACATATGAAAAAGTGGACAGTTGAATGTAGTCTGATAAAATAAAATGATCCGTTGTGGCATACTCAGAATAATTCAACAAAGGTCGAGGAGCACGGTGATGAGCAGAGCCTTTGTGAGCGAATCCGATGATGCATTTCGAGATGAGGATATTCCTCAAATCAAAGTGCCGCTACCAGATGGTGTAAAGAACTACATGACTCCAAAAGGAGCGGATCGTATAAAGGAGGAGCTCCGAGATCTCATCGAGGAACGGGAAAAGTTGTCAGCAGAGATTTCAAAAAAGGTCTCCAGGGAAGATTCACAGGACAGAGAAAAGGTTATCTCTGAAAGGAGACATCTCAGGGAGATTGATAGACGTGTAGACTATCTCTCAAAGATGGTAGACAAACTGGTGATAGTAGACCCCCGTCATACGAACTCCGACCGTGTATTGTTTGGTGCCACAGTAACTGTCCTTGAGAATCTTATTCAGGAGCGTGTTTATAAGATAGTTGGCGTAGATGAGAGTAATCCATCAGAGGGACTCATAAGCTGGATTTCTCCTCTCGCAAAGGCAATTCTCTCCACCCACGTTGGAGAAAGTGTACAGCTCATCCTCCCTAAAGGAAAAACCGTATTAAAAATCCTGAAAATAGCCTATATTTAAATGAACATTTTAAATAATCACGCACTTTACACCGAGCATATCGGCAACCTTACTCAACACACCGTTGAGTCTGCCATAGGCGCCCGTATGATGATGAGACGGTGCCGCATACAGCCACTTCTCGGCGAACAGCTTGATATCCTCACCGTTCCACTTGAAGAAGGTCTGAGGTGCAGCAATGTCGCGCGGTTTCATCTCCAAGTTCCGCCCTTCTGAAGCGATGAACTGAAATCTTCCCTCTCCAATGTTGCCGATCGAGAACAGGGTAAAGTCACCGGGTTTATAGGAGTAGTTGAATGACGCTCCAAAGCCATTGACACCCTCGTAGTATATAGTCGGAACAATACGCACGACCTTCTTGGGATCTGCAAGGCCCGGGTTGCCATGTCCGTCATGGGAGTTAAACATCTGATTCCGCTTGTAGTCCAGTATATAGTGCTCCAGAAAGGTGGCATGACCAGCAACCTCTTCGAGCACGAGCATGGCCATTGCACGGACAACATCTGCCTCGCAGGTAAAGGGTACATGGTTTTCAACCATCCTCGATGTTCCATAAAATGGTATAATGCCGATACGTTCATCTGAGAGCCAGACTTGGTCGAACTCGGCGACTGCATCAAGTGAGTAGGTCTTCACTATTTTTTCAAGGGCAAGGGCAAGACGGCCCGATCGCAGCATCGCATCCTTATCAACCTCGATTTTTCTGCCCCTTTCCCTCTCTTCTTCAATGAGCTTACTACCATCTTTTTCGGAAGTCTCCATGAACGCGTCGATAATTTCGTCGTGGTCGATAGGCCAGGTACTGGTACCAAACTGCTCCATGATCGCAAAGTTGTCCTGCATGAGGTCGGTCATACCCTCGTATGGATGGCCGATGATTCCGATTCTTGAGTTTTTGAATCGGCTTACCGCACGAGCTCCAGTGAGGTATTCTTCTATTTCCTGTAATGCCCTATCGTCGTTGATACTGCCAGTCACCACCCAGAATCTTCTCCCTGCCCGAATTAGGGAGCTAGTAGCCTCTGGAAGACCTGCCATACCGGAATTGACCATGATAAGGTCGAAATCAGCATCCTCGCCAAACTCCTCTACCAGTTGAGTGTTCCAGACGATGATAGGTACGTCAAACTGGAGCAGAGCCCGCATAGGAATAAGTCCCTTCTGATAGGCGAGCTCGACGAATACAATGGCATCAACATCTTCTTTCTTCAGTATCGAGGCGGCTTTTATCGCTTCGTCCTCGTATTCAAAGAAGCCCGGATTCACGACCTCACCAAACTTCTTTAACTTCTCTTCATACATTCCAGTTACTCTACGCGCCTCGCCCCTCATATGACCAGTTTTATTGAACTTATCTTCTAAGAGTGCAGTGACGAGCAGGCCAATCTTGAACTTCTGTTCTTCTAAAGGCATAGGGCTTTCTCCTTACGTGGTGTTTTTAATTCAGGACAAATGAGCCGAACACTTCTCAACTAAATTCTTTACATGCAAATTCTCTCTTTGGAAAAGATATTTTTATTCGCTCAGGCTCTCATTCCAAGATACCTGTTGGTCAGATCCACCGCCTCAAGCCGGTCTGTTTGCATCTCCAATGCCGCCCGCACAGCGTCTATGGTTTCTGGAATTACAATTGCTTCCTGGGGTATATTTATGGAGAAGATGATGTCCTTTCCCGACAGGGCAACCGCTTCCTCCCACACTCCGATCTCGTACATATCACCGCGCAGGTTTCCCCGGTCACGGGCATAGCGGAAGAAGGCTGCATTTGAGTCAAAGCCATCTGCAATTTTTACCACCATCATACGGGGATGGCTCTTGAACAGATCGATCGTTGCATCCACCGAAATGCTCTTCTTTGGTGTTGCTACAATGGTGATGATATGCCCGTGGGTCACCGGTGTGTGTACAAGAGTACCAGTGCAGGGTATGTGGGGCATGATGGTCATCAGATCCACCGCCTGATGGCTTGGAACCGGGTCGATCTTCAGCACATTGGTCAGCCCACGGTGTGTATCGCCCGGGTCAGCAACCCGCCTTATAATCGTAATCGCTACCTTTTCGACCCCTATCTCGCGGTCAAGGCAGTCTACAGCCCGTATCAAACCGGTCGTATTACAGGAGGTAAGTTTCAGAAAATTCTTTCCAATGCCTTTTTCGTAATTTGCATATCCATGAAAAAAAATATCCACAATTTCATTTTTCTCACCGCCCTGGAATACCGCCTTCTTTGCCTTCTTCACATAAAGCTCCTTATTCTTTGCGCCGATGCCTGCTGAAGTAGCATCGAGCACGATATCAACCTGGTCCAGCAGTTCATCCATCGACCCGCTTAAAGGTATACCGGCCGCTTCGAGGTCTTTCTCCCTTCCTGATGCCGCACAGTACAGATCGTACGGCATGCCGCGGTCTTTCAAGGCACGCACAGATACGGTTGGTGCCACATCAGCAACGCCCACGAGCGCCATATCCTCCTGCATCGCAACACCGTCGGCCAGTCGTCCCCCGATTACACCGTACCCAACGACTCCAACTTTCACCATCTCAGAACCCTCCAGATCTATGGTTTTGGAAATATACGCATACCCTTTAAAGATATGCTAAACCACTGTCAGTATAAAATTATTTCGTGCTTACATGCTTCCTGAAGTTCCATGATAGAGTATACAACTGAGATACTAGGATATTGTACTAGAAGGAGGCTGGAATACAACCCATTAGTGCTGCAGGAGCCTTTGTGCCGGAAAAACGAAATTACTTCACTCTTATAAAATCTTTCCCTACGATAAAATTCAGTTCTGAATCTTTCTCCAGTTCAATATTCCAGAATAGTTCAGAATGGATAGAGTTTCCATCCGGAATAATGGCAAACAGATTTACATCCCTGTACTTTTTCAATTCTTTATTGTACCTACGGTTTTTGATGGTCAGGGTGTATTCATTATCCCGTGGTATCTCGAATATATGATTGTAGTTAAATTTTTTATACGTAACTCCCTCAAGTTCTTTAAAGTGGCGAGACATGCTGTATCCTGTTCTCTTTCCTTCCTCATCTATTAAATAGGCGGTTCTAGTTTGTTCTACCATAATCAATATATTGTCCTCTTTTACTATATTCCTTTCAGCTTCATCGAGAAGTGAAATAAATGTATCATACAAAGTGGGATATTCATCCTCTCTCGTAATTGCGAATATTTTTTTTGGTATCCGGTATTTTTGTTTAGTAATGTCATACCATTCCATATATCTATTAACCTTGTCGAGGTGTATAACAATGTTTTCAGCATCCTCACTAAAAACATTGTTATTCTGTTCTCTCTGCCAGTTGTTTGCCGTAAGGAGAGTAATATCATTTCTGTAAAGATTCTGGAAATAACCATATACCAACATTGAATGGTGCATTTTAGCATTTATGAGTGCGACGATTATCGATCTGCCGTTATCAATACTCTGTTTTATCCTATCCAGCTGATTCAGTAAACTCTCGAAATCCTGTTTTTCGCCTATATTCATTTTTCCAGTGTGATAGTTGGAAAAAACTATATCATTCTGGACAAAGTCGATTCTTTTCATTATCTCCTCATCCCTTTCTCTCAATGTATAGGCAGATTCATGAGGCCATGGTAAATGCGAGGGATGGTTCAGATAGTAGAGTTGTTCACCGGTAAATCCATAGCAGCGCCCAATATCTCCGATGTACAGAGAATACATGACTGAGATAAGAAGTGCCTGCTGATCCTGATTGAGTAACCCGAATCTTTCCTGGGCCCAGTCCAGGAGTGTTTTGGATACGAAATCGATAGCATTTTCATATTTCCCGTCGTTTGCAAAGTTAAAATTGTCTTTTCCCCATACAAACCGAGCGAAAGAAACAATAAACTCTCTCTTAAATATCCCATATTCTGTATCCAGATAAACAGTTGTCCTATACGTACCACTCTGTCTGAAAGGAATCCCTCTGAACAACACCTCATTTTTTGTGTCCTCAATGGCAAGATCATACTGTCCGTCACTCTCAAAATCGAAAGTTACACTTTTCACAATTTCATCAATATCCTGAAAGAGAAATTCAATTACAGGAGGAGTACCGCTATGACACTCGATGGACAGAAATATATTTCTGTCTTTTGCATCGATGTGTGATCTATCCAGTATGGCACTCTCATTGGAATCAATCTCATTTGGGTTTTTCCTGGCGGGGATGTGCTCCTGCGCAATACCCGGTCTATAGATAAAAAAACTAGATAGAATAAAAAATGTGAACAACCAGTTTTTTACTCCACCCCCCATTGAAATGCTTTTCAATAAGCTTTTCATCTATATTTGGTGTATCCTCCATTTAATAATGGTGCTTTCAACCACCTATAAATGAGCAATTGATGTGCCAAGATTTCAAAATTTTCTAATTTACTATCAGATATAGAGTTAACTAATTTTTTATAACTCCTGCCCCTAGTGCCCGTGTAAACCCGTTCTAAAGCAGTTTGACTGCCAATAATTTAATTTATTATATAAAAATGAATTAAAAATGATTTAGATGAGACATAAGTTTAGAGGGGTTTAGCAGGAAAGTGCTTTTTATATTGTATCCAGCCACTCTGCCATTTTAACCAGGCCTATAAACTCTTTTCTATACCACTCACGGTCAGGTCCTATCGATTTTTCTGCGAGCTCCAGTACAAGGCCGTAGGAAGCTGCGCCTTTATAATCTGAATCGCTCAAGATAAGCGCAAAAGCGGCAACTGCAGCTGAAAACCTAAAATCATCAGAAGATGCGCTCAATACGACAGGGTTGAAGAGTATGGGTTTTTCAATCAGCCTGCTCGTATTCTCTTCGGGTTTTTTATACCTGAATTTGATGAGCATCAGCTCATTGGAGGTGTACGCATCATCCTTTATATCATATGATTGATACCGAAGCTCAGATGTGGACTCATCGCCAGCTTCAGTAAGCTCTAATTCATATAAAACAGTTACCGTATGCCCTGCTCCCAATTCTCCTGCATCTTTTCTATCATCAACAAAATCCTCTTTGCGAAGCACACGATTCTCATAGCCGATTAAACGATAAGATTCAACTATTGTGGGATTGAACTCAATCTGTATTTTCACATCCTTAGCGATTGTAAAAAGAGTTCCCCCCAGTTCAGAAACCAGTACCTTTTTTGCTTCTCTCAAGCTATCGATATAGGCGTAATTGCCGTTTCCCGAATCAGCCAGACTCTCCATCCTGCTGTCTTTATAATTTCCCATACCAAACCCCAGGACGGTCAGGTATATACCATCATTTCTTCTTTCTTCAATAAGCCTGACAAGCGCACTACTGCTCGATATACCAACATTAAAATCACCATCGGTGGCCAGTATGACACGGTTATTTCCCTGAGGATCAAAATACTCTTTGGCCACTGCATAGGCCTGTTTTATTCCTGCTCCTCCCGCCGTCGAACCACCGGCGTTCAATCTCTCCAGCGCATTAATTATCTTCTGCTTTTCATGACAGGGCGTGGGTGGCAAGACAAGTCCTGCGGCTCCTGCGTAAACCACGATAGCTATCCGGTCCGTATCCCGCATCTGTTCGGTTAAAAGTAGCAGGGCTTCTTTCAGGAGGGGAAGTTTCTCCGGACTATCCATCGAGCCTGAAACATCTATCAGGAAAACCAAGTTGTTAGGCGGAAGGTTTTCAAATGCTATCTTTTTACCCTGCAACCCAACGTGGAGGAGCATATTGTCCTTGTTCCAGGGGCAGTCCGACAATTCCACATTGAATGAAAAAGGAACGTCTCCCTTCGGCTCGGGGTAATCGTAATCAAAATAGTTTATAAACTCCTCTGTACGGACCGCGTCTCTTAAGGGCATTTTTCCCGCCTGTAAAAACCGACGCACATTTGAATAGGAAGCCGTATCAACATCAATTGAAAATGTGGAGAGGGGGTTTTCCATAGCCCTTAAAAAGGGCTGCTCATAAATCCTGGCATACTCCTCTGTATTCCATTCCTGTTCAGGAACGATTAAAACTTGTTCTGTGAGTGGTTCAATATAGTCCTCTACCTCGGCCTCTTCCGCCTTTTCTCCTTTGTTGTGCACCAGTATGCCGTTCGGGCCAACTGCATAGGTATGGGAGTCCTCCACTTCCAGGTTGTATACAGTGGTTTGACCTTTATCGAAAGAGAGGCTTTTAATCTCGAATTTTCTGTTGTCCAAAGCGCGAATTTCATCACCGAGTTTCAAATGACGCGCCTCTATCCAGCGACCCCGTCCCTTGATTCTCCTTTCCTGAAAGGGCACATCTATGGCTGGAGGTCTCTTTTTCAACTCGCGCCCTTTTACTACCAGGAAGGGATGGTTGCCTGTTGCTCTAATTTCAGCCTCAACTGTACCAACAGTTACAAAATCACCGCCATACAGGTAAACCTGCGTATCTAGTACCTTTTTAAAATCCCACTGGCCAGTTTCTGTATTGTGAGCATAAACTTCTGTTCCTTCCCCTATTGATTCAATGTGCATTAAACCATCTACGGTCAGGACGTCCGTACCCGCAGGAAAACATCCCCCTCCCCCGCCACCGCTGCTGTAGCTGTAGACAACGTCCTTGACCGAGATTGTCACATCACTCACGAGAATGCCCTTTTCATGGATGGAAAAGTTATGATCCCCGCGAACATTGAGATCATAAACCGTTACATCACCGTCATAAATATTGATCCTATCCACCGTTAATTTCTTATTGGTCTTTAAAAACAGAACGTCACCTGACCGTAAGTTTCTGGCTGCTACCCAGCCAGCATCATTCTTTACATCAATATGAGGCCTGTCGTCATTTTGTAGATTTTTATTAACATAAAAAGGGTGGTCTGCCGTTACCTCTATTTTTTCATTATCAGCTAATATGGTCACTACATTGCCGGAATACTCATACTTCAGTATCTCTATAACGGGTTTAAAGGACCATTTCGCCGAATCAATATCAAAAGCGTACACCTCTGTTCCCTTTGAAATCTGTTCAATTGGCATGAGTCCCTGCTTTGTCCAGACCGGTGTGCCCTCCACAAAGGAACCGTGAGTTTGAGTGGGTTTCATTCGATCGAAAATAAGGTAGCCCGTAACAGAGAAAATAAAAACGCAAGCAAGGGCAAATGCTATAAGATTTTTCGTTTTCATTGCGGCCTCCTGTCTCAGAAATTCCCTCAAAGCCTAAAATCTGATGACCCGTCTTACTCTATAGAGCAAATAGTGTGCCAGACAAACTCATCGAACTAACTTTATCGCAGACAAAGAATTAGACAGAAGATACGAATACCATTAGGGGCAAACCCCCGTAAACCTTTTTATGAAAGTAACCTGGGAAAAAAGTTTAATTCTTTATATAACAAATAATTATTCATAAACAATTTATGTTTAGTTGAATAAAAGTTTACAGGGGTATTTTTATAGAAGATTTTTGCGCTTTATAAAAACGCATGGATCACTTTTTTGTTTGAATAAAACCGGTAACAGTAATGCCGCCTGGGCCAACTAAAAGATCTTACTGCATTCAGCATCCGTTCATTGATATCTTTTCAAAATGTGTCTTATTTAGCTATGTGCCATTCAATATAGCCTCCAATGTAAGATACACATATGTACAATTACAAAGATAGTATTTAGCTTGATAACAAATTGGAAAGATAACTGTTCATCTTTTTATCCGCTTCCTGGATATTTCTCAAATAGGGTTGCCTGCGACCCAATTCCCAATCAAAATAACCAGGCGCGAGGCTTCCAGCTAATCATGAGTAACCAAACTGAAAAGATCAGCACTTTCGTAAGTCTCATGATCATACTGAGCGTTACCTCCCTATTCTTGGAGAACAGCCTGTACCGTTCAACCTATATAAGGGTTTTCACCAACATACTCGACTACATCGTATTGTTCCTCTTTGTTCTTGATATTACGACTGGTTTTATCAGTGCCAAGTACAAGCTCATATATCTCAGGAAGAACATCTTTGAAATTCTCTTCCTTATCGTTTTTGCTGTCTTTTTCGCTTTCCATGAGTACGTGGGATTTATGATTCAGCGGCAGATGCTCCATGACCTCAGCATATATATCATAATTCTTCGAAACCTCTTTGTGCTTATAAAAGTTTTTGTGCGGGTTAAAAAGTTCAATACCCTGATATAGAATATAGCAAAGCGTCCCGCACAGACGGTGCTTTTCAGCTTTATCGTGGTCATCATTATCGGCACACTTTTTCTCATGATGCCGTTTACAACGTCTGACCACATCCGACTTGGATTTGTAGATTCCCTCTTCACTGCAACCTCTGCAGTGTGTGTTACAGGACTTATTGTGGTGGATACGACAACGCGATTTTCAATCCTGGGCAAGATCATCATTCTTCTCCTCATCCAGATAGGCGGTCTTGGAATTATGATTCTCTCATTCTTCATGCTCTTTATATTTGGACGAAGAGTCTCGGTTGAGCGAAAATTTGCAATGTCCTATCTGCTCAACGAACAGGATATGACCATTCTATATGGATCCATTAAAAGCATCATTATGACAACGTTCTTCATTGAAATGGCAGGTGTGTTGTTGCTCTTTTTTGCCTTTGGCCGAATTTTTGGTGTGACCTTGAATTCACTCTCCCTGGCAGTATTTCATGCGGTTTCGGCATTCTGCAATGCGGGCTTCTCACTTTTCTCAGACAGTCTATCAGGATATACTTCAGATATTCTCATGAACATGACCATTGCATTTCTCATTATTCTCGGTGGGATAAGTTTTTCTGTGCTGTCTAATGTGATTAATGTAAGTCTTTATCGATTGGGTAAACATTTTCGGAGGAGGCCACGCCGCATCAAGCATCTTTCTCTGAATTCAAAGGTGGTTTTAATTGTAAGTATCATACTGGTTTTTTCAGGAACTCTCATCATTTATACTTTCGAGCATGAAAACAACCTTCTGGAATATGGCATAGGAACACAGTACCTCGCCGCGTTCTTTCAGTCGGTGACTCTCCGAACTGCAGGATTCAACACTATAAATTTTAAATCGCTCAATCGGTCCAGTTATCTTTTGATGATTTTGTTCATGTTCATAGGCGGAGCTTCGGGCTCAACCGCCGGTGGAGTTAAAGTAAACACGGTGGGTCTTATCAGCGGATATGTCAAGTCGATCGTCAAGGAAAGTGATGATGTGATCCTCTTCAACCAGTCCGTGCCTAAAGAGCAAATAAACCGAGCATTTTTTATTATTTTTCTCTATGTTGCATTGATATTCATTTCAACCATGATTCTTACAATTACAGAGAACTTCGCAACTGTTCCTATCCTCTTTGAGGTTGTCTCCGCCATCGGAACGGTAGGACTCTCCACTGGCTTGACACCTTATCTTACTACCGGAGGGAAGATAGCCATCATACTTCTCATGTTCATAGGAAGAGTAGGTCCGCTTACTGTGGTTGTATCCTTGCAGGGGAGAAGAAAAGTCCTTCCTGTTATATATCCAAAGGGAACGGTTGCCATTGGATAACAAGCTGTTATTTGTAAGGAGGTAAAGGAATATGCAAAGTGAGAAGACATATGCTATCTTCGGGCTTGGTACTTTCGGGCTTGAAGTATGCATGGTTCTTGCTGATAAAGGTGGAAAGGTCATAGCAATTGACGTAAATCAAAGGCTCATCGAGAAAGTTAAGGACAGTGTTACCCAGGCAGTTTTGATCGACAGCACCGATGAGGAATCGCTGAGGAACGTCCCGCTCGAAAGCGTCGATGTTGCGGTTGTTGCAATAGCCGATGATATCGAGGCAAGCATACTCACAACAGCGATTCTTAAAAACAGAGGAGTCCCGCAAATCATTGCCCGCGCACTTTCAGACATTCACGCTCAGGTTCTCAAGCAGGTTGG
This sequence comes from uncultured Spirochaetota bacterium, assembly GCA_964347455.1. Classification (GTDB taxonomy): domain Bacteria; phylum Spirochaetota; class B62-G9; order B62-G9; family DRHN01; genus JAGLSF01. The sequence continues at coordinate 18,593 of CAYFYU010000040.1, read as the reverse complement.
CGCCACGGAAATACTGTTTATTGAGATCGAGGAGGGGAGACGTCTGGCAAATCGGCTCATCTCCCCGGACGTACTTGATAGAATACCTATCTCAGCTGGCCAGACGCTGGCAGAAATTGTCGCACCCGATAGTCTGACAGGTAAAACACTTCATAAGCTCGATCTTTTTCACAAGTTCAATCTCAATGTCATATCAGTCAAGAGGCCTGGCATGACAGTCGACGAGATGGGTAATCCTATCAGGGAAGAAACTATCATTAAACCTCGTGCCTCGGTCAAATTGGAGAAAAATGACGTGCTCGTTGTTCTAGGGAGCGACGAGGATATCGATTCCTTAAAGGAGTACTGATATGATACTGGTAAAAAGGGGATACTATTATGCAGCGATGATTATTACCTGTACTTTTTTACTGATACTCTGTGTCATGTTCTATCAAACCCTCAACGACATGGCCCAACTATCGGCTCTGCAGTTAAAATTCCGCGCAGAAAATGTTGTATTCATAAGCATAATTTCAATTGTTGCCATGCTGGTTATTTTCTTTGTGATGCATAGGCGTAGCATAAACATCATCAATGAACTCGACAAGGTGACCGAATTAACCCGTCATGGGAGATACTCAGCAGGCGATTATTTAAAACGGCTCGGTAGGATCGGAGATAAAAGCGATGGCCTCATGTTCGAGCTCAATCACCTGAATGACATGAAATCACTAAAAATCAGCTCTCTCACTGCAATCATTCAGTTTCTGGTCGAGAACATTAATCTTCGCCTCATCATATGTGACATACAGGGTAATGTTCTTCACTGCAGTGTTCGATTTCTTGTTGATCTGGGAGTTGAAAGAAGTTTCTTTATAAATAAAAAGTTGGTTTCATTCGTAGAGAAAATCGAGTTTGAGGAAATTCTTCGGGAGATAGGGCAGAGCCGATTACCGGTGCTCAAGGAAGACGTAAAAATCATTACTGCTGATAAGAGCGTAACGAGTAGCGTCGAATTTCACCCGGTTTTCAATGTCAGAAACGAACTCTCCAATATAATGTTAATTGCCGAGAACAAATCGGTGCTCGGTGAACTGTCGAAGAGGGCGGATCAGATAACCACCACAGTGACGAAGGCCCAGAGGAAGATCACCGATCTTTTTAAGAAAAACAAACAATGATTCACCTGAATACAAGACGGGATTATTTTCTTCTGAAAGATATGTCTCATCTCTGGCTCAGAGGAATAAATGTGTTTATCTGGCAGGAATGGTCCCGTATACATTGTACCGAACTAATTTTATTACTGAAAGGATTGGCGAAAAACAGTGGAGCTGTTTGATTTTGGCGTAGGATGGATAGATGACAGTGATGACCACGTGTTTATCGAAGCGCTGCGGAACGAGTGTGCTGACAGGGGGTTGCGATTTCTCTTCGTTGACCAGAATTCTGCTGTCAGCACAGCAGAGGAGGTTCGCAGGGGCAGGCTCAAAATCAGCATTTTTTTCGATCTCGCATCGGAATTAAGAGACCCTGAGGATAAATTCACCCGGCTCGTTTACCTCCTCAAAGACTTTGACACACGCGTCGTGGCCGATCCCGATCAGGCACTATTCTGGGCAGATAAGTCGATTACGCATTTTCGACTTGTAGATGCTGGACTCCCCGTTCCCGCTACAGTGGTCGTACGAAACTGGGATCCTTCAAGGCTACTAACCCTAGAGGAGAAGGAAAAGCTGAGTCTTCCCTTGAAAATAAAAATTTTCTTGAACATTTTCTTCTCCCGAAATATATTAACTTACTTTGTAATTTTTGGACTATTTATAATTAGACGTAAGTTGTTACACTATTGTAAAATTTGAGTATAGTTAAGAAAAAATGCAAATTGTATCACAATCGCGAGCTGAATTTTAATAAATTTTTGAATTTACAAAATTGTAAAAATTGTGTTATGATAATGGTTTATAATCATATACTGAATAAGATGTTTTTGGGAGGCAAGCATGAAAAAACGTAAATCAACATATATCTATTTCTTTATTTTTGCAATCCTATGTATTTTGCCCTTCCTCTTGGCTGCGGGTTGTTCTGTTTCAACTGAAGATACAGAAGTAATTATCAAAAGTATAGGGTCAGTAACGGGGATCGTAACAGATGCCGAAACCGGTGGCCCACTTTTTGGTGTAAGGGTTGATTTGAATCTCAAATACTCTTACACATTTGACAGTGGTCAATACACTATTGAAAATGTTGAGGCCGGAGAGCAGATTATAGTTGCCACGAAGGATACCTATAAGCCATACCAGGCTATCATTAACGTTATAAAAGGTTCAAGTGTATACAGCTTTGAGATGGAGCTCGAGGATATAGACGCGCCCGAGGTAAATATCGTATCGCCATTGAATGAAGCAACTGATATGCCGATTAACGTTGAAGTATATGCAATATTCAATGAACCCCTTGACGAAACAACAGTTACACCTGCAAACTTTATCGTAGATGACGGTTCAATTCCAGTCAGTGGTACGGTCAGTTACGTTCCGGACCTGAACAAGGTCATATTTACTCCAGATTTTAATTTAAGTACTGGTACTACTTATAATGTAACATTGAAAACAGGAATCAAAGATGTTGAGGGAAATGCTCTCGCAAAGGATTACCCCTGGTCATTTACCACTGGAAGTAGCACGGATATTGATCCTCCCACCGTTCCGACAGGTCTCACTGCGACCGCTGAAGAATCGAGCCTGATCACTCTCAGTTGGAATCCTTCGAATGACGATACTGGTATTGCAGGATATGAAATAAGAAGGAACTTCACGGACATTATTGCCTTTGTAACCGGTGAGGCATATTCAGACGATGGTCTCCAGCCGAATACAACCTATGACTATGAGGTACAGGCCGTAGACCTTGCTGAAAATAAATCAGGCTGGAGCAGCCCGTCCGCTCAAGCAACGACACCTCCTGATACACCACCTAATGATGTAATCAATTTCCAGGCGAGCCCAGGTGATGGGCAGGTTACCCTCACCTGGGTTAACCCGAACGATATCGACTTCGACGGTGTCTGGCTCCTGCGTAAGGAGGGTGGTTTTCCGTCTAGTCCTGACGATAAATCAGCAACACCGGTGTACAATGGAAAAGGTATAGAAGCTATAGATCCTCCCAAGGCTATTCCACCATTTCCTCCATTGGTTAATGGTACAACCTATTACTACACGATCTACTCATACGATACCGCTGGAAACTATTCGACCGGAGTTCAAAAAACTGCCATTCCGAAGGCTACGGACACCACACCTCCGGCTGAGGTAACCAATTTCCAGGTCATCCCTGGTGATACGCAGGTAAAGCTCTCATGGACGAACCCGAAAGATCCCGACTTCGACATTGTGGTTTTGTCTCGTGATGGAAACAACATCTACAAGGGTACTGGCACAAGCTTTACCGACTTAAAACTGATCAACGGAGTCACCTACACATACCTGATAAGGACGGTCGATAAAACGGGAAATATATCAAAGGGAGTTTCAAAGACCGCAAAACCTGAGAAGCCTGCCTCGACTAAAATCAATACCTATTATCCAACGCACGATAGTTTCATATATGCCGGTGCACCGGGAACAAACTACGGTAAGTATACAATTCTCAGATCCGGGGTAAAGGAGCTGAAGAGTAAATACTTTTTCTATACTATGATGAATTTTGAAAAGGTCAACGAGCTCGCCGGGGAAAAAATAGTCAAGGCAACTCTCAGGCTATACTATGAAAGTCAATCAAGTGCTGCGGGAGACGAATACTTTCATGTGCACATGCTGTATCCTATCAGATGGGATGAGCTTAGTGTCACATGGGAATACATGCAGAAATTCGCTCCCTATTTTGATCCTGAAAAAATATTTGCAGAAACCAGAATCGATTACACAAGAACAGCTGAGTACAAAGAATGGGACGTTACAGAACTAGTCTACCTCTGGCTCAGTGATCCTAAAACGTACCCGAACGCAGGGTTGCTCGTTAAGGCGACATATAAAATGATACTCGACCACTATTTTGAATTCCACAGCAAGGAAAATACCAATGCTCCTGAACTGGTGGTTGAGTATGTGCTGTAAAATTGTGGTATCAGGATGTAACTGAGATCGCTCCCAGAATTCCTGTGAGCAGAAGCACGATTATGCCCATAATAAACCCGGTCGCTGCAAGGGAGATCTGCTTCTTTTGAAGACGGACTAAATCATCCGATGGGCCTTTTGCTGCAACTTTCGCTACTTTCCGCGCAAGACCTTCAAAAGCATATACCGCCAAGATGATCATAATTAATGTGACGATATGTTTGATGAGGGACACAACAGACCAGACATTTCCAAACTGTGCAAATCCCATGTAATTCATATTGAACCGCATCATTCCGAATCCAGTTACCACCAGTAACACTATGCTGATGTAGACCCAGACCCGAAACCGCTTCATCACAGCGCCCATTACTTTTCCCATCAATGCGGGCTCAAGTGCCTCTCTTATTGATGGCAATACAATCATCAGATTTATAGTTATACCACCAATCCATACCGCAACCGCAAAAAGATGGATCCAGTTAATAACGGACAATAAAATCAGGAACATCGTTTTAAGCCCTCCTTAATTACATAAATTTGTTGAAATATTATAATACTATTAATATATTATTTGTACTTAAAAATGGAGTGTAAATATGCTTGCCGGATTCATTATCATGTTCAGAGAAACGCTTGAAGCAGCTCTCATCGTTGGTATTATTCTGAGTTTCCTCTTAAAAACAGATCAGAAGGTATATTTCAAAACGGTTATTTTTGGTTCCATTACCGGTATAGCCTTGAGCATTGTTATTGCATATCTGTTTAAAATGTTTGCCGGTGGTTTCAGCGGTAGAAACGAGGAGTTGTTCGAGGGAATTACCATGCTCTTCGGAGCATTTCTCCTCACAACGATGATCCTCTGGATGATGAAGCAGCGGAACATAACTCGAGATATTGAAAAGCGTGTTTCAACGAGCATATCACGAACCCGCGGGATCGGGCTCTTTTTCCTCGTCTTTATTGCGATTATACGGGAAGGTGTTGAATCGGTTATTTTTCTTGCTGCTGCACGTTTCGCAACAGCGGAAAACAACCTGATCGGTGCATTGATCGGTGTTGCCGCAGCCATTATACTGGGTTACATCATCTTTCTCAGCTCTCTCAATTTCAATGTTAAAAGTTTTTTTGCAATAACCGGGATAATCCTGATCCTCTTTGCTGCCGGCCTTGTTGCTCATGGAGTACACGAGCTCCAGGAAGCCCGCGTCATTCCTCAGCTCGTAGAGCATCTGTGGGACATCAATCCCTCAGTGAGACCGGATGGAAGCTATCCCATTCTCCACGAAAATGGATATGTCGGAAGCATACTCAAAGGCCTCTTTGGCTATAACGGTAATCCCTCATTATTGGAAGTTATTGGGTATCTTGCGTATGTCGGTTTTATAGTTTCGGTGTATAGCAGAAAAAAGACGCAAACCCTACAGTATGCGACCCAGACACCATAAACTATTTGTCCATTCTCATCTGTAATAGTACAATAACACCGAATCCGCTTACAATACAAAAATAGACGATCAACCTTTATCTGCAATTAGGTCACAGAGATGGAGACAAAAAAGGAAGAGATAGTACGCTTTAATAAGGTGACGGTAACGTACGATGGAAAAGCCATAATACAGGATGTGTCATTTCATATCTGTGAGAATGAGAAGGTCGCTTTTTACGGCAAATCAGGTTCCGGAAAATCGACAATACTCACCACGACACTCGGTGCTCATTTCCCTTCACGTGGGATTGTATTTTTTAATAGAAAACCCGTTAGTTCCAAAAATATCCTGGACATAAGACGAGCAATTGCGTTTATCGGACAGGAGCCGGTACTAGGTGCAGAAAAGATAAGGGATGCTCTCCTGCTCCCCTTTTCCTACAGGGTAAACCGGGGAAAGACTCCAACCAAGGATAAAATAGCTCAAACCCTCGAAGAACTTCATCTGCAAGAGGATATTCTTCCAAAAGACGCATCTGTTGTTTCCGGCGGTGAAAAGCAGCGCATTGCTATCGCCCGTGCGCTCCTACTGGATAAAAAGATATTCCTCCTTGACGAAGTAACATCAGCTCTCGATCCGGAGAGTAAGCGTGCCGTGCTCGAGCTGTTCCGAAAAGATGGTTACACTATAATCTCTGTTTCACATGACTCGGACTGGTTTGAAACCTGTTCAAAATTCATAAAAGTGGAAAATGGTAAAATATCGCGAGTTTCCAGCAGTCCCGACAAAAGTGCTTTCATAACAAATCGGGAGATTGATTAGATGGAAGCAGTTGACATCCGCTATTCCGCAATGCTCATGCTCTACGGGGTGCTCCTCATCCCCATCATCATCAGTATTGTTCTCAAGCTGGGTACCGTTAAAACGATATTGATATCGGTGCTCAGAATGACCGTGCAGCTTGGCGCAATGGGATTGTACCTGGACTATATATTCCGGTTCAACAATATCTGGGTCAATTTCGGCTATATTCTGCTCATGATCCTCGTAGCAAATTTTACAGTCAATAAAAATGCTGGTCTAAAGACACTGAGGGTCTTCTTTGCGGTAATGCTGGCAATCACAGTAAGCGCACTTACCGTGATTGCTCTTTTCATATTTCTATCCATAAAACCGGAACCATTTTACGATGCACGCTACCTCATCCCCATAACGGGTATGGTCGTAGGCAACTGCATGAGGGCAAACGTAATCTCACTGGAGCGATTCTACTCCTCAATCCGAAAAAACGAAAAGGAGTTCCTGACCTATCTTCTGATGGGAGCATCCCTGAAGGAAGCGATCCTGCCATATATGAGAGAAGCCGTTAAGCCGGCCCTTGCACCGCAGCTTTCAACAATTGCCACCCTTGGGATAGTTTCTCTACCGGGCATGATGACAGGTCAGATTATCGGGGGTTCCTCACCTATCGTTGCAATTAAATATCAGATTGGCGTCATGATAGCAATTTTTACCGCTATTACACTGACAACAGTTTTTAATCTGCTGCTCAGCTTGAAAACCTCTTTTAATGATTACAGCATGCTCAGAAAGGACATCTTTCGGCAGTGATATATGGAGAAATTAATGAATTATCCACGAATCTTTCTCGACACAGCTGATATGGCAAAACTAAAAGAGGCTGTCAGCACCGGCATTGTCGATGGTATATCAACCAATCCCAATAAAATAGCAGAAACCAGAAAGAGCTATAGAGAGGTGGTTGATGAAATCAGGAAATTTTATACTGGACCTATTGCAGTTCAATCAATGGGAAAAACGGCTGAAGAAATCACAGCCCATGCGTTGTCATTGCACAGTATGGATTCAAACCTGGCAATTAAGGTAACCTGCAGTACCGAAGGCATTAAGGCAATAAAAACTCTTGTTCCACAGGGAGTCAAGACCAACTGTACGCTCATGTACACCGCAGCACAGGGACTTGCAGCAGGTCTGGCCCGATCACCCTTCGTGAGTCCTTTCGTCGGTAGATCTGAAATGGCAGGCTACAACGGTATTGAGGTGATCAGGCAGATACGTGCAATATATGATGCTTACAGTATTGACAGCTGTGTTGTTGCAGCCAGCATAAAAAATGTAAGACAGGTTGTTGACTGTATATTGGCTGGAGCACATGCCATTGCTGTCACCTGGCCGATCTTCGAACACATGCTGAATCATCCGCTGACTCAAAAAGGATATGAAGACTTCGAAAAATCATTTTTGAAAATCCCACCCGACAAAAAACATTAGCCCACATCCCATACTCGCTCCCACGTGTACAAATCTCCATTTAATAATGAAGTGCCCTATATCAATGGAAATGGAGTAGCAATTGATTTAAAATATGTAATGTATTTGAGTTGAACTCCATTTAGAGCGGGAATGAATTAATGCACACTGAGAAACGAAATAAAACAGAGTTACTTGAGGAAATCGTTCGTCTCAAGAAAAAATTAGATAAAATGAAAAAAGAACAAAAGGAAGCTGAAAAGACAAAGAAGGAATTCGATCAGACACTCGAATTCTATAAAAATATGATTAACTCTCTGGACGATCCTATTTTTGTTAAGAATGAACAGCACCGCTGGACTTTTTTAAATGATGCAGCCTGTAAACTTTGGAAATATAAAAGAGAAGATCTCATAGGTAAAACCGATTATGACATTTTTCCAAAGGAAGAGGCCGATGTGTACTGGAACAAGGACAATGTTGTACTTCAAAGTGAACGGGTCGATTTGAATGAAGAAAAACAGACGATCGATGGTAAGATATACACAATATCTACAAAGAAATCAATTTACAAGGATTCCCAAACAGGTGAAAAGTATGTGGTTGGTTCGATACGGGACATCACTGAGCAGAAGAAGGCAGAGGAGGCTTTACGACGGGAGAAAGACAGGGCGCAGCGGTATCTCGATATTGCCGGTGTCATGCTCGTTGCCATAGATGCTGACCAAAGGGTAACATTGATAAATCGGAAGGGTTGTGAGATCCTTGGTTACAGTGAATATGAAATAATTGGTAAAAACTGGTTTGATGTCTTTATTCCAGATGAAACACGCGAAACGGCACGAAGCGTATATAAACGATTGATTCGAGGAGGCACCCAGCAGCTGCAGTACTATGAAAATCCAGTCGTGACTAAGGATAAAAAAACGAGAATGATTGCATGGCACAACACAATACTCTCAAACGAAGCTGGAAAAATACTCGGAACACTCAGTTCCGGTGAAGACATCACCGAGAGAAAGCACCTGGAGGAACAATTATATCAATCCCAGAAAATGGAGGCAATTGGAAGACTTGCAGGTGGAATAGCGCATGACTTCAACAATCTCCTGACGGCGATAATCGGGTATTCTGAAATTCTCTCGAAGCAACCGGACATTACATTGAAAACCCGAAATTATATAAAAGAGATAAAAAAATCCGCACAAAGAGCAGCAACCTTGACGCAACAGTTGCTCGCGTTCAGCCGAAAGCAAATTCTTCAGCCAAAAATTCTGAATCTCAACACCCTACTCAAGAGCACACGGGATATGCTTCAAAGACTGATCGGTGAGCACATAGACATTGAATTATCCCTTTCGTCGAAACTTGGCATGATCAAGGCAGACCCTGGAAAGATTGAGCAGGTAATCATCAACCTTTCTGTCAATGCCAGAGATGCGATGCCCCTGGGAGGTAATCTTTCAGTGAAAACACGGAACGTTTGTCTGGATGATGCGTACTGTGAGCTCCACAAGGGTGCACGGCCTGGGAATTACGTGCTTTTCCAGGTATCTGATACTGGAAAAGGTATCGAACCGGAAGCGATGAAACATCTCTTTGAGCCCTTCTACACGACCAAGGATATCGGAAAAGGAACCGGGCTTGGACTTGCAACTGTGTACGGTATCGTTCGACAGAGTGGCGGTTATATAGACGTACAGAGTAAAATGGGGATCGGAACGTCCGTGGAAATATACCTTCCCCAGGTTGATGGAAAAAAGGTAGATCACAAAAGGGAGCATGTACCTCTCGCAACGACAATAGGAAGCGAGACGATACTTTTCGTTGAGGATGATGATATGGTAAGAAATATGGTAACCGCAATTCTTGAAGAGTTTGGATACCATGTCATTGAAGCTGAGAATGGAGCAGAAGCAATGAAGGCGAGTCAGGGAAAAAAGAACATAAACCTGATGATAACGGACGTGGTAATGCCCGGTATAAGTGGTCCTGATCTGGTAAAGAAAATAGCCGTACAACATCCCAATATGAAGGTCCTCTATATATCAGGCTACACAGATGACGCAATAGTCAACCACGGCTTTCCCGACGAGAACACACCATTCCTCCAGAAACCTTTTACGCCAAATACTCTCGCATTGAAGGTCCGCGAATTGCTTGCGAACTGAGGTATGCTGTCCCTTTCGATTGACCACCGCTAAACTTACCATTATCGTTTAGACCATCATTTGATAGATTTACGTAGCTTTAATAAAACCGTTGTGCTATACTAAGTAAATAAAATGATTCCCGTAAAATTCGACAAATTGTTACTCTCCAACATGGGCTTTATTATTCTTCTCAAGGGAGATGCTGATGACCGCACCCTTCCGATATTCATCGGAACAGTTGAGGCACAGTCAATCGCACTATTCGTCAGCAATGTAAAAATGCCCCGTCCATTGACCCATGACCTCATGAAAAACGTTCTGGAGTATCTTGAATGCGGTATCGAAAGAATAGTCGTCTGTGACATTGTCGAGGGTACCTTCATAGCCAGACTCATTCTTTCTTATGACGGAACTGAAATAGAAATCGACTCAAGACCAAGTGACGCAATTGCACTTGCCCTGCGTTTCGGAGCACCTATTTTTGTTGAGGAAAAAGTGATGGATGAAGCTGGGCGGGTATTTACAGAAGCAGAAACTGAACTTGCCGATGCTGTAATGGCCAATGATGGTCAAAAGAAAAAAGAAGATTCACAACTGGACAAACTGCAAAAAGAGCTCGATAAGGCTGTAACTGAAGAGCGCTATGAGGATGCAGCAAAACTTCGGGATGAAATAAAACGTTTGGAAAATCTTCATTCTGATAATTAGAACGCACAATTATGTGCGTACTAATTATTGAGTCAGTTTACTGACGACTAACTACTAATACCATCCCACCGATTTTGACTTCGCTCACACTGTTATTATATTGTTCCCATATTAACAGCAGGAGAATCGGTGTGTTGACAGGTGATCCCATAATTGAATTGAAAAAGGTAGCATTGACGCGAAATGAAAAGAAAATACTGCACAACATCAGCTGGAAGGTCAAGTACAATGAAAATTGGATCGTCTTTGGAAGAAATGGATCGGGTAAGACAATGCTGCTGGAAGTCATTGCAGGCTATATATATCCAACAATGGGGGAAATAAGAAGATTCGGTAAAGGATATGGGGAAGGGGTCACCATAACGGATATGAGACAGAGGATCGGATACGTAAGCACTCCGTTGAAAAACATGTTCCATCCACGGGAAAGGGTAATAGATGTAATAATAAGTGGAATTTATGCGGGTATAGGATTGTGGTGCGAACCAAAGCCGGATGAGCAGGAGAAGGCCAGGTACCTGCTGACTATCATTCGAATGGAACAGAGAGCAAACGATTTTTTTGGTGTTCTTTCAGACGGCGAAAAACAAAAGATATTGATGATGAGAGCACTCATCAATGAACCTCATCTCATGCTTTTAGATGAACCAGTCCAAAGTCTGGATATTCCATCAAGGGAGGATGTGCTGACCTCAATCGAGAATATACACAACATTCATGGAACATCAATAATATATGTAACCCATCACACAGAAGAAATTACTCCGCTTTTCGGTCACGTATTGATCCTTGAAAATGGAGGCATTTTATACAGAGGACAGGTAAAGGACGGTCTAAGGAGTGAGAATCTCCAAAAAATATTTAATCACTCACTGAATGTTGTCACTCTTAACAACCGTTACTACACCATACTCACATGAATGACGGCTAGAAGCACAATGAAACTGCTGAATAACTTTTTTCTACAAATAAGACGCAGAAAAATTACGCTGTGTACTGAGTGGTCCCTTTGTATTGAAACTGATCGGAAAAGGCAATAACCAATTGCATGACCAAGCCGAAAAGAGGGATAATGATACTCAGCACAATCAGAGCAACATGTACTTCAAATGCCAGATAGAATTTCACAGTCCATATTATTGCAAGAACCAGGTTTACTACGGGAATAAACATGAGGAAAATATTCCAACCGCTCTTGTTGATAACGTGCAGCACCACGATTATCTGAACGAATGGAACAAATGCAACCCATCGGTTTTTAATGTTTGCCTTCTCACCTATTTTGTAGTAGGCAATCGCCTGAATTATATAGAATACTAACGGTACGAACCAACCAACAGATTTCATACCTGCTCCCATACCGAACATAGCACCCTCCCCGCTGGATTATTGACAAAATATAATAAGCTATATACCAGAAAGGTCAACACTAAAGAACCCTTTCATGAATTTTTCTTGACATTCTACAAAAGATTCATGATAAAGTATAGTTCCGAACAGTAAGCTGGAGGGGAAGATCATTGCTTAAGAAACAGGCACTGATTCTATTTATCATAGCAGGTATCATCCTCTTCACCGCATTATCAGTAAGTGCGCAGAGTTTCAGGATTGTGGCAAAGGGAATTGGGGGATTTTCGAGCAGTTTATCGGATGACTCGAACAAGTCCGGGAAACTCGGCTACTCTGCAGGTGGTGGATTATCACTGATCCTTTACTTGGTTTCAATTGGAGATAATAGCATCGGGGCCTCTACCGGAGCAGAGTATATTTACCTGTCCCATAAATCAGATAATATAACAGTTTCACCTCCTTCATCAGAACTGACATCTGACATGAGTTACTCCTATCTTACCATTCCCCTGACCCTGAAAGGGGCCTTCATTATGAATGACCGTTTGTTTGTCACCCTCGATGCAGGCCCGTTTTTCTCCCTCTTTTTAGGTGGAAAATCGGATAACAGTTTTAAACCGGAAACAACACCACCATTTACGAACGGTGAAGTTGATCTCGACAATGATACGACCGAGTCATTGGATATCGGCTTACGGTTCGCTTCGGGTCTGGAGGTGCTCATCCGAGAGAATCTTTTTTTGGCACCGGGGATGCAATTTGATATCTCTTTCAAGGATAATTCGAAGGATCCACCATCTTCGGTTGTAGCATCTGCAAGAGACACGCTCTGGAAACTTGCGGTCTACATTGGCCTTGGTTTCAAAATATTCTGATTTGACATATTTTTTCCTCCCAAGTTCTTCTTATTGATGTTTTTATCGATTGAGGTATACTGAGAAAACAAACAGAGCACAAAATTCTTTCTCCTAAAGGAGGTATTATGGAAAAGGAAGACACAAAGTATCAAAAGGCAAAGAAGATTGCACAGGACAAAATTGGATTCATCAGACATTTTATCGTCTACATCTCGGTTATGATACTCCTTGCGATAATTAACAATCTCACCTATTCGGGATACCAGTGGTGGCTCTGGCCCGCACTTTTTTGGGGTATCGGTGTTTTCATCAATTTTCTTACCGTGTATATATTCAAAGGCAGAGGGCTTAAAAGTCTTGAAGAGAATATCATAAAGAAAGAGATGGAGAGAATAGAAGATGAAGAACCCAAAAAGTAACCCAGATCTGATCGTCCTCATTTTTGGAGTAATCAGCTTTCTCATAATCATAATCGCACTTGTCTATTTGACCAGCGTAAATCGGAGCGATGAAAGGCATCGAGAAAGATGGGAAGAAATGGAGCGATTCTGGGATAAGTGGGACGATGAAAAATTTCAGGATAGATGGAAAGATCTGGAAGATGATGAAACTTTTTTTCTGGAAAAAGAAGAGGGGGTTCTATGGGCAGCTTGGTATCAAAAACGGCGATAGTCACCGGAGGATCCAAGGGATACGGTACGGGTATCGCCGAAGCATTGAAGGAGAATGGGGCCAAGGTCTGGATAACCGGAAGGGATCAAAACTCATTAAAGAGTATTGCGAAAAAACTAGATGTGGCTTATGAATGTGCAGATGTTTCAATCACCGATGATTGGGATAGACTGATCAAAAGGGTAGCCAGTAGCGGAGACAGCATCGATATACTTGTCAACAATGCAGGCGGTGGAATAAAAATTGCTCCTCTTGATGAGCAGAGCGACAGGAATATTGAAGAATCTATTTCTGTCAATCTCACCGGTGCAATAATCGGCTGTCACAGGGTAATTCCATATATGAAAAAGCAGCGCTCCGGAACCATTATAAATATCTCGAGTGTCTGCGCCAAAGAAGCATGGCCTGGATGGTCTATTTATTCTGCCGCAAAATCTGGGCTGGTCCAGTTTTCCCGATGCTTGTATACCGAACTTCGCGAATGGAAAATCCGAGTCACATCGGTTATTCCTTCCTGGGGAGCAACGAACTTTTTAAAAGCTGCAAATTTAAAGGATTTTGATGCAAATACTGCGGCCCGTGCAATTCAGCCAAGAGATCTCGGAGAACTCATCGTGAGTGTATGTTCGCTCCCACCCCATCTCACCATTGAAGATGTAACTATTTGGCCGCTGGTTCAAAAGGTTGAGCCCCTTTAGATTAAAAACAGATAGGTGGTAACTACTCGTCACGAATGAATTTCATTTTTGCTTCGATCATACGACTATGTGGTATATGGAGAACCCGTGCAAGCTTATGGACAATATAGTCTTCATACTTATCGAGCCTGCCATCGGCATATATAACTCGCCAAACAGTCTCAATAACGAGGTACTTTTCGTCATCACTGTAGTTCTCATTTATAATCTCTGTAAAGTGCCAGATATCGATGCTATGCTTCAACTTCTCCTCAGAAATTTGTAAAAGCTCGTGCACGCTTTCATCATCGAGGTTGAATTGTTCTTTCAGAATATCAACAACTTGAACCCTTTCGGCTTCGCTGAATTCTTCATCTGCGTATGCAACTTCAAGCAGAATGACTGCAGTTGCAATTTGTATGCGCCTTTCACTCGCCCGCTCATCCAACTCCGTTTCTTCATGAGCGGCGAGGAAATTCTTAATCTTTTCAAACATAGAAAAACCAGCTCCCAAATTCATCTAATTTAAAATGCAGCGTGCTTTTTCCCTCCCCCGGGCCCAATATATTGAAATCATCACTCTGTTTTAGTCTTCCTTCCATGTAACGAGGATCTTCTCTTCCGGGATTTTAGCCTTTAAAATGACGGCGAGTCTAAGAAGTTCATCCTTGCAGCAGTCAACGGTTTTCCCCTTATTGAGTCTCTCGGTCATTTCATCTGCAAATTCGGCAAGCGTGATCTCCTTTTCCATGGTGATTCTCCCATCTTAAAAGTAGAATAAATCTTACAGTAGGGCTCCGTACGGGCGATTACACCACACTACAGATTTCAGTCATAAATATAACACAGCGCGGCTTTCAGCCGCAACCAATCTTTTAATTAAAATTCACGCTGCACTTTAACAAAGATATGGACTTGCACTTGACAAAAAAATACTATCATCCTATCATGGCATGGTTTGAAAAGTGCCTTATTTTATGTGGAGTTTTAAGCGTATGATTAACCTGTGCTTGGTTGGATACGGTAGAACTGGGAAAGTAGTTGCTGATGAACTATTTCAACATAGTGAAGTAAATCTCGCAAGCATTTTCAAACAAAAAAAAGATTCTGTTATCGGAAAGGATATTGGACTACTTCATGGATCGAAGCCAACTGGGAATTACATCAAGCATATCACGGACTTGGAAAAAACACTGCGGGAAAACGATATCGATGTAATTATCGATTTCTCTCATCCGGATGCAGTGGTTTCCTATATTGAAACGTTAAAAAAATACAAGGTTAATCTGGTCATCTGCTCAACCAACTTTACCCCTAAGCAGAGAGGATACGTAAATAGGTGCTGCAACTCCATAGGCATCGTATGGGCACCTAATGTTACAGAGGGAATAAACATACTGATGTATCTGGCAAAGATGACTAAAAAAATATGGCCCAAAAGTGATGTGGAGATCATTGAATATCATTTTTCCAAGAAAAAAGACATCTCTAAGACAGCTTTGAAGATTGCCGAGGCAATTACCACTGACGCGGCGATTAAAGTAGGAAGAAGTAAAGGTGAACCTAGAATCGGTAAAGAGACAGTCATCCATACTGTCCGCGTTGGAGGTATCATTGGGAAACATAGCATTGTTATAGGGCAACCACACCAGACTTTGACAATAACCCATGAATCAATCGACCGCCATGCTTTTGGTAAAGGTGCGCTCAAAGCTGCTAAATGGGTAAAGGGTAAAAAGGGCCTGTTCACCATGGTTGATGTTCTGGAGTTATAGGTGATGAATTATTGATGAGTTCAGGGTTTTCCCGGATCTTAACGGCGAGCTCCTGGGCCACCCTAATAAACACCTTGATCTTTTCCGTTAGTATAGTATTGAGCAGAGGTCTGAAAATTCTACATATTAGATCGAGGAGCGCATTATCGATAAGAACCCAGAATTCCACCTCATTCGTTATACTGTACAGACCGCTCTCCTGAAATCCTAACGACGCAACCACAGAAGCGCTGATAACGCCGACGACGCTGCCAATTCTTCCCTCTCCTATGAATTCACGAAATTGAACCTCTTTCTGCAGAACCATAAAGGTTCCCTCGAATTTACCCTCTCCATGTGCTTCATAACTGTTTTGAGAGACCTCTGATATCCATAAAGAGTAAATTTCAAACCGTCTCACCAGATCTGATGCATACGGAAAGTTATCGAGCATGTAATTCATCTCTGTAGGAGTGAGTGAAAGGTCAAAGCCACTTATCTTACGGTGAAAGGTAGGATTTTCCCGTATTGTTTCCTCTGAAAGATCATTCGCCCACAGCCAAAAGGGTAAGATACTGAAGATAAGACAGGCTGCTAGAACTCTCAGAAACCGCAACAACTTCTCCACGTGCTTCATAGAAATTCAAGGAATTAAAGTCAGTAACCCTTGAGGTGTTATTTCCCTTTGATCAGATTGAGCGCGAGCATACGTCCTAGAAATGCACACATATCAATTGGCAAGTAATGACTTGCCGATTCATCAAAGAGGATCTGCGCAGATGGGGGAAATTCATCGTCACCGAACCAGTACACTGCCAGTAAAAACAATCGAGGAAGGACATGAAAGGAGAAGGATCGGTCACCGTAGGTTTCTGGTTTCCCGCCAAGAGTCAACGCTGAGCGTTCAAAGGCATCGATATCATTCCCAAAATCTTTCGCCAGTACGTTCCCAGAGTAACCCTGATATGCCTGGCGGTAGAACATTCCATCGGGAAGTTCTGCGAGGGAGATCCATTTCCCTGATACCTCTTTGCCATCTGCATCATGGAAATAGTAAAGTACAACTGCCTCTGTCCCCCCATCCACCTCTTCATCGGTACTGAAATCCGTTATACTAAAATCGGGAAAGGTGACTCGAAGCTCCTGTTTCCAAAAGTCTATTTTGAAGAACCCATGATCGTCATTTTTCTGATAAAACCGTGCTCCAGTATGTTTTGCAAGACTTGCGGGTTCTCTATTGCACAGGTCAGCTCGAAGCCTCCCAATGACCTCCATTCCATCACCTGCATCCTCTTGGTTTTTCTGGTGGCCGTTCATATTACGATCGTATCATAACCAGCATCATTTTGAACCTTTTTTTTGCCCTCAGTGCGTGGGGTTTATCAGCAGGCATGATGATCATCTGACCACTCCCAACGTTAAATGTCTCCCCTGAGATCATTACCTCCGCCTCACCATCATACACGTACACCAGTGCATCGAAAGGAGCGGTGTGCTCACTCAATCCCTCACCCTCATCAAAAGCGAACAGGGTAACATTACCGATATCCTTCTTGATAACCTGCCTGCTCACAACCGAACCCGATTGATAATCGATAAGTTTTTGAATCTCCAGTATCTTCGCACGAAGATCATCCTGTTTTTCATTATTCATAAGCAATCTCCTCACTGGATATTAGCCGTACATGGTACAGCAATCAATCATATTTTATACCCACTCTTCACTGAGAATTTCACCTTTCACGCTCACAACGATCGATTTGAGTGGAATCTTTCGTGAAGCCTTATGGGCAGCTTCCTGGGCAAGCATGAGCAGACCCCTGCAACAGGGCACTTCCATCGTCATAATGGTAAGGGTATTGATTTTTGCATGATCGATGAGAGCCATGATTTTATCCCTATAAATCTCCTGGTCGTGGTCGAGCTTTGGGCAAGCAATCGAAAGCATTTTGCCACTCAAAAAATTCCTATGAAAATTTCCAACTGAATAAGCAACGCAGTCTGCCGAGAGCAGTATGTCTTTCCCCTCAAAATGGGGAGCCATAGCAGGTGTGAGATGTAGCTGTATCGGCCAGTGAGTGAGCTCTGAGAATTCAACTCCACCATCCATATCTCCATTAACTCCGTCAGCTGAAATATCCCCCCTACGTGAACTTTGGTTACCCTCAGAAACAGGAGTCTCACTTTTTTCAGGTGTGACATCGATGCGTTTTTCTTTCAGGAAGGCCTTGGCCTGACTGAGATACCCATGTTCACCATGTTCCTCGAGATGTTCCAGATGCGCCTTAATGACATTTTCACCCTGTTTTACAATGTTCTCCATAACTTTTCTCTCATCATAGGGAAGAGCTTCTCGCTTCTCGATGGTTATCGCGTCTTCCGGACAATGGCCAATACAGGCACCCAAACCATCACAGAAAAGATCGCTGATAACCCGAGCTTTGTTGTCGATCATCTGAATCGCGCCCTCCGGACAGTTCGGAACACAGAGACCGCAGCCGGTACATTTCTCTTCGTCTATGTGAATTATCTCTCTTACCATGTCCTTATCCCTCCACCAAAATAAACTTTTTTAAGCTACTCGATACTAATAATGACCAGATTCTCACTAAAAAACTTTG
>CAYFYU010000039.1:29725-34845 GCA_964347455.1 uncultured Spirochaetota bacterium | reverse complement strand
GATGTCTCTTCTTTTTTTCCAGGGACACACCTCCCAGAACAACACCCTGATACATAGTAACGTCATCTTCGATATCAGCTGTTTCGCCTATAACGACGCCTGCACCGTGATCGATAAAGAGCCTTCTTCCGATATTTGCCCCAGGATGAATTTCAATACCCGTCAAGAATCTGTTAAACTGTGAGATCATTCTTGCGAGAAGACGCCACTTATTACTCCAAAAAAAGTGTGCCACTCTGTGAAACCAGAGCGCCTTTATGCCGGGATAACAGAAGAAGGCTTCTATAGATGTCTTTACCGCAGGATCTCTCTGAAATACGACCCTGATATCCTCGGCAAGCCTTTTAAACATGACATTTCCCCGTCTATCACGTCAGGTTTATAATGCAATGTTTAATGGTTTGTACCTGACATTGCTTTTTTCATCTTAATATAAGAGATATTCGTTTATTGTCAAAGAACGTTCGCTCAACGGTTCTACTCCAACTTTCAATTCCTGCCTTTTTATATTCAATACATCAGGAATTATCTTGATAAAATTAAAATTCCGAATATGATTTTATTTAATAGATAACTTTTCAACATTCAAGTGGATGTGTTGTACGACCTCAGTTGCTATACTCCGACAAGATAATTTCACCTAATACCCAAAAGATGCATCCCAATGCTCTGAGATTAAAGAAAGCAAACAAAAGGATGAGGAGAAAATTTAGGTACAAACACAAAAACACCTCTCAAAATAGACGGTCCAGTGCACTATTCTTCTATCTTGAACTTATTCTTTTGTCGGTGTATTTAGCATGAGCCGGTTTGTACTGGTATCGAAGGTGGTTGAAGCTGAACTTGTTAGACGAGCGCTGATTATTGATCTTATGGTTGCAGTTTTTATTGCTGTACTCATAAGACTGGTCTGTGCAATTCATATAGTAGCTTCTGCTTTTATCAATTTTCTTTTTACACTTTTCCATATTGTCAATATGGAAATGGCGGCTGCCCTTGATACCGTGATCAATATTGCTGATATTTGGTGTGTATCAGATATCCAATTTATACAAGGCAGTTTATCAAATTTGACTTTCCCATGGTATACCTTCTTTTTGTTGATCAGCACAATTGTATACCTTGTTGCAACGGCAAGAGTAACTAAGAACAAACCCGTGAAGATGAAGTACTTTTTTCTATACGCTTTTCTTTCGATTTTTATTCTATCCATTTTGTCCCCAGGAGGCACCGAATGGCAATCATCCAATTTAATGTGGCTATCGGTGACCAAATCAATCCAAAGCCTGATATCACAGACCAAATATAGCTCCGCGATGATATCACATGCCGATGTTCTCGGTCCGATACATCCGGAGCCAAATATCGATAATATATCGTACTTTCGTAAACCTCGGGACGCCAACAGAAATATTCTCTTTGTGGTTCTCGAAGGCATTCCTGGGGTTTATGTCAGACAGGTGCAGGAATGGACAGGAGTTAAGTATCAGGTTGAAATGCCAAATCTAAGTCACATCGCTGAGAGTTCCCTCATAATTCCTAATTTTATTGCTCACAATCGCCAAACGATTCGTGGATTGTATTCTCTGCTTTCTGGAGACTATTGCAAATTATCTTTAAAGACACCAAAAATATATGAGTACATCATACTCCCACAAGAGTCACGTAAGCAATGTCTCCCAGAGATTCTGTCGGATGCGGGATACACGACGGTTTATTTACAGGCCGCTGATACTGCCTACATGTCGAAAGATCAATTTATGCCAGCAGCAGGTTTTGAGCAGGTATTTGGAAAAGAATTTTTCCGCTATCAATATGTTTCTTTTAACTGGGGACCGGATGATATGGCATTTTTTGAACAAGCCGCAGAATATATCGAGGATCTTAACCAAAAGTCGGATCTTTGGTTTCTTACCTTGTTGACAGTCGGTACTCACCATCCCTATGCTGTTCCGAAGGAGTTGGCAAACAAATTTTCAAGTCGTAAAGAAGCAGCCGTGGCATATCTCGATCAGGCAATCGGTGATTTTTTTAAACAATTGGATGATGCGGGAATTCTGGACAATACCTTGGTCCTTTTTGTAAGCGATGAATCACATGGAGTAACTGGTCAGCCATACGGTAATAACTGGGGTCTTGCTGTGGCATACGCTCCAGAATCTTTCGGAACAATCAATCCTGCCGTTTTTGGTTTAATTGATATTCCCTATTCCATCCTCGATTATCTTGACTTAACGAAACTGCCCCATTCATTTCCGAAGAGAAGCATTTTCAGAGAGCAAAACAGAGAACGCTCAATTTTGTTTGAATCGTACGTATCCGAAGAGAAAGGTGTTGTGAAGAAACGCATAAATAATAAGAGTATTGAAGTTTTCGAATCTGCAAATGGCGAGATATTTTCGAGATCTTATGAAAGAATGATAGTCGATGGTGAGAATGGCAGGAAATTATCTGAAACGCTGCGACAATATCAATCAGCGGCAGATAGTTCTTTGTCCGACATAGAAAGAAAAGATCGGAGATACGTTTTTTTAGAAAATGATGAATATGTTATTAACAAGTTGGAGCATAAACTATTGTCAAGCGGCCAATACCTCGATATTACTGGAAGAACGACCGTTACAGTCGAGCTGAAAGCGACTGTTCAGTTTAATGAGAATGATAGATTACATGTGAATACGGAATCCATCCGGCTTGTCCTTCAAATGATAAAAAGATATGAAAAAATGCAAATTCCGGAAATTAGGATTCCAGTCTTGAAGGATGGTGATTCACTAGAACTCTCTTTCAGTTTTTACACGAAAGAATCTCTTTCTCGGGTTTGGGCATATTTAAATGCCATTTCTGTAAACCCTTCATGTTCGACCAGATTACATATTGAACGATTCTCTATTGAAATGCGGGAAGACAAATTAAGGGATGACTTTCAAATTAATCGCTTTTTTATCAAAGAAAAGGACGGAAAAATACAAGATCTAAGTCCCACTATATCCTATTTTGAAGAAGATATTGAAAAAAATATCTCGATTCATCAACTGGGTTCTGGATTCTCAAGGAATCCTGAAGTACCGGTTTGGACAAATACTTTTTGGAAGGGACAGAATGATCCTGACACATTAGAATTAATAGATGATCAAAGCGTTCCTGGTATTACTTTCACGACAGGTAAACTAGAACAACGATATGACCGTTATATGATATTAATCGACCTGCGGATTCTCAAGGGAAATTATGCATTTCCTGAAATCCAAGTATCACTGAATGAGCGATTTGTTAAATATAGATGGTTTGATTATGGTACAAAAAATATAAAAGTGGTGGTATTGTGTCACCGTACTGCTTTAGAGGAATGTGGTGTCAATACTATTTCATTGAAAGTAAACAAGAACATAACTGATACAGGGATTATTGACCTATCCGGCAATGGGGAATTTATGGATTTTGAACCTGTGAAATTAGTTATTCAACCCTCACCATCTCCTGTAGCGCATGCTGGTGGAGCTTATAAAGGCCTTACCTATACGAACTCTCTTGAAGCGCTTGAGGAAAATATCGACACTTTTCTCTTTTCTGAAATTGATTTTGAATGGACTGAGGATAAACAATTGGTTGGCCTTCATGATTGGGACGATATTTTTGAAAAATTATTCGGCTTCGGAGTTGAAAGACCTTTGGATTTCAATACGTTTTATAAACTGGGAAAAGGCCTTGATATTACTCCTCTTAATCTAGATTTAATCAAGGCTTATTTATACAAACATCCTTATGCAAAGATAATAACCGATGTAAAATCCAATAATATAGATGCACTTAAAAAAATAGCCGAATTCTTTCCCGATTATGCCGAACGATTCATACCACAGGTTTATAATCCAGATGAGTTTGTCGAAGCTCTAGAGATTGGCTATACAGATATAATCTGGACGCTCTACCAATATCAACATCTGTATGAGCCAGATAAAATACTATCCTATATCAGTTGTTGGGAGGAGAAATATAAAATCAAACCCTTCGCAATTACAATGCCAGTGCCTGCAGTCAAGCGAGGTATTGCACAAGCCATATCAGAGGCAGGTATTCCCATTTATGTCCATACGATCAACTCGTGCGATGATTATTTTTATCTTCTATTTCAGGGGATATCTTCAATCTATACAGATTTTCTTGATGTGGAAAATTGTTATACCCTTACAGATCCTTTCCTCACAGTAAATATTCCAGGAAGTTTCTCTTAGTTATTTTTCTTAAAATAAATAGCACTTTTTTTTGGATAGATGAAATACCTATTGACATAAAAAAACATGAGGATTAAAGAAAATTATATAAGCAGATAAACGATTGAAGCGGTTCTTTACGAATCGCATTTTAATGATATAAGGGAGAACAACCATGGATATAGATAAAAACAACACTGCTGTACTGGTTACCGACCCGCAGAACGACTTCCTCAGTGAGAAGGGCGTCACATGGCAGCTGGTAGGCGACAGTGTTAAGGAGAATAAAACTGTGGAAAATATAGAGCGGATTTTCAAGGTCGCTAAGAGCAACGGATTCGAGGTTTTTATTTCACCCCACTATTACTATCCCACTGACCACTCGTGGAAGTTTGGCGGAACGGTCGAGAAAATGATGCATGAGATCAAGATGTTCGATCGCACCGGAGCGCTGAGCCTCGACGGCTTCAATGGATCAGGTGCTGACTGGCTTGAGCGTTACAAGCCATTTATAGAGGATGGCAAGACCATTGTGGTCAATCCTCATAAGGTCTATGGTCCGGAGAACAACGACCTGGTCCTGCAGCTTCGAAAGCGCAACATCAGCAGAGTAATCCTGGCGGGAATGTCAGCCAATCTCTGTGTCGAGGCACACATGCGAGAGTTGCTCGAGCAGGGCTTCGAGGTCGCTGTGGTGAAGGACGCAACGGCTGGCGCCCGTCATCCCGAGCTTGGTGACGGCTACAAATCTGCTCTCATCAACTTCGGTTTCATAGCAAACGCTGTTTTGACAACTGACGAGATCGTGAAGGCTATGAACAACGGTGTAAAGTCAGTAGCAGCCTAAACGTGTGTAGTAGTAAATGTCCGGTGAATAGGTGGTGTGCGGGTCCACCGGTTTGGAAA
>CAYFYU010000039.1:19190-29715 GCA_964347455.1 uncultured Spirochaetota bacterium | reverse complement strand
TGTAAGTCCGCCCAAAAATTGTTTTTTGTGATTTTTATTCAAGAAAAAAATGATACGGATGTAGATTATAGATATTGACATTTTCTCTCTATCCTGTATTGTAGTCTTATTATACAATTATATAAAAAGCATTGAGAAACAGGTGGTATTAATGAGTGCTGAAAACATCCAACGTGAAATGAAGCTGAGAGAACTGTCCATGTTAAATCAGATAGGGCAGGAGTTTTCATCAAGTCTCGAACTTGACAAGGTGATCGACAGTATCATGAGCAGGGTGCGGGAAGTTTTGAAATGTGAGGCAAGTTCAGTCATCCTGTGGGATGAAGTCAAGGATTCACTGGTTTTTTACGCTGCTTCCGGCGCTGGAGCTAGGGATGTCAAGGGTCTTTCCATACCGAGAGGGAAGGGGGTAGCGGGCTGGGTTTTTGATAATCAGGCGGCGGTTATCGTCGAGAATGCCCAGGATGATAGCCGTTTTTATCCTGAAATCGATAAAATCACTGGTATACGAACCGCATCACTCATATGTGTACCGATCAAGAAAAAAAACCGTATGATCGGTGTTATTGAAGGTATGAATAAGGTTGAAGGTACATTCGTCCAAAAAGATTTAGAGATGCTCACGGCAATCTCTCAACTTGCAGGAATTTCCATAGAGAATTCAATAATCCATAAGAATCTCGAGCGCAAGAACGAGGAACTGTTGCAGTTGAATAGCGAGATGGAGGATTTTGTCCATGTAGTATCACACGATCTTCAGACACCATTAGCATCAATTGAAGGGTACATCGATCTAATCCGTTCCGAGATGGCCGAATCTCTAAAGAGGAACAGTAGTATCAATACCTACATTCAGAGAATTAATGAAAACAGCAGGAATATGCTTGGATTCATTCGCAAACTCCTTGCATACATCAGGCTGAAACGGGGGAAAACCAGTATCGATGATTTCAACCCAATGGGGGTGCTCCGCGAAATTCTCGTGCTCCTCAATGGTGAGTTAAAGGATAACAAGGTCAAGGTTGTTTTACCGGATCATATGGCGAATATACGATATGACAGGTATCTGTTTCATCATATCATGCTCAATCTTGTGCAGAACAGTCTCAGTTATACAAAGGATGTGAAAAATCCCGTTATTGAAATCGGTAGTAATGAGGAAGATTACGAGTTTCACTTCTTCGTCAGGAATAATGGTCCCGGTTTATCGGAGAAAGAGCAGAAGAGGATTTTTAATGTTTACGATCGAGGAGGAGATCAAAAACTGCTCAATGGATACGGTGTTGGACTTGCATTTGTGAAAAAAGCCGTTGAAATGCACGATGGTATTGTCTGGGTTGAAAATCAACCAGGCGAAGGAACAACCTTTTTCTTTTCTATACCGCGATAGTGTGCAACCTGAAGTTACTGCTTTAATCTACATTAGCTAGCCTATCCTCACTTAAACCATACTTCCCTTAAGGGATTCATATCGAACGCTTATCGCATTGTCGATAATCTGCGTACATTATATATTAATCTGAGAATAGCGGTAAACAAGCGAGAAACGGGTCATGGAAAAAGAAAGAATACGGGAGAGAATCGGTTTTCTCGTGTCGGAATTACAGCGGCATCAGAAACTCTATTATAGGGAGGCGTCGCCAGAAATAACGGATCGTGAGTACGATGCTCTCTTTGACGAGCTCGCTGCCCTTGAAAAAGAATATCCGGGACTTGCACTTCCCGACAGTCCCACAAAGCGGGTCGGAAGTGATCTTGATAATGAATTTCCTGAAGTTCCCCATCCCTCTCCAATGCTCAGCCTGGACAAGGTTTATACAGAGGACGATCTGGAAAAATGGATAGATAAGGCAAAAAAAGACGTATCGGGGAGCCTTTCATGGGTCATTGAGGAAAAGGTAGATGGTTCGACAATAGTCCTTCATTATGAAAGGGGCACTCTTGTCCGTGCCGTCACGAGAGGCGATGGCTTTGTTGGCAATGATGTTACCGAGAATATTCGAACGATACACGATATCCCACTCCGGTTAAGCCATCCGATTACGTCGGTGTTCCGTGGTGAGATCTATATAAACAAAGATGATTTTGAAAAGCTCAACAAAGCCATGGATAATATCTATGCAAATCCACGCAACTTAGCAGCTGGTAACCTTCGGCGAAAAAAGAGTAGCGAGGTTGCCCGCATTCCTTTGCATGCGTACATCTATGAAGGTCTGTCGGATGTTGAAGGTATGACCGAGCATATTTTCGTGCTCCATCGGCTATGGGAGCTCGGATTCAGGGTCGGTAACGAAATCGGTTTTTTCACGAATCATATGTCTTCGGCCGCTGCTGGAAAATATGACCCCATATTTCAGAAACATGAAAAGTGGGTACACGGAAAACAAGCCGATATAGGCGAATTTATCAGCAAGAAAATGCAAATACGCAAGCCAATACCGTATGAGATAGACGGCTACGTGGTAAAAGTAAACGAGTATCGGGAACGTGATAGAATGGGCTTTACATCGCATCACCCGAGATGGGCAATGGCCTATAAGTTCGAAGCCCCACAGGCTGTATCTACAATTCGGGATATTGAGGTACAGGTTGGCAGAACGGGTAGGGTCACCCCGGTTGCCCGTATTGAGCCTGTGTGGATATCGGGGAGCACAGTGAGCAATGTGACACTCCACAATCAGGAATATATAACGAGTCTCGATGCCGCTGTTGGCGACAAGGTCGCCGTGAGCAAAAGGGGAGATGTCATACCTGCTGTTGAGGATGTTCTGGAGAAGAACAGCGAGGGGAATCCTTCCTACCATATTCCCCAAAAGTGTCCTGTTTGCTCTACGACTTTTATTCAGGATGGGGCACATCACTTCTGTCCGAACAATAAGTGTCCGGGGAGGATTTTCGGGAGACTCTCATTTTTTGTCTCACGAGGGCAGATGGATATTGAAAATCTCGGTTATGAGACTATCAAACGGTTGCTCGAATTAAGACTTATTTCGGACATTCCAGACATCTATCGCTTCAATCCGGATCAACTACTCGGCGAAGAGGGATTCGGTGAGAAAAAAGTTTCTCTTATCAGGGAGGGTATTGAGAAGAGCAAAAGCCGACCATTTGCCGTTGTTCTCTCTTCGCTCGGGCTTGACGAACTCGGCCCGCGGGTGGTTGAACTGCTTGTGGATGGTGGCTATGATTCGATCGAAAAGCTGATCGAAGGAGCCAGACAAGAAAAGCCCGAGCTTTTTACACGTATTCAGGGCATCGGGCCTAAAATTGCACAGAGAATTATAGATCAATTAACCGATCCTTTCATTCTTGATATGATAGAAAAATTAAAAGATTCGGGTCTTCAGTTTACCGCTGAGAAACAACCCCCAAAGCCGCGATTATCATCCATATTCCTGGATCAGGTGTGGTGTGTAACTGGAAGCTTCGAGCATTTCAAACCACGGGAACGGGCAATGGACGAGGTGAAGAGACGTGGTGGTAGGGTGACTTCAAGTATAACGGGGAAAACAACCCACCTTCTCGTGGGGGAAAATCCCGGCAGTAAGTTCGATAAGGCAAAGAAACTCGGGACTATGCTTGTCTCTGAAAGTGAATTTCTCAAGCTTATCGGCGAATGAAAGACAACCAGGGGAGAGCGATGGGTTACTTTGAGAAGTACAATAAACAGATAGTTGATTTTCTTTCAGTGTGCAAGAAACTGGGCGAGAGTCTCTATGTAACGAGTCATGGTGGCAACCTGGCCTGGAAACTCGAGGAAAATCTTATACTCATTACACCGACCAAATTGAACAAAGGCGAAATCGCTCAAAAGGATTTAATCTTCATTGATATGGATGGGAGAAAGGTTGAAGGTGTGAGAAAACCAACGGGGGAGACACCCATGTATCTCGGTTTTTTTCGTGAACGTCCCGATATCAGGTCTGTGATACACTGCCATCCTCCTTACACGACTACATTTGCAATTACAGAGGAGAAAAACTGGCTCATGTGCCCAATACTTCCCGAAACGGTGATTGAGGTCGGACCGGTACCCCTCATTCCCTATGCCGAACCCCTTACCGAAGATCTTGCCCATAACTTTTTGCCCTTTTTACAGAAGTACAACGCCTTCCTTATGGAGAATCATGGACTAGTTATCATGAGTCCTGAAACTATCAAGCGGACGATGCAGCTTGTGGAAATACTTGAAATGACTTCTCTATCTATTTTTCAGGCGCTTGCAATTGGGAATGTGAAGGAGATTTCAAAGGAGGAGATAGGGAACCTCGATAATACAATGCAAACGAGAAATCTTCCCATGTTCGGGGCACCTGGAATAAACAAAAGCCTGATGGACCTCTACTATAGAGATTAACGGGTGTTTGATCGGGCTACCCTAATTGAAAGCCGAAGGTCCTGTCAGAGAAGGATTAAACGATTCGCCGCTCGAGGAGAGGGTTGATTCTTGTTACAATTTCATAATTGATCGTTCCAGCCCATCCAGCCATCGTCTCTGCTGATATGGTTTCACCACCTGCAGTACCAAGAAGCACCACTTCCTCCTCAAGCCTGATCCCCGGAATGTCCGTTACGTCGATCATGATGAGGTTCATACACACCCTTCCGATAACAGGTGCTCTTTTTCCCTTTACGAGTACATAAGCGTTGTTCCCCAGGGAGCGATCATATCCGTCGGCGTAGCCGATGGGAAGAACTGCCATAATAGTGGGTCTCGTTGTTCTAAAGGTGCAGCCATAGCCTATGAAGCTTCCTTCTGAGAGCTTTTTTATCTGTACGATCTTCGTTTTCCAGGTCAGTACAGGTTTAAGATCCGGAACCCTTATTTTCCCCATACTGGCAGAGATGAAGGTTTCACGGGACGGCCACAAACCGTAAACCCCAATACCTGCTCGGAGCATGTTGAAATGGGTCTGAGGAAACAGTATAGTTGCAGCGGTACATGCAGTGTGAATGATCGGTGGTGTATCAAACTTTTTCTTGATTATTCGCAGTGCCTCATGAAACTGGGCAAGCTGTTTTTGAGAGTATTCATGGTTGAGAGTGTCTTCGATATTGGCGAAGTGGGTTGAGACTCCTTCTAAGATGATACCCTCGCTCTGGGAGACATGCTCGATGAAATCGCCGATCTCCGGAAGAAGTATTCCCTGCCTGTGTGTGCCAGTTTCTATTTTTAGATGTACCTTGGCGGGATGTTTTCTGGATGAAATTTTTTGTAACACATTGATGCTCTCCCGGTTGTAGATCGTGAGCCTGAGATTGGCCATTACCGCCTCTTTCAATAGATCGAGAGGCACGTGACCGAGCACCAGTATTGGTTTGTGGACACCTATCTCCTGTAATTCGATACCTTCTTCGACGGAGTTGACCCCAAACCAGTCCACAGAGCGAAGGAGCTGAACCATCTGTGCTATACCATGACCGTACGCATTCGACTTCACCACGGCGCAGAAGAGCACATCCTGAACAGAACAGCTCTTGAGCTCCTGTACATTTTGGTCAGGAGCCTGAGAGTCAAGCTCCACCCACACGAGTTTGTTCATGGCAATGAACATACTACTGGTGCGTTATAATAACAACCAAAAAGAGCTGGCGGTTAATGTCTCTTATCTGAGGATGCACAATCCATATATGGACTCTGCCTGTAAAGTCTAATCTCGTTGACAGAAACAATACTTTCGTATAAGGTTTTTTCAGCTGGCTGGGTAAGGAGGGCGAGCAATGCAGGTTGCGAGTGACGTTGAAGATACCCCCACCCCTGTTTTGAGTACCCGAATACTTGCAATCTTTCAATCCCATTTCTAGAAATTATACAGATAACCTGTGACCTCCTTGAATCGTACGTGAGAACTTCCTGAAAACATGGTGTTTTCATAATGATGGAACCAAAAAGCAGTAGGGGAGGGTGTGAATAACGGCTGCATTACCTCCATTAAATCCAAGAAATAAAAAGACGTGGAGATTGATGTTGAAACATTGGCAATTAAAAATAAATAGACGGAATTGTTTCGAAGGAGAAAAACTGATCGATGAATGATTATTCCGAAAGAATCCTTAAGCTCCAGCAATTGATGGGGGAAGAGAATATTGATATAGCAGTGGTCGGCCCAACAAACAATATGCGATACATCCTCGGAGATGCACCTCATCCCGATGAGCGGTTCTGCGTACTGATAATTACAGGAGACCAGCTGCAGTTCATCGTCCCGAAGCTCAACGCGCAGAAGGTAAAATCTTTTTCCGACGTTGATATGTTGACCTGGGGAGATGCCGAAGGTCCTGGCGGGGCAATTCGCAGTTCATTGTTCAGTAAAAAGAAAAGAGGAAGGCTTGCAATAGATGGATCGATGAGGGCGGATTTTCTTCTGCAGTTCTTCCCTTTCGTGCAACCAAAGGTAACTTTTTCTCTTGATCCAATACTTTCGAATATGCGCATCAGGAAATCAGTTCATGAGGTTGAAATGCTCCACAGGGCGGCAAAACAGGCCGATAAGGCCATGGAGGCTGCAGTAAAAGCCTGCAGGGCCGGGGTAACGGAGAAAGAAATCGCCTGGGAAACTGAATCGGCGTTTCGTAGAGAGGGCGCCGATGAGGTGATCTTTACTCTCATTGCTGCAGGTACGAATGGGGCACTTCCGCACCATTACAGTGGCATGTATGCTTTGAAACAGGGAGATGGTGTCATAATCGATATCGGGGCATCCCTTGACGGTTATAAGTCGGACATCACCCGGGTTGTCCATATCGGAGACCCTTTAGAGGAGTTTCAAGAAATATACAATGTTGTCTTGGAGGCCAATGAGAATGCTCGTGAGAGTGTCCATCAGGGTATTTCAGCACGGGAAGTTGACCTTGCTGCACGTTCTGTCATTGAGGAATCCGGATTCAGGGATTTTTTTATACACCGAACTGGCCATGGAATAGGGTTGGATGTTCATGAGGAACCCTATATCAATGAAATCAACACCCAAATACTTGAAACAGGGATGGCGTTCAGCATTGAACCCGGTATCTATATACCCGGTAAGCTCGGCATTCGTATTGAGGATATAGTTGTTGTTACCTCGGATGGATCAAAACTACTGACAGGATTTGATCATGAACTTGTCGTAAAATGATACATTGTGAGGTAATTGCCCGAGTTGTTGAGTGGCAGAGGATAAATTTATGAAAAAGCTGATGAAAGCATTGGTGAAGAAAACCGCAGAACCTGGACTCTTGCTCGAGGAAGTTCCTGTTCCCCAAATCGGCTATCACGACGTGCTTGTCAGGATAGAGAGAACCTCGATATGTGGTACTGATGTACACATTTATGACTGGGACAGTTGGGCTCAGCGAACAATTAAGCCACCTCTGGTCATTGGTCATGAGTTCGTCGGAGTAGTGGAGGAGACTGGGGCGCATGTGACGGATTTTAAAAAGGGTGACCTAGTGAGCGGAGAGGGCCATTTGGTTTGCGGGCACTGTCGTAACTGCATGGCCGGCAGGAGGCACCTCTGCAAGATACCCTCCGCTGTGGGTGTCAACAGGGATGGAGCATTTGCTGAATATCTCTCAATACCTATGACAAATGTATGGTATGCGAATCCAAAAATCCCCAAAGATGTGATCTCCTGTTTTGATCCTCTCGGGAATGCGGTGCATACGGCACTCTCATTCGACGTGTTGGGTGAGGATGTTCTCATAACAGGGGCCGGACCAGTAGGTCTCATGGCGATTCCAATCGTCGTCCATGCGGGGGCACGGTATGTGGTTAGCACGGATATAAACCCTTACCGTTTAGCCTTGGCGAAAAGGATGGGAGCGACCATTGCACTAGACGTTCGAACCCAGACGGTTGAGGATGCTCAGAAACAGCTGGGAATGCTCGAAGGATTTGATGTAGGACTTGAAATGTCCGGCAGCTCAGATGCATTAACGACCATGCTTCGAAATATGTGCCATGGTGGAAAAATAGCGATGCTCGGAATACAGGATAGGGAGATTACCATAGACTTGAATCTCGTAATTTTCAATGGACTTCATCTAAAGGGGATCTACGGACGGGAGATGTATGAAACATGGTACAAAATGACGTCAATGATTGGAACAGGTCTCGATATTTCTCCGATTATTACTCACCACTTTGAGTACCGTGATTTTATCGATGCATTTGAAACGATGAAATCGGGGAATTCAGGAAAGATTATTCTGAACTGGGAAAATGTTTAGTCAGGAGGGTTTTTGCTATGTACAGGAAATTCAAAGCGCATCTAATTGCCACACTCGATGATATCCGCGTGTCAGGGCTCTATAAAGAGGAGAGGATAATTATGGGACCTCAGGGATCACGGATAAGTGTAAAGGGAAAGCGTGAGGTACTGAATATGTGTGCCAATAACTATCTTGGACTGGCTTCTGATCCTACAATAATCGAAGCTGCGCGAACGAGCCTCGATAGATGGGGTTACGGGCTTTCCTCGGTCAGATTCATCTGCGGTACACAGGAGATCCATCGAGAGCTTGAAATAAAGATATCAGAATTTCTGGGCACTGAGGATACCATTCTCTACACATCCTGTTTCGATGCCAATGGCGGGCTTTTCGAGACCCTCCTTTCTGCAGAGGATGCAGTAATTAGCGATCAGCTCAATCATGCGAGTATTATAGACGGTATAAGACTATGCAAGGCGATTCGTTACCGGTTCAATAACTCTGATATGGATGATCTGGAGCAGAAGCTGAGGGAGGCGGGAGGTGCCCGTTTTAGAATGATAGCCACCGATGGTGTCTTCTCAATGGATGGCACCATTGCCAAACTCGATGAGATCTGTGAGCTCGCTGACCGGCATGATGCTCTTGTCATGGTCGATGATAGTCATGCAGTTGGTGTTCTGGGGGCACGGGGGCGGGGAACCCATGAGTACAGAAACTGTATGAGTCAGGTGGACATTATTACCGGTACTCTCGGAAAAGCATTGGGTGGGGCGACCGGTGGCTACACCTCTGCAAGACGGGAGATCGTTGATCTGCTCCGACAGCGCTCACGACCGTACCTGTTTTCCAATACGGTTTCACCGGCCATAGTTGCCGCATCGTTGAAAGCGATAGGCCTGCTCATGGGCAGCACCGAATTAAAGGATAAGCTCGAGAAGAATACGCGGTACTTCAGACAACGAATGCGGCAGGAGGGTTTTGAGATTCCGCCAGGTGAGCACCCTATTATTCCAATTATGCTTGGGGATGCAGTTCTTGCTCAGCGCATGGCAGCCAGCCTTCTCGAAAAGGGAGTGTATGTAATCGGATTTTTCTACCCGGTGGTGCCAAAAGGTACTGCACGGATACGAACGCAAATCTCTGCGGCCCACTCAAGGGAAGACCTGGACTTTGCCATCGAGAAGTTTGTTGAGGTGAGGAAAGAATTCAAGCTGTGAAGCGGGAATGTTATGAAAAATGATCGGGTGTGGGGAGCACCCGAGTGTAGCCTCGTTGAGCATAGTTAGGCGTGTAACGATATTCAGGTTCAGTATGAATTTGGTGATTGAGTATGGCAGTGATAAATACAAGGTTCAGAGTAGAGCATCTATTCATGCTAATATTTACATTTTTTGCAGTTCTGGGTCATTCCCATAGAAGAATAGTTGTACAGGATTTGCATCCTATTCAGCTAGGTAAGACGTCGCTATTGGTGGATTTGTTGTAATATCGCTTTCCTCTGTTAATGGTTTTTCTACATATCGCTGATTGCATCAATCGTACTGAAGAGCATTCACCATTAATGCGTATTACTGCGAAAGTTATTGCTCCTGTTGGAATTGTTTTTGTGGTATTCAATTCAATTTACCTGTGCAGAACACCCATTTTTGCAGTTGTGCTTGCTCTTCTCATACTTCATGAGATTTCCGGCTGGCGATTCTGGATAGGCGGTGTGCTCATACTTGGGGGTATTGCGCCCTATCTGGTAGGAACAGAAAGGAAAAAACAGTCGGTGATCTACACATGAGCCGATCTACGGGCATTTAGTGATTGGCATAATAAAAGAGTTGACATTTCAATCATTCGTATGGTATTGTCTTAATGTATTAAGACAATATCATACGAGGTATCCCTATGCACTCTAGATTAGATGAGCAGTACGGTCTTCCATACTACATCCAATTAAAGAATATTTTGAAAACAAGGATACAATCCGGTGGGATTGGGAACAATAAGCTGCCCCCGGTTAGACAGGTTGCAAAAGATTTTGGTGTCAGTGTCAATACGGTGCTTCGAGCGTACAACGAATTGGGGAGGGAGGGAATCGTCACCGGCGCTGTGGGAAGGGGTACATTTGTCAACATAAGTCCACAGGAGCTCAAAAGTCATAATCGCCTGATCATTATGAGAAAGATTATTGAACACTCTTTGGAAGAGGCGCTATCACTGGATTTCTCAATGGCTGAGTATCAGAATGCCGTCAAAGGGTATATAGAAGAAAAAAAGACCATGATGGAGAAACTACAGCTTGTTTTCATAGAATGCAATATAGAACAGCTAACCTATTTTA
>CAYFYU010000039.1:15643-19180 GCA_964347455.1 uncultured Spirochaetota bacterium | reverse complement strand
TTTTACCGATCATCTCGAGCTGGATCCTCATATAAGGAGGATCCCTATACTCCTGGAGGACCTTCGAAACCATGATGATGAGAAAATTCAAAAAGTAGTCGATTGCGATATAGTGGTAACGAGCTTTTATCACCTACGGGAAGTTCAGGAATACCTGGGATATCTCGATATGCCGATAATAGGAATCAATATTGAACCCGACGTCGCGACACTTGTAAAAGTTGCGAGAATTCCCCAGGACCACAAAGTTGGAATTATTACTACGAGTATTCAATTTGCAAGGGAGATCAGAGAGGTACTTGAAAAGCTGAACATAACCTTTTCTGAGATTTTTGAAACAACTTCAACAAATGCAAATACGGTAAAACAGCTGGTTCGCAAATGTGATGCCGTACTTGTCTCACCAAAACAGAAGAATGCTGTTAAAGATTATGCAATGGACGGTACGGGGGTAATCGAATTCGTCTTTACCCCTGACAGAACATCTATCAATAATCTAAAGCTCGGCATAATCGAGCTCAAGAAAAACCTGATGTAACGCATGGTTGTAGCATATGTCCACACCCTAAAAAATAGGAGAAGAAGGGTATGTCTCTCAGAATAACGGAGTTTACCTTTCTCGAACATTTTGCCTCACGCTATGGAATACCGGTGCCCAGACACATCCCGGGTACAGCAGGGATTGCTGAGATCAGAAAGAGCATAGAGGAGTGGGGTGGAGAAGCGATCGTAAAGCCGGATATCCTGTCTGGAGAAAGAGCCAAGGCAGGGAGTGTTGTCGAGGTGAAGAACATACAGGATGCATTGAGGGAAATCAAGAGGATATCGAGCCTCGATATCAACGGGAGGATGCCTCGAATCGCCTATCTTGTCCAGAAGATACCCGCAGATCTGGAGATTTTCTCCGCAATTGGGTATAACTCTAGCTTTCTGTGTCCCTCCTTGACTTTGTCTCTTAAAGGAGGGGTTGACGTCGAGGAGATTCATGAGGAAGAAAAGATCACGATTCCAATTGACATCTATAGGGGGCTTGATGCCTATCAGGCAAGCGAAGTTCTGGAAAAACTTGGCTGTCCAAGAGAGCTGATAAGCATTCTTTCCAGGTCGATGGTGGCATTCTGGGACCTGTTCATCTCAACAGGCCTTGAGAGTGCAGAGATTAATCCATGGAGGGTGACACCGAACGGCAAACCTTTTGCATGTGACTTTAAGGGTGTCATCGACGAGGCAAATTATAAATCAAAAGTTCCTGGAGTTGTTTTTCCTGAGTACCCGGAAAACATTTCAGATTTTGAAGAGGAGATGCATAACTGGGATGGGATGAGCCACCGCGGTCAGGCGCATGTTTCAGTTCTGGGTGGTGTGAAGATACTCCCGATTTTGTGTGGAGGTGGGGTTTCAGCAATTATTACCGATACTCTCGAACTGGCAAACGGAAGCCCGATGTTTCTCTCCGATTTCGGTGGGAATCCTCCATACGAGCGAATGCTCGGTACGGCTAGAATTTGTTTCAAGCACCACCTTGCCGGTGCAAAGCTTCTTCTTATTCTCGGTGGAAAGGCCAATAACACGTTTATTGACGTAACGTTCCAGGCTATTGCCGATGCGCTGATCAGCTATGTTGAGGAGAGGGGATCGATCAATATTCCGGTAATTATTGGCAGGGGAGGTCCTCGACTTGTAAAGGGAATACTGACCTTGAAGCAGACCCTTGAGTACATCGGGGTACCATACGTTATCTTTGGGCCAGAAACTCCCGTAACAATGGTTGCGGAGTATGCTGCACGGATTGTCAATGCCTCTAGTGGCTAAAGGAGGAAATAAAATGAGGGCAAAATTCCTTTCGGATCTATTGAAAAGGGGAGATCGGATTGCTGTATCCAATATTACTGGCAGGGAAGCCTCTGGGGTATCCGTGATAAGTCAGAATTACTGTGGAAATATTGTGGGCGGCTGGGCTCTTGGGAGGGGAGGACAAAAAATAGAAACCGCAAAAGGCGACATCCCTGTCTTCGCTACCTTTGAGGAGATGCTCCGCATGACCCCAGCTGAGCGTTCCCCGAACAAGATACTTATCTACTCTCCACCTGAAGCGGTTTACGGTGAGGTGAAGGAGGTCCTGCAGTATGGGGAAAAGCTCGTTGAGACAATATATGTGGTAACGGAGCATGTTTCAATTGAAGTCACCGCCAAAATCTATCAGATATGTCGTCAGGCGAACATAGATCTCATCGGTTGCAACACCCTGGGAATCATCAACTCCCATGACAGAGTGAGAATAGGCGCTGTGGGGGGAGACTCTCCGGCGGAAACTTTCAAACCAGGTTCGATTACGATAATCTCAAATTCCGGGAATATGGTAAACACCATCTCAAGCTATCTTCTCTCCATTGGAATGGGAACCTCCTTTGGACTGTCAACTGGCAAGGATAAGCTCATCCTCTTTCCCGTAAAGGACTTTCTTACACTTGCCGAGCGAGATGAGCACACCAAGCTTATCGTTCTCTATGTGGAACCGGGGGGTACCTATGAGCATGATGCAATACAGATTATGAGAGAGAAGAACTTTTCAAAACCCGTCGTGGTTTATGTTGGCGGTGAGATTGCTGATAGATTTGACATCTCCCTGGGACATGCCGGAGCCGTGGTAGAGGGGAAAACCAGCATGGCTCGCTCAAAAAAAGAGGCGTTCGACAACTATTTCGGGTTAGAGCCATTCAATATACAAAAACAGTACCGAAAAACCACCGAGCTTTCCCGGCAGCTGGCACGAGGAATTCGTGTTCAGGCTCTCCACCATATTCCAAATGCGGTCACCCTTATCATGCATGTACTCGGCATGAAGAGGGATCTGGAAACCTCGTCTCCGATTCGATTAAATCCCTGGTTCGTCAATCTGGGTGAACTGGGGAAACGTCTTCCCTCAGACCTTGTACTCGCTCCTGGATGTATCCCGGAGCCCTATGATTCGCAGGTAAATGATCAGGCCGAGACATTTTTAAAGGGAATGGTTCGACAATCGATGCGAAATGCCTCCCATGCAAGTTCCAATGACGGTACCATGCCGCGTATATACGGTTATTCCCTGATCGAGCTCATGCAGTTCCATACTCTTACCGAAGCAATGATACTTTACTGGACTGGTGAACTTCCCCACAACGAACTTGAGGAAAAACTCGCCCAGATGACCCTTGTGGCTTCCCTTACCAACGGGCCAGGTACCATATCCGTCCAGGGGGCCAAACTTTCAGCATCTGCAGGCAACAGTCCCAACACAGCGATGATTGCCACACTGGCGGCAACAGGTTTCGTTCATGGAGGAAATGGTGCACAGGCTGTACGATATTTGCTCGATTACTTCGCTGATACGGAGGTTGAGGATCCCTATATGGAGTATGACGATGTGGAGCAAATTGCCCTGACAGCAGCATCTGATTTTAAAAAGAAAAAAAATCAGGCAAAAGAAGCCGGTATCGAATATGAACGGATTCCCTGCCTCGGTCATCCGGTCTTTCGAACCGATCCAGTCAACTACGA
>CAYFYU010000039.1:9562-15633 GCA_964347455.1 uncultured Spirochaetota bacterium | reverse complement strand
ACTACGACCCGAGGGAGCAGGTAATATATAAATTTATCAGAGATGCTGGTAAAACGAACGTATTTCTTGATTTTTACCACTGCCTTGCTCTGGAACTCAAAAACAATGGGTGTACAAAAACCGTTCTTGCCGTAAATCTCGATGCAGCGATCGCATGTGTCTGGCTCGCTCTATGCTGGAAGCGGATAAGGGGCAAGCAGATGACACTAAAACGGGCTGTGGACATACCCTTTATCGCCTTTGCCCTGGGACGGGTTGCTGGAGGAGCCGGCGAATTCCTGGACCATCAGGACTATGGAACAGATATGGATATGAGGGTTCCCGTAGATGAATGTAAAGCTCTCACGCGACCAAGAACGCTCAAAACTTAATATCTACAAACGGAAACGGATCATAACCAACAGATGGGGGTGCAGTTTGCGGGATCGAATCTTTAGAACGGATTGCAGGATACAGCGACTACTCTATGCGCTGATATAAAATCACTGGAAAGTTACTAATATGAGCGTTATATTGGTCATTCTATTACCTGATAGATAATGTTAAGAAAAGCCGCCCGGAGAGAGAATTGATCTATAGTAAAGGAGCATCAAAATAAAAGTACTATTAATATCACCGAAAGAAAAAAAATCTTCTTATCACAAAGTCAGTAGATGGGATAATGTTGGATTGGGACTTCTTTATCTTGTGTCATCATTAAAAGAAAATGGTTTTGATGTGCAAGTAGTATTAACCGATAGGGAGGCAGTGCAGAGAACCCTTGAGAGTTTTCGCCCTGATGTTGTTGGTATTACCTGTGTAACCGCAACGTACAGTATTGCTATCGAGATACTCAAAGTTGTCAAAGCCTTTGACGAATCGATAATCACTGTTATGGGCGGTCACCATGTCACATTCACAGTAGAGGAAACACTACGTGAACTATCTGTTGATTATGTAATACGAGGCGAGGGCGAAGAGGTCTTTCCGGCACTGCTCAAGAACATCATGAGAAAGAAGCCCTATGAAATACTTGATGGGGTCTGTTTCAGAAAAGGAAATAGAGTATATAATAAAAATTCTTTAGCTCTGGTAAAAGATATAAACAAGCTCCCATTTCCAGACCGTAGTGCAGTTGAACATTATGATTTTCCGGGAATATATATACTCTCGAGCCGGGGTTGTCCCTTTAAATGCACCTTTTGCTCAGCATCCAACTTGTACGGCGGAGTCTTGCGTAAGAGGAGTGTTGAGAATGTCCTCGATGAACTGGAAGAGATTAAAGGAATAAAAAGCAATAGAGTAACAGTGCAATTTGGAGATGAGACAATGACGGTCGATACCAAATGGGCAAAGGAGCTCTGTAGAGGCATTATCAGAAGGGGTTTAAAATTCAAGTGGTATACGAATTCCAGGGTAGATTCTATCAACAGAGATCTTGAACTGCTGAAACTCATGAAAGAATCGGGTTGTCAGGGTCTTTCGCTCGGTTTAGAAAGCGGAGTTCAGGAGATAATAGATTCATTCAATAAAGGTATAACGCTCGAACAGGCCATGGGAGCTGCGGAAAAATTAAGGGATATCTCCATGTACCAGCAGTGGTATTTGATGGTAGGGTCTGGAAATGAATATGATGAGCCGGGATACGTTAGGAAGAGTGTTGAGTTCATGAAAGATTTTCCATTTGATCTTGTGCAGATTTCAATTCTCACACCTTTTCCAGGCACGAAACTGTACTATCAACTTGAAAAAGAGGGAAGATTACTTCATAAGAAATGGGATTACTATGACGGGCTTCACTGTGTGTACAGACCGTACGGAATGACTGCTGAACAGATCGAAGAAGAGCTCAACATAGCCTATCGAGAAATTTATCTACACTCTGGTCTTAAAAATTTTTTACGAAGAATTTGCCGCTTTAGGCATTCCATGGCAAACTCACGGAATTTTTTAACATTTATAAATATTATTATAAGGGTTGGAGTATTCAAACAGGATATCCGCTTCGCCTTAAAGTGACACTCAGTCATAGAAAGGTTTATCAAACGATAAATTTTAGACTTGATATTTTCTCCCATCAAACTATTAGAGTAACTAGTGTAAATAAGCAGGTGAGTTATTCATCAAACCGAACAAGCCTTTTATCGCTTGCTTCTTTCAGAGGAAGAGTGAATACTAAGCTAAACCCCATAGGCTGTAAAGTTGCATTAGGAATCTGACCAAGATCAAGAAATAAGAGATGACGAAGAAGACTGCGTTGCTAAAAAATGTTGGAATCTTCTCTGATCTATCTGAGCATGAGCTGGACGTTATAGCCTCCTTTAGTCGATACTATCATTACGGCCCGGGTGAGGTTATATTCGAAGAGGGGAGTCAACCTGAGGAGCTCTATGTCATCAAAAAGGGAGAGGTGCTCATAGGTAAGCACCGAAAGGATGACGATATGGAGATAGCCCGCTTCATAGCTGGAGAATCATTTGGAGAGCTCGAGCTTCTCGACGAATCGCCACGTTCATCAGGTGCCACCGCCAGGGAGAATACGACACTCCTGGTTTTCCCGATGAGGGGGATACTGTTCAGTGATATAATAGGGCGGTATCCAACGATCTTTGCAAGAGTACTTCATACACTTCTTGCCATGATAGCCGGAAGAATACGAAGAACGAACAAGCTGATATCGGAGAACACCCCTTGGGTTCAAGACCTGAAACGACAGCTTCTCAGAGATAAACTTACGGGACTATACAACCGCACCTTTCTGGAGGAGGATTTTGTAGAGCTACTCCCACAGTATGGAGAGGGAACCAGTCTTTTAATGGTAAAACCGGACGATTTTAAAGCCATAAATGACAGGTGTGGTCATGACGTCGGTGATCGAGTCTTGAGACTATTGGCGGATACCCTGGGGTCCGTCCTGGAAAAACGGGGCACGGCTGTGCGCTACAGAGGTGATGAGTTCGCACTCATTTTGCCCGGTACGGGAGTTGAGTTTGCAATGCGCAAGGCAGAGGAGGTGCGTCTCAGAATAAGAGATCTGAGTGTTGGCGATCTTACCGGCGGCCGCGTTCATGCCATAACTGTGAGTATCGGTGTCGGAGTGTATCCTCAGGATGGGACCAGTTGTGCAGCTCTTGTTCAGAGTGCATTCGAATTGATGTTCAAGGCCCGTAACAACGGCGGAGATTGCATTCTCCAAGTCAATTAGGGAAAAGGTAAAATGATGAGTGAAGTCATCGATTTTTTAAAACATGTCGATATCTTTTCACTACTCACCAATGAGGAACTCACCGTTATGGTTGGATATTTAAATACAGTTGAAATTGAAGAGGGACAACCATTATTCAGGGAAGGCGAGGCTGGACATGAGCTGTTTATCGTAAGATCTGGAAAGATACGTGTATCAATTCGTTTGAAAGATGGGAAGGAAAAGGAAATTACCGAATTTAAACCGGGTGATTTTTTCGGTGAGATGTCGATATTCGAGGATGCCCCTCGATCTGCAACCTGTTATGCAATAAAGTCCTCAAAACTCTTTACACTGCTTGATAGTGATTTTTATGCACTCATAGAAGGCCATCCGTCAATGGCAATTAAGATTATGTACCGGATGTCAAATATAACTACAAGGAGGTTGAGGAGCACCGGTGAGTTCCTTTCAGATATGGTTCTTTGGGGAGAGAGAGCAAGAAAGAGGGCTATTACAGACGAGCTAACTGGAGTCTATAATCGTCATTTTCTGGAAGATGCACTTGGGGACCATTTCAGGAGAGCGAAACAAAGCGGACATGTGCTCTCTCTTATAATGGTTGATCTCGATTATTTCAGGTCTATTAATGATAAATTCGGACACCGAAAGGGGGATGAGATCATTCTCAAAACTGTTGAAGTGTTTCAGAGACATACGGGGGACAGGGATATAATCGCCCGCTATGGAGGTGATGAATTTACCATAGTTCTACCATCAACCGGCCAGGATAGGGCAATGGAGCTAGCAGAGCGTATCTGTAAGGAAGTCGCCAGTATGGATATATTAGACGGCATGCGTATTACAACTTCCCAGGGTGTCGCCAGCTTTCCAATTAATGCAGGTGATCTGGAGAGTTTAAGGAAAAGGGCAGACGAGGCGTTGTACAAAGCAAAGGAACTGGGGAGGAACAGGGTAGTCACTGCTGAATAGGCAAATAGTGATTTAGAAGAAAAAAAGAGGATAGGATATATGAAAAAAAGGACAATCCCCACAATTCATGAAAAAAACAGGATCATCGATAACATAATCGAGGCGATGACGACGCGAAAAAAATTTTTCATCCTCGGACATAGAAATCCAGATGAAGATTGCATTGCATCCATGGTTGCCTTTGCACTCCTTCTTGGAAAATTCTACAAGGATGTCAGTATCTGTCTCGGTGCTCGTGTGCATGAGCACTTCCAGTATCTCCTCAACATATGCAAATATAATTCAATCGGTTTATACGAAGCCTGCAACAGTTTCGATGATCCAATTGATACTATGGTGATATGCGATACACCGAAACCATCGATGCTCGAAAATAATGAATCAATTAATGATATGCTCGAAAATCCAGATGTGGTGAAGATAGAAATTGACCATCATATTGGTGCTGATAGTCAGTATATCGGTGATAATGGCTTCTGTTTGGTAACCGAGGCGACGTCATCAAGCGAGCTCGTTGGCCATCTTGCAATCAAATTAAGGAATAGACCAGAGCTCCTGGAGCAATTTCAGGTTGGTGATCCTTTTTCTCGTAATCTCATCCTCTCCATTCTGACAGGTATAATCGGTGATACCAATATGGGACAATTCTTGAAGTCGAAAAGGGAGAGACGATACTACAAGATATTCAGCTCCATGCTCAACAGTCTCCTCTCCGAGGAGACCGTAAAGGAAACGAACTTCAAGAACATGGAAGAGGTATTTGCCGAGCTTCATCGCCTTTCTAATAAGGAGGAACTCTGCTTCAACTATTTCCTGGAGCGAGAGCGATATACAGAATCCATCGGTTACGTAGCTCTCAATGACGATGATATGCGCCACCTGCTAGAGGTTTCAGACGAGGATACCGTGGTATCGGTTGCGCGGGCGGTTGCAAATAAACTTGCAGAAAAAGGTGGGAAGCTGAGTCTCGTCGCATACTATGATAATCCTGCAAAGTCCAATCTCGTTCAATTTCGTGTGAGGAGAAGTCGTGCCTACAAGAAGTATGATCTGCGGGAGATGCTCGAGCTCTTCTCAATTGAAAACGGTGGTGGTCACGAGGGTGCTATTGGTTTCCGAATCCCCCGTGATAGGATAGATGATTACCACGCCTATATCGATAAGCTTCTTACTGGGCTTGAAAGGGTCATTTCCTAGTTATGGGGACACA
The DNA here is from genome assembly GCA_964347455.1 of uncultured Spirochaetota bacterium. Taxonomy (GTDB): domain Bacteria; phylum Spirochaetota; class B62-G9; order B62-G9; family DRHN01; genus JAGLSF01. Next base: position 10,267 of record CAYFYU010000039.1, on the reverse strand, counting down.
TTTTTGATATCCCATGAGCAGTCGCTAACCGAGAAGACTCTTTATTTTCGCGTATATTACATCATAAATATTTTTTCCCATGTTATTCATTACTTCCCTTATAAAAGCCGAGCCGATGATTGAAGCATCAACGTAAGGTGAAAGCGTCTCGATCTGCTCCCTGCTGGAAATGCCGAAACCTGCGAGTATCCTGATATCTCCTGAACGGGAGATAAACCGAATCCTTTCCAGAAACCCCAGGTTCTCCTCTCCGATTGAGGTCTGCTGCCCCGTTATTCCCTTTCGCAACGCGGCATATATATACCGCGGGTTAAGGCTCAAGATCCTTTTCAATCTGTCCTCTTTAACTGTCGGCGCGACGACTGGGACGATATAGAGTCCCAGCTTCTCGCCCATCTGGAAGAGTCCCTCGTCGTAATCAGGAGGTAGATCGGGAACGATAAGTCCCAGTACAGTCGCTTCTTTACAACGGCGTAGAAATTTTTCAACTCCGTGGAAAAAGACTGTGTTCCCGTAGCACATTATAAAAATGGGTGTATCAGTATATAGCCTGATATGGGATGCCAGATCAAACCCTTTGGAAATGGTAAACCCCTGCTGCAATGCCCTGTTACAGGCGGTCTGAATGTATCTACCGTCAGCAGTTGGATCGCTGAAGGGAAACTGTATTTCAAGGTAGCAGCTGCCTCCGTCGATCAGTGCACG
>CAYFYU010000039.1:7401-9534 GCA_964347455.1 uncultured Spirochaetota bacterium | reverse complement strand
AGTCAGGATAGCAGGCAACCATATGGGTCATCAACCGGGTCTCCATTTCAAGCGCTCTCCTCGCGAAGAAATGCAGTCCAGTGTTCCTCATCCATAGATTTTGCAAGGATGAATAGGTCCTTATCGCCCCGCCCAGACATGTTTATAATGACAGAACTGCTGCGTGGCAGTTTACGGGCAATTTTCAGTGCAGCAGCTCCAGCATGGGCTGGCTCGAGTGCAAAGATGAGCCCTTCCTTCTGAGCGAAGAATCGAACAGCCTCCATCGCTTCACTATCGCTTGCCCTGGTGAATTCGATTCGCCCTTTCTGTCCGAGATACGCAAGCTGCGGTCCGATACCGGGGTAATCGAGACCTGCCGAAATCGAATGGGTTAGACCGACCTGTCCTTCGTCGTCAAGGAGAAAAAGTGACTTGTAACCGTGCACTATACCCGGTCGTCCAGACCCGTTCATCCTCGACGCATGGTCTCCAGGATTACAACCCCTTCCTCCGGCCTCGACACCGATGAGGCGGGGTTCTCCGGACTTTAAAAATGGAGCGAAAAAACCTATCGCATTTGAACCACCACCTACGCATGCAACCAGAGCTCCGACATCGAGGTTCTGGTCCATTACCTCTCTCTGTACCTCCCTGCCTATGATTCCTTGAAATTCACGAACCATGTCGGGATAGGGCGATGGGCCGAGTGCAGAACCGATGAGGTAGTGTGTATTTTCAAAACTTCCCGCCCAGTCCCTGAGTGCTTCATTAATTGCATCCTTGAGGGTTTGTGAACCGCTCTCTACTGGAACTATTTCGGCCCCGAAAAGCTCCATCCAGAAAACATTAGGTCTCTGTCTCCGCATATCGACTGTTCCCATGTAGATCCTGCATTCCAGTCCGAGCTTTGCGCAGACTGCTGCTGTCGCGAGGCCGTGTTGTCCAGCACCCGTTTCGGCGATGATTCTTTTTTTGCCCATCTCTTTGGCCAGAAGCGCCTGTCCCAGTGCGTTGTTAATTTTATGGGCTCCGGTATTTGCCAGTCCCTCGAGTTTGATAAATATCTTTGCACCCCCATTGGCCCTGGTTGCATTTTCTGCAAAGAGAAATGGGGTGGGTCTCCCCACGTAGGTAGTGAACAGTGTATCCAGTTTATCCAGGTAGAAACGGGATTTCATCTTTTTACGCCACGCGTATTCAAGCTCATCGAGAGGAGTACGCAGAATCTCCGCCACGTACCTACCGCCGAAAGTTCCGAAGTAGTCGTTATAATGAACGTCCATTCTATCCCTCCAGTAAAGGAGTGTCAGTTTCACGCTCGAGAAACTATACTCCCCTTAACTCCTCAAAGAGTTTTCGCAGCTTCCGATGGTCCTTCACACCTGGGCAGGATTCGATCCCACTTGATAGATCGATTAGTTCAGGTCGGTATTGTTGAACGATCTCCAGTATATTTTCCGGACTGATTCCACCAGCCAGCCAGAGCGGATGAGATTCCTTCACAGTACCAACGAGAGTTTCAGGAATACGTTTTCCTGTCCCGCCCCTGTGTGTCGGTATGAAAGTGTCGATGAGAACTCTCGGACATCGGTAGCTCTCAATCCTTTTGATATCCGATATACTTCCCAGCCGCAGCGCCTTATAGTAGGGGTATGACATACGATAGCAGTCAACTGGATCCTCGTCACCATGAAACTGGACGGCATTGAGGATACCGTCCTGGGCGAGTGCTTTAACATCAGGAAGCAGATTTCGATCTCCTCTTTTGTGAACAACGACACCTACCTTGAGAATTTCGAGTCCGTCCAAACGACGGAGAAATCCGGAAGTGGCACGACGTGGAGAAGGTGCAAAAATAAAACCCAGTATATCAGCTCCATATTCAAAGGCGAGATGTGCATCCTCCTCTCTTGTTAAGCCGCATATTTTCACCAGAGGAGCACCAACCCTTTTTCTGCCAAGCAAACGGGACCAAAAGTCATGCTGTGCACATGGAACCAGCTGTCCTATCTCATTAATGAGACGATGATTTTTCATCGCCGCCTCTCCTATCAAGATACCGGAAAAGCCGGATGATAATGCCAGTTGGGCATCTTCTCGGGTTTTGATGCCTGATTCTTTTCTCTCGTTTTCATCAAGGCTATCATTGAT
>CAYFYU010000039.1:0-7391 GCA_964347455.1 uncultured Spirochaetota bacterium | reverse complement strand
CGAATACCATCTCAGTTTTCCACTGCACCTTTCCCTTCAGAGAAAGCGGCATCAGCGGATCTGTTCTAAAGGTGATGAGGTTTCTGCTATTGAAGCCCGTATACTTCGGTTTCAGTTCAGAAGCTTTGTGTAAATCTTCTTCATCATGAACCTCAACAAGGGCCTCCATACCGAGGGATTTGACCTTTCTATACAATCTCTTCAGTTTTTGAAATGAGTGCATGGAGGCTATGAGAAGCACCGCATCTGCACCTGAACGGTATGAAACTTCGATATCCTCTTCATCGATGAGAAAGTCTTTTCTCATTACGCACAATTGGGGGAATGCGTTTTTGATCCTGTACAGATCATCCAGTGATCCTGAGAAGTATTCCTCTTCGGTCAGAACAGAGATGGTGCGAATACCCATGCGAATATAACGAGCTGCCTGTTCCACCGCATCCGCACTGGGCGCAATCTCACCCTTTGAAGGTGAAGCCCTCTTGATTTCGCAGATTAAAAAGGGGTACATCATCCTGTCATCGATATTAGATATTTTTTCAGTTTGAGGTCTCCCACAGTCTGCTGCTCTCGTCCCGATTGTGGACTCTCTCCTGCCGAATGGGATCAACGGCTGTGACCTCCTGGCAGGCAGCTTTATACCCATATTGTGACCTCTGAGAGTAATTCTTCGCAGCCTCTTTGTGAGAATCTCTTCGATGATACTCATACCAGTGCCTTTTCCTTCTGAAGCCCAAGCAGACGATTTCCAACTTTTTTAATATGATCCAGTTTTTGGGTAACCGCCCCGGATTCGAGCGCCGCCTTTGCCACGTGGTACCCTTCCCTGATATTCTCAACCATTGAGCATGTATAGAGGGCAGCTCCGGCATTCACCAAAACAGCATCTCGCAATGCGGATCGTTCACGGGAGCCAATGAGTTCTGTTGCAATGAGGGCATTTTCCTCCGGTGTACCGCCGGCAAGCTCATTTGGTGTACATCCACTTATTCCCAGCTCATCAGGATGGAAGAGGGTTTCTTTTAGTTTTCCACGAGAGTCGATCTCCACGATTTTTGTTGGAGCACATACCGAAATTTCATCGAGCCCATCGAGACTGTGAATAACGGTTACTCTTTTTCTACCGAGCATCTTCGAGGCTTCTGCCATGGGCTTGCAGAGGTTCTCTGCATAGACGCCGAGAAGCTGGTAATCTGCATCGGCAGGATTAGCTAGAGGACCCAATAGGTTCATCACTGTCTTTATCCCAAGCTCCCGTCTCACCTTTGCGACATGTCTCATTGAAGGGTGGTATTTGGGTGCGAAGAGGAAGGTGAATCCCGTTTCCCGAAGGAGTTCTTCGGCTGCTGACGGTGAGAGATCTATCGGAATACCGAGCTTTTCATAAAAATCTGCACTCCCCGATCGAGAGCTGATGCAGCGGTTACCATGTTTTGCCACTCTCATATCGCAGGCCACGACAATCAAGGCCGCCATAGAGGAGATGTTGAACGTTCCCAATCCGTCTCCGCCTGTTCCGCAGGTGTCAAGGAGTGGCTTTGCAGCGTTAATGATCGTATTCTTGTCGTTAAGAATCGACGCAAGACCACAGAGTTCCGGGCCGGAGATGGTCTTCGTGTTCATTGCGGTCAAGAACGAGCTCGTTTGAGCATCGGTAAGCTCTCCGCCGGTAATTTCATCCATTATTGATTCGGATTGCTCACGGGTAAGGTTCTTACCGGAAAGTATATGTGTAAGTACAGTTGAGACCTGGAAGGGCTCCCTTCTGTAATTCAAAAAATTTTGGAGGATCTTCATACCGTATTCGGATGCAATGGATTCGGGATGGATCTGGATTCCTTCAACCACGTATTCCCGGTGCCGCACACCCATTATCTCTCCATCTGATGACGTTGCCGTTATTTCGAGCTCCTGAGGTATCGTTTCACGGCTGAGGGCAAGGGAGTGGTACCGTGTCAGCCTGACAGGTGATGGTATATTTCGAAAGATGCCTCTGCCGTCGTGGGTTATGGCGTCGGTTTTCCCATGCACGATCCTCTTTGCCCGTATAATCGCGCCACCGAAGGCATACCCGATTGCCTGATGACCCAGACAGACACCCATCATTGGTATCTCACCAGCATACCTGCGGACTAATTCCACTGATACTCCAGCATCCTCAGGTCTGCCCGGACCGGGTGATATGAGTATTCCTTCCGGTTGCATCTTTTCTATTTCCGGAATGTCGATGCGATCGTTGCGTACGACTTTCACCTCAGATCTGTAAATCTGTGTGAGATATTGATAAAGGTTATACGTAAACGAATCGTAATTATCGATAATGAGTAACATATGCTATACCTCCACTCCGAGAGATTTGCCGAGGGCACGCAACTTAGAGGATGTCTCTGCGAGCTCCTTCTCAGGCACTGAATCGTAAACTATACCAGCTCCGGCCTGTAGCACTAGCATATCGTCCTTCTTTAGAGCACTTCGTATGGTAATACACGTATCGAGTGAACCGTCCGGCTCAAGATAACCAACGATCCCTGCATAGAACCCTCTCTTTTCTGTTTCGAGGGAATCGATAATCTCCATTGCTCTGATTTTGGGAGCCCCTGAAACAGTACCGGCAGGAAAAGTTTTTCGTATTGCCTCGATACCATCCGTATCCTTCAAAAGGTCCCCCTCAACCTGAGATACGATGTGTATGACATGGGAGTACTGTTCGATACCCATGAACTCCGTTACCTTAACGCTTCCCGACCTGCATATGCGTCCTAGATCGTTGCGTGCTAGATCAACCAGCATGAGATGTTCTGCCCGTTCCTTTTCGTCCTGGAGGAGTTCGGTTTTCAGAAGCTCATCCTCATCGCTAGTCTTACCCCTTCTCCTCGTACCTGCAATCGGACGCGAGATAACCCTTCCTCTATCCACCTTGACATGCATTTCGGGGGAGGAGCCGAAGAGCTGGAAATTGTCAAAATCGAGAAAAAACATATAAGGGGAGGGATTTAAAGATCTGAGCCTGCGGTAAGCCTCGAGAGCCGGCATGTCAGTTCTGAGCCATACTCTTCTCGACAGTACTCCCTGCAGAATTGTGCCCTTCTTTATTTCCCGGCGGATCTCCACCACATTTCTGAGAAATTTCTCCTTTTCATCATAGGGCAGGGATATACATTCGTACTCATCCTGATGGGGATTTAGATAATTGAAGTCCAGATCCTGAATTCTCCCTTCGATATCTTTCACGGCTTTTTGCAGATCGATTTCAAATCCATCGTAGTTTAAAGCAACAATTGCGATTGTGTCGGTGTAGTGGTCGAAGATAAGGAAGATGTTTCCAAAAAGAAATAACGCTTCGGGAATGTCGATGCGGTCCGCTTTCTCACGCAAATGTATATCATCGAAATGACGTGCATACTCATAGGAGAGATATCCGATACCTCCTGCAGGAAAGGGGATTTCCGACTGGGGTCCGGCATGCTGTCGTGCGAAACGGAGCAATACATCGAGTATGTCTCCACGGGTTTGCTCGATAGACTGTTTTTCTCCATTGTGCAAAAGGGATAGATCTCCGTTTTTTTGCTGTACTGAAAAGGCTTCCTGGACCAGAATAATTGAGAAACGAGCCTTTCCCCGGGAGAATGAAGCTGATTCGAGTAGGGCACGGGCTCCAAGCTTCTTGTAAAGTGAATAGGGCGTGAACTTCTCACCAGATATAACCCTGACCAGGCTATTTTTCAACGTTTGCGACGTTACTATCATTGGAATCCTCCTCGGCAAAATAAAAAGGCCGTAAAACCCGGATAGGTTTTACGGCCTGTTTATAAAAACAGGCCGCAGAACCTGGCATCGACAATGCCAGAACCTGCGGCCCGCTTATTCTATCGGTTGGTTCTGGCTATTGCCAAAACCACCACCAGAAAAAATTAGGAGATGAAATTTGAATATCTTGCATAGAAAATAAATATATACTGAATTATCAGGGTGTCAAGAAAAAAAAGCGGTCAGGCGGGAACAAATTCGTTATACTTTTTTTCTTCTCCAATATAGGTATCCTCACCATGACCGGTGTAAACCTTTGTATCGTCTGGTAATTTATACAGTTTTTTTTGAATACTGCTTTTCAACTCCTCAAAAGAGCCTGTGGGTAGATCCGTTCTCCCTATTGAGTGGTAAAAGAGGGTGTCACCTGAAAAGAGCATCCCTCCCATCTTCAAACATATACTTCCCTTCGTGTGTCCCGGTGTATGGATGACTAGAAGCTGGCTTCTGTCAAAGGGGAGCGTATCCCCATCTTGGAGGAGCTTGTCCGGTGTTATTGAGATGAATGGAGTATCAACCATAATGGAAAGGTTCTGATTTGGATCCAGGAGCATCTCATAGTCATATTGACCGATAACGAGCTTCGTGTCATAGTGTGCCTTGAGTGCATTGTTTGCCGATATGTGATCGTAGTGTCCGTGGGTATTTACTATATAGAGGAGCTTTCTCTTGCCAATAACGGGCATAATGAGTTCTGGATTTCCCCCGGGGTCAATAACCACTGCCTCTTGATTATTACGGAGTATAAAGCAATTTGCTGCAAGAATACCGAGGGTTTTTGCGATCACTTCCATAGTCGTCTACCAAAGGGGCCGAAGGTCCTGACAAGGGCCGAAGGTCCTGACAAGGGCCGAAGGTCCTGCCAAGGAACGAAGGTCCAATCGAAGAATGCCTCCTCCAGCTCACCCTTTTTTATCCTTTGTATCAATGATGATGGTAACAGGGCCCTCGTTGGTGAGCCTGATGTCCATCTTTGCCTGGAATACACCCTCCTTCACCGGAACACCGTATCCTTTTATCTCTTCGATGAGTTTTTGATAGAGCTGATTGGCAACATCTGGTGTTGCAGCGTTTGAAAAAGAGGGTCTTCTTCCCTTCCTCGTGTCACCGAGGAGTGTAAATTGGGAAACAACAAGTAATTCACCGGCGATGTCGAGGAGCGAATGGTTCAATTGACCCTGAGCATCGCTGAAAATTCGAAGATGGACTGATTTTCTTGCCATATACTGAATGTCGTTCTGTCTATCATCGTTGGCTATTCCTACAAGGAGCAGAATACCCCTTCCTATTTTTGATACGCACCTACCCCCTACCCAAACTTCTGCCTGGCTCACCCTTTGAATTAATCCAATCATATAGCTTAAGGTATTTTTTAACCTGCTATTTCTCCTTTGCTTCTTGCTCCTTTCTCTTTGTCGTTTGGGCGATCACATCTTCAGCGATTTTTCCACTTATCGGATCGTAATGAGAAAATTCTACTTCAAATGAACCAGTTCCTGATGTTATGGATCTGAGTTCTATCGAGTATTTTAGCAGTTCAGCCTGTGGAACCTTTGCCCGTATCTTTTGGATACCCCCGGTGATATTGTCCATACCCAATACTCTTCCTCGTTTTGAATTTAGATCGCTCATTATATCTCCGGTATATTGATCTTCAACATATACATTCAGGTCCAATATGGGTTCGAGGAGTGTGGGAGCTCCCTGCTCCATTGCCAATTTGAAAGCCTGTCTCCCTGCTATTTTGAACGAAAGCTCGGATGAGTCCACTTCATGGTAAGAACCAAAAACGAGCTTGACCCGGACATCAACAACAGGATAACCGGAGACAACACCCTCTTCCATTGCCTCAATAACACCTTTTTCGACACCCGGTATATAACCTTTCGGTATTACACCACCGACAATCTTATCAACAAATTCAAAACCGCTTCCTCTCGGCAGTGGTTCTAACTCCAGATGCACCTCACCGTACTGTCCGTGACCTCCGGACTGTTTTTTATGTTTATAGTTTCCTTTTGAGGGTGCCTGGATCGTTTCTCTGTAAGCAACGAGAGGGGTGGAGGTGACAAACTCGATGCCATGTTTCTCTTTGATTCGGGAAAGTATGATATTGAACTGAAGCTCTCCCATTCCGGAGATAACGGTTTGCTTTGTTTCCTTGTTGTAATCGACGTGGAAGGATATGTCCTCTTCAGCAGCCCGCGATATGAGAGAGCTGAGTTTATCATCTTCCTTTTTATTTTTTGCCTTGATAGCAACGCTGTGCACAGGGCTCGGAAGTACCATCTTTGGGAGAAGAATTTGCTTGTCATGAGTGCAGATCGTGTGGCTTGTTTCTGCGTAAGGAAGCTTTGTCAGCACCACGATATCGCCCTCTTCAGCATTTCCTTTCAGAGACTTCGTCGTCCTACCGAAGGGTAACGCCAGCTTTGACATCCTCTCCTTTTTTTCCATGGTTGCGTTGTATGCTTCTTCTTCGGGATGGAGCACACCAGAGAAAATCCTTAAAAATGAAATTTTCCCTGCAAACTGATCTATTATGGTTTTAAATATGAGACCTACAAATTGTGAATCCTTGCTTCGAAGGATTTCCAGTTCTTTTGATGGTTCATTTAAATCGAAGACCTTCATGCTCTTTTTATAGTTGGATGCCGGTGCGAGCAGCGCGATCATATCAAGAGCTTCCTTTACACCCCTGTTTGATGCACATGAACCGAACAGAACGGGAACCGCTTCTTTTCGAACTATCATCTCCCTCAAACCCTGCATTATTTCATCATCACTCAAAGTTTCTCCTTCCAGGTATTTTTCGGTAAGCTCGTCGTTTGATTCTGCTGCGGTTTCAATGAGGTCAGCTTTGATTTTTTCAGCTTCGTCTTTTAAGTCAGCGGGTACATCCTGCTCCTTTCCCCTATTTTCGTTTCCTTCATAGGTAAATGCCTTCATCCGGAGTAGATCGACCACACCCTTGAAATTTTCCTCCTTTCCAATAGGTATCTGGACGAGGAATGGATTTGTTTTTAAGTTATTTTTGATGTTGAGTAACGTCCCCTTGTAATCCGCTCTCTCCTTATCCATTTTGTTGATGAAAATAATGACGGGCAAATCCATTTGCTGTGCTCTGTTCCAGATCTTGCTCGTTTCGATCTCCACACCACTCACAGCATCGATGAGAAGCAAAACAATATCCACACCGTAAAAAGCTGAAACGACCTCTCCGGCAAAGTCGGATGAACCGGGTGTATCAACGATATTTATCCGTGTGCCGTTGTGGTCTATGGCAAAAGCTGCTGATTTAATCGAAATTTTGCGCTTTATTTCCTCCTCATCGTAATCGCTCAATGATTTCCCATCATCCTTTCCGATAGTTTCAACCATACCGATATCAAATAGCAGAGTATCGAGAAATGAGGTTTTTCCAACCGATGTATGGCCTGACAGGGCCATATTGATCTTTTTCATTAGGTCCTCCGGATTGATGAATGGGTACGCTCTATATAATCATTGGGAGGGGCAGGCGTCAAGACTTTTGTAGCTATTGCATTTCTCTAAACAGAGTGTTATGTTTAGTTTAGAAATTA
>CAYFYU010000038.1:27435-35084 GCA_964347455.1 uncultured Spirochaetota bacterium | reverse complement strand
TCCCTTCAGGTTCGAAGGTTACCCTACATCTTTTTTCCACCATTCCAGTTTCCCTATGGCTCAATGGGACCCATCAGTCAATGTCGATCATTTCCTCTAAGAGAGCTTGCTCCGCTTCTTTAGTCCACTTGCCCGTAGGTGACAGCTTTGCAGCTATTTTTGGATACCTCTCTTTTAGTTGCTTGATAGAAATGAGATCCATGTCTCGTATATGTGGAAAAACAACGATTTTGCCCGTGAAGCTACCGTTGCGTACCGCATCAATGCCTTTCCACACATCGTTCATACCCGAAATCCCTGCAACAGAACTGTTGGTATCGAGCTCACCGTTCTCGAGTTTTCTCAAGGTGTATTCCATATCATCGATACTTGATCCACTCGAGCCAATATACCGCGCAGACCGCAGGGCCACATTCTTTATATTCAGCTGTACGATGGTACCCTTTGATACTCCTGCAAATATATTGAGTACCGCCCCATTACCAAGATACTGCGCAGAATCCTCGATTACAGCAGGTATTGCTGCGAGGCACACAACGTAGTCGTACTCTCTTTGATTGTTCAATCCCAGAATCTCTTCTTTGCATTTATCTTTATCAGCATAAGCATTCGGATTGAGTACGTGGAATTTGATCTTTTTTTCTAGTGCAAGGGGGGCGAATTTTTCCCTTAGTTCGGCGATCCGGTCATCATCAATATCAGTTGCAACGATGATCCTGGGAGGATTATTTTGTTCCATTGCGAGCTGAACATGCATCTGTCCCATAGGTCCTCCCGCACCTATCATGAGAACGCTTTCGCCTTTGATTTTATAGTCAGTATGCTCGGTATAGGGGGAGCTGACATCGGTCTCCCGACTGCCAAAAAAACCAATCACGTCGTAATGTATCTTACCGGCATCGATGTTTACGACCTGCGTGGTATCAGAATCTACCATATAATTGAGGATCCCCTGAGCACACATACTGTCACCAGCTTCTGCGACCGTTCTATCAGGTTGGTCTCCTAGAAGTATGATATCATCGAAACCCCTACCATCCGTATGTTTTTGTACAAGTTTTTTAATCTCACCTTCTTTTTCGAAAAAAATGCTAGTATTTGCAAGCTTCAGTGCATCTTTTATCTTTTTTTCCGTTTTTTCTCCAATGCGGAGGAGGACCACAGTTTTTGGAACACTTTTTGTAAATAACCCTGAAAAATCCCATTCCCGTCCATCATCTCCCTTTCCAACGAAAAGCAAAACTCCGCCGTCCTTCACGACCTTTCTATGTTTGATTCTGTAGGCAGCAACAACACAACCCCAGGGTTCGACCAGGGCAAGTTCGCTATAGCCGAGTTTATTATTGAGGAGTGGGATCAGATAACTCCCCTCATCGCCATCGAGTATCTCCTTTCCAATTATTCCATACTGAGAGAGACCCCCTGGAAGCACATACCCGTATGATGGACTTGAACCTCTGTATTTGACATCAGCCTGTATTATGTAACGCTCTCCCGGTTTATAATCCTTCTGACGGTTCTTTCCAACTTTCACCACGGTAAGAGCAACCTCATGCCCTGGAATAACAGGTTCATCTTTTAAGTTCCTTCCCTTAATGCGTGGATGATCGCTCCCGAATTTGATGATCTTGGTATCGGAGAAGCACAGTCCGACTGCATCGCTTCGCACAAGAATTTCGTTATCGGCCGGATTTGGAATAGGAAGCTGGGTTGGTTTTTTTTCATCACCGAAATTCTCCATTCCCTTTCCATATATTCGCCATGCAGAAGTTTTATCCGGAAGCCTGTAGGTAAGTTTCTTAAATTTTTCAACCTTATTCATGCCCACCACCTCACGTCCTAAATAATGGTTCGTAGTATAAAACATATTAAGGCAAAAGTCGAATTCTAATAGAAATTATGGGGTAATATCCGGGGTCAATTTGAGGTATTCAGAAAATCAATAAAAACATCAACAAAATCGGGATCGAACTGTTTTCCCTTTTCTCTGTGGAGAGTGTTGAGAGCAACATTTTTTAACATTGCTTTTCGGTAGGGTCTGTCAGATGTCATGGCATCGTAAGCGTCAGCAACAGCAATAATGCGAGCTCCGATTTCTATATTCCTGCCCTTGATACCGTCAGGGTACCCTCTACCATCGAATCTTTCATGATGGTGGAGAAAGAGACCCTTTATTGGATCGAAGAAGGTAATGTGATCGACTATCTTCTTGCTCGTAACGGGATGTTTTTTCATAATATCGAATTCTACGATTGTCAGGGAACCTTTTTTTAGGAGCACTGCATCAGGAATCTCGATCTTGCCGATATCGTGAAGTTGCGCTCCGTAGCGTACCTCTGTAACTGATTCGTCTGAAAAACCAAGTCGTTGCGCAATTTCACAGGCATACTGACTTACCCGTATGGAATGACCTTGTGTATATTTATCTCTGGCCTCGAGAACATTGGTCAGGAGAATCAGTGTGTCAATAGACGCTTTTTCCAGAGCCTTTTTTCTCAGCTCGTTCTTGATTGCGATAGATGCCGAATTCGCAAGATAGAGCAACAGATTTTTCTCAGCAACACTAAAATTCTCGCCTCCTTTCTTGTTTGTCAGGTTGATTACACCGATAGGCTTCTTTCCCCTTTTAAAGGGGACTTCAATGAGCGGAATGCTCATAAAGGGGCCACTGTGCTGATACTTAAAATACTTATCACAGAGATGGTTCTTGCTGGTTGAGGAAATTATCTTCCTATCGTGAAATGCCTTTCCTGCAATCTTCTCACCTATCTTGATACGGGTAGATTTTATGATATCTTCACGAATTCCTATGGCTTTATTTATATAGAGAGTTTCATCATCGTCAGAGAGAAGCATGACCGATATTCTCATGCACCCTGTGATATTCTTAATTGTTTTTATGACAGTATCCATGACATCGTTCAGGTTGTCCAATGAGGTTAATTTATTTGTGAAGTCATACAATTTTTCCAACGTCTTGAGCCGTGTCTTGCTATTCGCGCTAACACCAGAATAGGTAGAGCTGGAAGTCGATTTGATAACATTCTGAAAGCTTGTACAGCTATCCATAGCTGAAACCAGATCTTCGGGTCTGAACGCACCTTTTCTGAAATAGGAATGAACTCCGCATTTCAAGGCGCACTGATCCTCCCAGTCGTTTTCGTAACCAGTTATTACTATGGTATGTATTCGTTCACCGAATTCACGGTATATTGTTTCTATAATATGCTTTCCTGATACACCAGGGAGGCGAAGATCCACGAGTACTATATCGATATCGTTCTCATAGAGGAGGCTCTTTGCAGCGCTCCAGGATTCTGCAGAATAATAAAGGTAATCTCTCTTAACAATACTTTCAAGATAGGTTCGGAAATGTTCTTCGTCTTCGATAATGAGAACTGTACCTTTCTTCTTTGTTCCGGTGAGCATCGGTTTATCCTTGGAAAAGTGGTAGGATAATACCACTTCAATTATATATATTCCTGGACCATTTTCAAATAATTCGTTCCTGGACTAATATTTTCAACTATCGACTATTTCTTATGGAAATTTTTATCTTGATATTAGGTATAAAAGCTTGTAAACTACATATATAACAATTGTGGAGGAATAATATGTTTGCTGGTGGCATTGGGATTCAGGAGATCGTTATAATTCTAATAGTCGGATTATTGGTGTTCGGTGCGGCTCGATTACCTAAGATCGCACGGTCACTTGGACAGGGGATAAAGGAATTCAAAAAAACGGTAAAAGGACTCGACGAAGATGATGAAGAGTCAAAAAACAAAGTAAAGTACGTACAAAATCCACCCCCGAACTACGGACCACAGCAATATCCTCAGGGACCGCAGTATGGGCCTGGACAACAGGCACAGCCGGGTACTCAATATCCACCGTATAGTGAAAGTCCTCAAAATCAGGGTCCTGGTCAAACAGCTCAAAATCAGTGGAACACGGAACAGCAACCACCTTCGCAGCCCCCTTCGGGGACTTCACAGCCCCCTTCAGGGACTTCGCAGCCCCCTTCGGGGACTTCGCAGCAAGACGAGGGAAAACAGAAAGCATAGTTTTCAAGATTTGGTGTTGTGCCCCTGTTCGTAAAGGGCGAGGTATACCTCTGCGGCTTTCCTGCTTCCCAACCCCTTTATCGATTTAAGCATATCAATGGTAATGCGATCTTCCGATGTTTCGAGGAGAGCCAGTATATTTAAGGAAAGGCTATCGCCAATTCCTCGAACCCCCTTCAATTTTGTAAGAAGGGTATGCTTCGACCGCAGTCCTATATGATAGGAATTTGCAAATCGATGTGCTTCGTTCCTGATAGCCATGAGCAAACGGAGTGCTTCATTTCTCTTTTCGAGACGAATTGGTCTTTTAGTTTCGGGAGTGTGAATGTCCTCGTGTTTTTTTGCCAGCCCGATAACTGGAATTCGATGTAATCCAAGTCTATCGAGTATTTCTCTCGCTCCCCTAACCTGCAGGCTGCCACCATCAACTAGCACGAGATCGGGAAGTGGTTTCTTCTCGTTTAGTAGTCTCTGATAGCGTCTTGCAACCGCCTCTTTTATCATTTCTACATCGTTCTGCTCATCGACATATTTGATCCTGAATTTTCTGTAGTTTTTTTTATCCGGTTTCCCCATCGTAAACCTCACCATTGAAGCAACGGAAAATTTGCCGAGGGTCGTTGCAATATCAAATGCTTCAATTTCTTTGGGTTCCGAACGAAAGTGCAGCAATTTTTTCAGTTCCTCTAAAGCGGATTCAGAATCAATGATATACAGTTCCTCCTCTCTTTTCTGTCTCGCATTCCTACATGCGAGTTCAACCAACCTTTTATTCAACCCTTTTTTCGGAATTTGGATCTGAATACCCCTTCCAAATTTATGCAGTAAATAATTGTGAAAAGTGGTGGGATTTTCAATATCCTCTGAGAGAAGAATTTTTTGTGGCAAATCCGCCGCATCCTCATAGTAGATTGGGAGAAACTGGTCGAGAACGCTCCCGAGACCGATTGAGTTGTATACGGTGTAATCGTTCTTTCCTATTATTTTGCCGTCTCTCCTTTTCAGCACAGTGATTGCACAGATGTCTTCACCATATGCTATACCAATGATGTCTTCATTTCCCCCATTCTCTGTTGTTATTTTTTGTTCAGAAAGGAGATGAGTGAGAGCTTTATATCTTTCCCGCAATTCAATTGCCCTTTCAAATCGCTGATTTCTTGCCTGTGTTTCCATATCATTTTTTATACGTTCCAGGAGTGTCTTGTTCTGACCTTTCAGGAATAATATTACCTGTGCCACCATTTCTCTGTAGGCGTCCTTATCGATATATCCACAACAAGGACAGGAGCACTTTTTTAAATAGTAATTAATACAGGGTGAACTCTGCGATTTTTTGTCCAAATTAACGGTACATCGACGAATCGGGAAGATGTCTGTAATTGTTTTTATTGTCTTATTTAGATATTTAACTTTTGTATAAGGTCCAAAATAGACAGCATCATCATCTGCCCTTATTCTTGTTTTCACGATTCTTGGGAAGGTTTCACTGGTTAATTTAAGATAGGGATACTGGTTGTTTTCTTTTAATTCAATGTTAAACTTAGGTTTGTGTCTTTTAATGAGGTTGTTTTCGAGGATCAGAGCTTCAACTTCATTATCGGTCATGATCGTTTCTATATCGCTTATACGCATTGTTAGTGCGAATGTCTTGTTATCGGTTGCCTTTTTGTGGAAATATGAGGATACGCGCTTTTTAAGGTTTTTTGCCTTTCCGATGTATAGGATCGTTCCCTCTTTGTTCTTCATTATATATACACCGGGCTTTTGCGGTATAGTCCTTAATTTTTCTTCAATTTTCATGGTCGAAGAATTATTCATCTTGACTTAATGATTTTACGATAATAACTTAGCATCGCTTTAAAATATACCTTCATATCTATTTTAGGTAAAAATAATTTTAGGAGGAATGAGTGGCGGTTCATAAAGCTGCGATAAAGAGTGTAAGGCAAGATGAGAAGGCTCGCATGAGCAACAAAATGTGGAAATCCAAGGTAAAATCAGCAAAGAAGAAACTTGAAAACGCTCTCGAAAAGAATGAACGTGACACGTACGAGTCTCTCTTCAAGAATTATGTATCAGTGGTTGATAGGGCTATTTCTAAGGGCGTGATTCACAAGAAGAATGCGGCTCGCAAAAAAACGAGGATGGCACAGAGGCTCGGGAAAGCAGGAACTTCGAAATAAAAGGATTGAGCGCCTGATTCTGAAATCGCTAAATATGTCGAATAATTGAAAAAATTGGAAAATAGACTAAAATTCGTATTGATATTTATTTCAATTTATGTATAATCTTTGTTCGTACCATTTTGAAAAGTTGAAGAGAGTATTCGGTTCTTATTGGGTTGATGCTGAAAGCACTAAATGCATAAATCCGGGTTTTAGAGGGGGGCGTTTTGACAAAAGCAGAGATTGTTGAAGAAATAAACGAACGACTTGGCTTAACAAAAAAGGATATTGCTCGGGTTGTAGACCTGTTTTTTGAGATAATAAAAGAGGGCCTACGAAATGATGAACATATTGAGCTCCGGGGATTCGGTACATTTGAAGTAAAAACACGAGAAGAGAGAGAGGCGAGAAATCCGAAGACTGGCGATTCGGTAAGGGTTCCAAAACGAAAAGTTCCCTATTTCAGGCCGGGAAAGGAGTTGAAGGCGATTTCAAAGAATAGGATCTCCTAGCTCTTCCCTTAAACCCCTCTATTCTGCTCTTTCCATGGACATCTCAAAAAATTATTTAACTACCAAAATTGAAAACCCCAATTTCCCGTTACACGGCATTAAATGGATACTTTTGTCCTGTCTATCCGCTGTTCTCCTTATTCTTTCCTTCCCATGGCCGGGTATAACGTTACTTGCATGGATCGCTTTTGTACCTTTCTTCATCATTCTCATGAATGGGAGTTTTAAAAAAACAATTCTAGCGGCCCTCATTACGGGAACAATATTCAATACAGTTTATCTTATGTGGATGAAAGAGTACAAACATCCCGCTACACTTACGGGTGGAGTGTTTGGCGTGATGGTTTTCTTCATGGGCGCAGTCATTGTATCTTGGTTTTTATACCATAACTTTCCTGGAAAGGGGAAAGTATCTCGACCTTTCAGGATGATTGCAATCGTATTCAGCTGGCTTATGATCGATTATGTTAAAACGATCGGATTTTTAGCCTTCCCCTGGGGAATATTGAGCTATTCGCAGTATAAAAATCTAGCCCTCATTCAATCTGCTTCTATTTTCGGCATATGGGGTATCGATTTCCTGGTCCTCTACATCAATGTTTCGATAGCTTCGGTTTTAATTGAATTCATTCAAAGGAGAAATCCACATCAAGGAGGGGGTAGTATCTTTAGGGTTCTTATCTCCCTTTTCATAGGAGCGGGTCTAATCATTGCCTCTTTGTTATTCGGGGTTTCTGAACTAAGGGATGAGAGGAGAATGACGTTCGACACGAAACGTGTTGCTCTCATACAAGCGAATTTTGATCCCTGGAGTCCCAAGCTGGGAGAAAACATATCAAATGAGATAGACCTTACCCAAAAGGCTCTCAGGGAAAATCCCGACATCGTTATATGGAGCGAGTCCT
>CAYFYU010000038.1:0-27425 GCA_964347455.1 uncultured Spirochaetota bacterium | reverse complement strand
TGTTCCATTTCCATATGAATTTTATCTGGAAAGAAAAAATGCACATGCACTGAGAGTGCATAATTTCATAACCTCTGTAAACAAACCGTTTATTTTTGGAACACTGGAATTCGATGGCAGACTCTTAAACGGTGAGTATAATGGCGATTTTTACAATGTGGCTGTTTATTATAATGAAGGAAAAATAAACGGCATCTACAGAAAAATTCACCTGGTTCCTTTCGGAGAATGGTTTCCCTATAAAAGGCTGTTTCCCTTTGTCGTAAAGATTTTGGAAGATGCAGGTGCCGGTGATTTTAAACCCGGAACCGATTTCCTAGTATTCAAGAATCAAGATGTAGCCTTTAACGTACTGATTTGCTTTGAAGATGTGTTCGGCAACCTCACACGAAAATTTATTCTCAGGGATAGCCAGCTTATCATCAATATTACAAACGATGCATGGACCGGAAGCGAAAAAGCAGAGGTACAGCACTACTCAAAATCTGTTTTTAGAACAATAGAGAGCCGTAGGAGCCTGGTTCGAGCAGCAAATGGTGGCGTGACAGTGGGTGTCAATCCTTATGGAAGACCGTTACAACAGCTGGAACTTTTCACGAGCAATTATCTTGTAGTTGACGTTCCCATTATTGAGAGTGAACGAATTACCTTTTACACAAAGCACGGTGATATTGTACCAATTGTCATAACATTTATGATCCTTCTATGCTGTGTATTTCTCATCATTAAAAAAATTATTGACAGAATAGTAAATCGAAATAAGATGTAGAATATGAATTCGGAAATGAACTTGACTGGAAATATACTCGTAGCTGACGATGAGCAGGTTAATGTAGAGTTCTTCCAGGTCATGTTGAGTAAGTTAGGTTTCACGGTCGAAACCGCCTTTAGTGGTGAGGAGGTATTTGAAAAATTAAAAAACTTTACCCCTGATCTCATAATACTCGACCTCATAATGCCGAAAATGAGTGGGTATCAGGTTGCGAAGTTGCTGAAGAAGGACAACTCGACAAACGAGATACCAATTATTATTTTAACAGCTGTGAGCGACATTCGGGAAAAGGTCGACATGCTCGAACTGGGAATTGAAGATTATATTATGAAACCTTTTAATTTCATTGAAATACTGGCGAGAATTCGGAGTGTGCTAAGAATAGGAGCACTACGGGAAGAGTTAAAGGAGTATGAAAGAAAAATTGAAGTCATTAGAAAGTTCCAGAAATCCCTCCATCTTTTTTTAGAGAATTTCCAACAGTTGTCACTCTCCGTCATTAAGTCTGGGGAGAAGGAGCTGAAGAGCGACAAAGGAGCGAGTAAAGCGGATGAGAAGCTCAAATTGTTTAACCGTTTTACCCAGAATATGATCGATATTCAGAAATCGCAGCTCGAGAAAATTGAAGACATGAAATGTAAATACAGAGAACTCGTCGAAGTAATCAGTCCATAAGGAATAGTGTTATGCTCTCAAAAAATAAAAAGAAAATGCTCGAGCATTATAATGAAGGTTTGAATCTATATAAAGGAATGAAGTTTAAAGAAGCGCTTCAATCCTTTAAAAAAGCGCTCGAGTTTGAACCTCAGGATGGACCAACGAAGCTATACATTGCTCGATGCATTGAATTGAGCAAAAATCCTCCACCACCCGAATGGGATGGCGTATTTACAATGACAACGAAATAGTGGGGTTGTATATGGCAAAAAAAGATGAGTACTCTGATATAAAGGAGAGTGAGAAAGTCGAAACAATATTCAGCGAATCCACGAGTTTTGATGGTATATTGAAATTTAATACCTCCATTAAAATTGAAGGAAACTTTAAGGGGAGAATTATTTCCAAAGGTTACCTCATAGTAGGGGAAAAGGCAAAGGTAAAGGCCAATATAAAGGCGAACTCCATTGTAATTGGAGGCGAAGTCAAGGGAAATGTCGAGGCTTATGACCGTCTTGAAATGCTTCCGACGGGTAAACTCTATGGAAATATAAAGACAAAAAAATTGAAAATGGCTGATGGCGTCATCTTTGAAGGGACTTGCGAAATGCTCAGGACTACTAGACGACCCATTGAAGAGCAAGAAACTTCTACCCAATCAGCTGTAATGCAGGAAGCGGAAGAGATTGTAAAAACGGCAGACCACGATACATAATAGTTCCTCCTTGTACAACGAGGGAAAAAACTTGACTTTTCGATCATATGTACTAAATTCACACCGGTAAAAAAATCCTGTTTATAGTGCCCACATAGCTCAGGAGGAAGAGCACGTCATTGGTAATGACGAGGTCACCGGTTCAATTCCGGTTGTGGGCTCATTTTTTCGAGGTTGATCCCATGAGAGAATTAATTGCACTAAGCTGTGAGATATGCAAAAGAAAAAATTACACTACCAGTAAAAATAAAAAAAATACTCCTGACAAACTTCAGTTAAAAAAATTTTGCCCTCGGTGTGGAAAGCATACCCTTCATAAGGAAACCAATATCAAGTGAACTCGTGCGCTGGAGTTCTTAATGGGTTCGATTTACCCTAAAGGTACAAACCTTTTCAAATCAGTTTGGTTGATTGGCGGCCACTTTGATGTTATATTTTGTTCAGTTTGCGTAGGCCAGTAGCTCCAACTGGTAGAGCGCCGGTCTCCAAAACCGGATGTTGCGGGTTCGAATCCTGCCTGGCCTGCATGTTTTTTCCTATCCCGTTGTAAGGAGCTTGTTTTGAAAAAAATATTCACTTTCTTAAAGGAATCAAGAGCCGAACTTAAAAAGGTCAACTGGCCTTCCAGAGAGGAAGTTCTCACTTCAACGAGAGTGGTAATTATTTCTATTTTGATAATTGCAGCGGTTATCGCACTGGTTGATTATGTGATAAAGACTGTTGTGTTTGCAATCATTGGTGGCTAGAATGTCAAAAAACTGGTATGTGCTCCATACGTACTCCGGCTATGAAAATAAGGTCGAAAAGGGTATAAAAAATCTTATCGACAATGAAAGTCTTGATGAGTATATCTTCCAGGTCAAGGTTCCATCAGAAGAGGTAGCTGAGGTACGAGATGGAAGGAAGAGGGTTTCAAAAAAGAAGTATTTTCCGGGTTATATACTCATAGAGATGAACATTCCTGAGGAACCTGAATATGAATGGAAACACCTCATTTCACTAATAAAGAAAATTCCAGGTGTCACGGGATTTGTAGGTTCGGGTATAAATAAAAAACCGGTTCCTCTGTCGAGCGATGATGTGAAAAATGTACTTCAGCGGATGGGAGAAATCAAAGGTGAAAAAATCGTAGCTCCCAGACTTATGTATACAATAGGCGAATCGGTAAAGGTTGTGGATGGTCCCTTCAAATCATTTACAGGAACAGTAGAAGATATAAATAATGAGAAAGGGAAAATAAAAGTTAGAGTTGAAATATTTGGAAGATCCACACCGGTAGAACTCGATTTTCTTCAGGTTGAGAAGATATAAATCCACATTGTTTTTGAAAAATCTCATTGACCGTAACACTTTCAATTGTTATGTTAACAGTTCTGTGAATCTGTCCTTTTACAGTAAAAGGAGTTGATAGTATATGGCTAAAAAAGTAAGTGGAACAATAAAGCTCCAAATACCTGCTGGTGAAGCAAATCCCGCACCACCTGTTGGTCCGGCACTCGGACAGCATGGTGTTAATATCATGGAGTTTTGTAAGGCCTTTAACACACTAACAGAACCAAAAAAAGGTACCATAATCCCGGTCATTATTACTGTTTACGAGGATAAATCATTTACGTTTATAACGAAAACTCCACCGGCTGCGACACTGATAAAGAAGGCATTAATGCTTGAGAAAGGTTCCGGTGAACCGAACAAAAACAAGGTTGGGAGTTTAACTCCGGAGCAATTGGAGGAGATTGCAAAGATAAAACAACCCGATCTCAATGCGAATGACTTGGAAGCTGCCAAGAAGATTATCGGTGGAACAGCTAGAAGTATGGGTGTCGAGGTTGGGAGTTAAAGAGGTATAAAACGGTGAAGAGAGGAAAGAAATATCGTGACAGTGCTGAAAAGTTCGATCCACAGAAAATGTACCCCATAGAAGACGCAATAAAAATGTTGAAAGATTTTTCCTATGCTAAATTCAATGAAAGCGTAGAAATAGCGATCAACCTCAACATACTGCAGAAGCATACTATAAGAGACACCGTTGTTCTTCCTCACGGTACGGGGAAGACTGTTCGGGTTTTGGTATTTGCCAAAGCGGAAAAGGCCAAGGAGGCCAAAGAGGCCGGTGCGGAGTATGTAGGTGATACCGATCTAATAGAAAAAATAAAAGGTGGCTGGTTTGATTTTGATGTAGCTGTTGCGACACCAGATATGATGAAGGAGATTGGCAAGATAGGGAAACTACTTGGAACGCGAGGTTTGATGCCGAATCCCAAAACAGGAACAGTCACGAACGACATAAAGAAAACAGTAGAAGAACTGAAAAAGGGTCGGGTTGAGTTTAGAGCAGATAAGACGAAAATTATACACCTGGGTGTGGGAAAGGTCTCAATGAAGGAAAATTTACTTTTTGAGAACTGTAAGACTCTCTTTGACAGAGTGCTCAGTAAAAGACCCCTAGACCTCAAGGGTGAATACATAAAATCTGTATATCTTTCCTCAACGATGAGTCCTGGGATCAAAATAGATCACAAGCTGATTGCATAATGGAGCTCCCTATGCCCCAAAAATATAAAATTGAGAGAGTTCAAGCACTGAAGGATGGATTAAAGAACCACCGAAATTATATATTCACCAATTATCGGGGGTTGAATGTCACGCAGATCAACAGTTTAAGAAACAGTTTGCGGGAGAAAGGGGTGGAATATCATGTTGTAAAGAATCGCTTTGTCAAGAGGGTTTTCGATGAGCTTGGCATGGAGGGATTCGATCAGTATCTCATAAATCCGACTGGACTTGCCTATTTTGATACCGATATTTCGGAGGTATCAAAAATGTTAATAAACATGGCGGAAGAAACCACCCTGGAGATTAAAGGGGGGTACGCTGAAGGTTCCTTACTGTCAGCGAAGGAGATTAAAAAGATTTCAAGGCTACCCTCAAAGGAATCTCTCATTGCGCAGGCCATCGGATTACTCAGCGCACCACAGAGAGGAATCGTCATGATTCTCAGTGGAGTCCTCCAAAAATTAGTGCGTACACTCAAAGCAATAGAAACAAAAACGTCGCTGGCGAAACCAGCTGTTAATTAAGCACGTAATAACCAGTAAAAAAGTGGGCAGATGTCTTCATTTCTCTTTGCCTGCATCTGTTCGCTATATAAATGAAGGAGAAGATAATATGGCAAGTGAAAAATTGAAACAAGAAGATCTTATTGCTGCCATTGAGAAAATGACGGTCATTGAATTGGCTGATCTTGTAAAGGCTCTCGAAGAAAAATTCGGAGTTTCCGCTGCTGCTCCGGCAGTAGTCGCTGCTGCGCCAGGTGCTGCCGCTGCAGGCGGGGGAGAGGCTGCCGTTGAGGAGGAAAAGACAGAATTCTCAGTATACATTACAGCAATTGGCGACAAGAAGATACAGGTAATAAAAGAGGTAAGGGCTGTTACAAACCTCGGTTTGAAAGAGGCGAAGGAGCTCGTCGAGGGAATGTCCAAACCAGTCGTTGAAAATGTTGATAAAAAAACAGCTGGTGAGGTTAAAGAGAAACTAGAGGCTGCAGGCGCGACGGTTGATATCAAGTAAGGGATAGAGATTGACCCTTTACGGTGAATTTCGCATAACCGTAGTAATATAAAGAATTTAACAAATTTCCTGCAATATATTATATTAAGAGCTACGTCTCGTGCACGAATGGGTCCCATGAATATCTGCACAAGTTGCGGTCTTTACCGATTTTTCAGTCTATCTCTGTATCAGTAATTTACTAATTGACAGGTTGATAGTCGGTGAACTTCATTCTACTTTTCCGACAATGTTTAAAGAATTTTCCATGATTCAGTAACGAAGTGTTACGGCGAAAAGATGAAGTTTGCCCTTGATTAAAATTAATGAAAAAGGTGAACTGTTTAAATAAAATATTGAAATGGAAAATAGGTATACCTTTTTTTTCTTTAGCCGATGTTTTTTCTGAAGTGCTTCTCTTAAAAAATTCAAACAGCCTGCCTTTACAAACGAAAAATATGTACAAAAGTGAGAGGAACCTATGAGTAAGTCACGGAAAAGAGTGCTTATAGGCCAGCAGGGAAAAGAAATTCTCAAGATTCCACACCTGATAGAGATTCAGCTCAGTTCTTATGAACGGTTTCTTCAAAGAAAGCGTATCGAAAGCGTTGCAGCACTGGAAAATGAGGGGCTTCAATCTGTATTTGGAACAACATTTCCCATTGAGAGTCCTAATGGAGATATGATACTGCATTTCGAAAACTACACATTTGATGAGCCTAAGTATTCAGAAATGGACTGCAAGGAAAAGGGGCTCACCTATGCCCTCCCCCTCAAAGCAACAATCGACCTCATCTTTACCGATACCGGTGAGATAAGACGTAAAGTCCTATATATGGGTGATGTTCCACTCATGACCGATAGGGGAACTTTCATTATAAACGGAGCGGAGAGGGTTGTGGTCAGTCAGATTCACCGTTCTCCTGGCGTGGTATTTGGCTTTGAAGATAAAGACCAGATGCACACTGCGCGTATTATTCCTGATCGTGGATCATGGCTGGAGTTTGAACTCGAGGATAAAAAGGAGCTTCTCTATATTCGAATAGATCGAAAGAGAAGGATCCTCGCCACTATGCTCCTGAGAGCAATTGGATTTGAATCTAGGGACGAGATTGTAAAGCTTTTTTATAAAACGAGAAAAGAACCGCTAAGCGAAAATGTCATTGCTGAGGGAAATTTAAATAATAGATACTCAGCCCGTTCATATTTCGGTCAGGCTGAAAATGAGAAGCTGGTAAGGGCTGGTGAGAGACTTATCCCCACAACACTCGATTCACTTCTCCATGCCGGAGTAAAAGAGATTGAGGTGATAGATTTTGAAGCAGCAGATAGTTTGAATTCAACGGTTATCATCAATTGTCTCGATAAGGAGGACTTCCCGAAAGATCCCGACGTTCTATTCAAGGATGAGCCCTCGCGAGAGGATGCAATTACAAGAATATATACCGTCATCCATCCTGGGGAACCAACAACTCTGGAAAACGCTGAAAAAGATATAAATACCCTTTTCTTCGATTCTCGACGTTATGACCTGGGAGAAGTCGGACGTTACAAACTGAACAAAAGATTCAATTATAAAAACGATACAATAGAAAGGGTTCTGAGAAATGATGATATCATCAACACGATGAGGTATCTCGTAAAGGTTCATATCGGTGAGGGAACTATTGATAATATTGATCATCTGGGAAATCGACGGGTACGATCGGTTGGTGAGCTTCTCATGAATCAGTTGAAGATAGGTTTCGCACGCATGGAAAGGATAGCAAAGGAAAGGATGTCCATCAAGGAGGCTGAGACGATACGCCCGCAGGATCTTATCAGTATTAAACCGATTACAGCGGCGATAAAGGAGTTTTTCGGGTCCAGCCAGTTGTCGCAATTTATGGATCAGGTAAATCCGCTCTCCGAGCTTACCCATAAGAGGAGACTAAACGCCCTTGGACCGGGTGGATTATCTCGCGAGCGTGCAGGGTTTGAGGTACGAGATGTTCACTATTCGCATTATGGAAGGATGTGCCCCATTGAAACCCCTGAAGGCCCGAACATAGGGCTTATCGTGTCACTTTCCATATATGCCCGAGTAAATAAGTACGGTTTTCTAGAAACCCCCTACAGGAAGGTACAGAACGGCAAAATTTCCAACAAGATAGAGTATCTTACCGCTATGGATGAAGAGAGGTACAATATCGCACAGGCAGGGGCTGTGGTCGATGATAAGGGCAATTTTGTCCTACCCTACGTGGCCTCGCGGAATAAGGGAGAGTTTCTTACCGTCGTACCTGAAGAGATCGATTATATCGACGTTTCACCGAAACAGATAATCAGTGTTTCAACCGCACTTATTCCTTTTCTCGAGCATGATGATGCAAACAGGGCACTGATGGGTTCGAACATGCAACGGCAGGCTGTACCACTTATTACACCAGAAGCACCACTTATCGGTACGGGAATTGAACATCTGGCTGCTGTTGATTCCGGAGTCGTCATACGGGCCAATCGGGCCGGTACGGTGGATTATGTAAGCTCCACGGAGATTCGTATCAGACCGGAAAAGGGAGATGGAGAGGATATTTATAATCTTGTTAAGTACAAGAGAACGAATCAAGACACCTGTTTCAACCAAAAGCCGTTGATTGAAACAGGGGACAAGGTAAAGGATGGCGATGTCATTGCAGACGGACCTGCTACTGATAATGGTGAGCTTGCTCTCGGAAGAAACGTGCTCGTCGCTTTCATGCCTTGGATGGGTTACAATTACGAAGATGCCATTCTGATATCAGAGAGAGTGGTTAAAGAGGATCTGTTCTCCTCAATCCATATTGAGGAATTTGATGTTGAGGTTCGGGAAACGAAACTGGGAATGGAAAATATTACAAGGGATATTCCTAATGTCAGTGAAGAGAGTTTTGTTGATCTCGATGAAGAGGGGATCGTCCGGATTGGAGCAACGGTAAAGCCCGGTTCAATCCTCGTTGGAAAAGTAACACCAAAGGGGGAAACTGACATAACTCCAGAGTACAAGCTTCTGAATTCCATATTTGGAGAAAAGGCGAAGAACGTTAAAGACACATCTTTGAGGGTTCCTCACGGCACGGAGGGCACTGTAGTCGATATAAAGAGGCTCAGGCGTGAAGACGGTGATGAACTTGCACCCGGTGTTGAGGAGGTTGTAAAGGTTTTCATTGCGAAGAAAAGGAAGCTCCAAGAGGGAGACAAACTTGCGGGAAGACATGGAAACAAGGGTGTAATTTCCCGAGTGTTACCTGAGGAGGATATGCCATTTCTGCCCGATGGGACTCCTGTTGATGTTATTCTGAATCCACTTGGGGTACCGTCCCGCATGAATCTAGGACAGATTCTTGAATCGAACCTTGGTTGGGCAGCCACCAAACTTGGCTTATGGTTCAGTACGCCTATCTTTGAGTCTGCGACCAATGAACAGATCGCAGAATACCTGAAAAAAGCTGGACTTTCCAACACCGGGAAGATTGTGCTCCATGATGGACAAACCGGAGAACCCTTTAAAAATGAAGTAACCGTGGGTGTCATCTACATGCTGAAGCTCGCCCATCTTGTTGATGATAAAATCCACGCCCGCTCAACCGGACCATATTCACTGGTTACACAGCAGCCTCTCGGTGGAAAGGCACAATTTGGAGGTCAAAGACTGGGAGAGATGGAGGTGTGGGCTCTCGAAGCCTATGGGGCAGCGAACAATCTTCAGGAATTGTTAACCGTTAAATCAGATGATATGACTGGAAGGGCAAAAATTTATGAAGCTATCGTAAAAGGTGAAAATGTTGCAATGTCAGGAATACCGGAGTCATTCAACGTTCTTGTTCAGGAATTAAGAGGATTGGGTCTGGACATCACCGTATATGATGAGGATGAAGACCAGATTCCGCTTACAGAAAAGGATGAGGAAATAATACAGGCAAATAAAAATTTGAAGATACTCGATACACAGTAACATCGGTTGATTTATTTTCCTTACTCCACATAGAGGGGAAAAAATGAAGAGTTTGAGCGAGTTTTCAGAGATCAAAATAAAGTTAGCTTCACCAGAAATGATTCGCAAATGGTCGTATGGAGAAGTAAAAAAACCTGAAACGATCAACTACAGGACCCTGCGGCCTGAGCGCGACGGACTATTTTGTGAAAGAATTTTTGGTACCACAAAAGAATACGAATGTTACTGCGGAAAGTTCAAGAGCATTCGCTATAAGGGTGTGGTCTGTGATAGATGCGGCGTGGAGGTAACACATTTCAAGGTACGTCGTGAAAGGATGGGACACATAGAACTTGCAGCACCAGTTTCACACATCTGGTATTACAGAAGTGTACCATCTCGTATGGGATTGCTGCTGGATTTGACAATGACGGAATTACGGAGCGTTCTTTACTTCGAGAAGTATATTGTTATCGATCCTGGAGATACCGATCTCAAACCAATGCAGCTCTTAACTGAAGAGGAATACAATGATTACCGTGAACGCTACGGTGTCAGTTTTACTGCAGGAATTGGTGCTGATGCGATTAAAACCCTTTTGACAAATCTCGATCTCGATGCAATGTCGGCGGAGCTACGGATGAAAATGATGGAGAAGGGGTCGAAGACCGATAAAAGATTGTTGAAGAGGCTCGAAATCGTCGAGGATTTCCGTGACTCAGGAAACAATCCTGAGTGGATGATCATGGATACCATTCCCGTTATACCCCCCGAGCTTCGACCCATGGTTCAGCTTGACGGTGGACGATTTGCAACCTCAGATCTCAATGACCTGTATCGTAGGGTGATCAACAGAAACAACAGATTAAAGAGACTCATTGCTCTCAATGCTCCTGAAATTATTGTTCGTAATGAGAAACGCATGCTCCAGGAAGCTGTGGATGCTCTCTTTGATAACAGCAGGAAGAAACGGGCAGTTAGGGGGCCGGGCAACCGACCTTTAAAATCCCTTTCCGATATGCTCAAAGGGAAACAGGGACGATTCAGACAAAATCTTCTTGGAAAACGTGTTGATTATTCCGGACGTTCGGTCATCGTTGTCGGACCATCTCTTAAAATGCATCAGTGCGGCTTACCAAGCCTCATGGCAATGGAACTTTTTAAACCATTCATAATGAAGAAGCTGGTCGATAAAGGAATCGTTTATAATATCAAGCGTGCAAAAACCATGGTGGAGTCACGAGCACCTGAGGTCTGGTCTGTGCTCGAGGAGGTTGTTGCTGAACATCCAATCCTGCTGAACAGGGCCCCAACACTCCATCGAATGGGTATACAGGCCTTTGAGCCTGTATTGGTGGAGGGTAAAGCGATACGCCTGCATCCTCTTGTCTGCCATGCTTTTAACGCTGATTTTGATGGGGATCAGATGGCGGTCCATGTACCACTTTCCCTCGAAGCACAGATAGAATCCTGGGTGCTCATGCTTTCCTCGAAGAACCTTCTGAATCCGGCAAATGGTTTGCCAATTGTAGGACCGACACAGGATATGGTGCTCGGTATCTATTATTTAACGAAGGACGATGCTTCCAAAGAAAAGCAAAAATTGAAATTCTTTGGTTCAATCGACGAGGTGATTATGGCCCTTGAAAATAAAGCCTGCGATTATCAGGACCGGATACTATTACGACATGAAGGGGAGCCCTTCGAAACTACTGTAGGCAGGGCTTTTTTTAATTCTATTCTGCCAGAGGAGATCGGATATTTAAATTATCCGCTTGGAGAAAAAGAGCTCAATGCTCTAGTGAGCAGCTGCTACGATAAAAATGGAGCAGCGGTAACTGCTAAAATGCTCGATGCCATCAAGGAGATAGGTTTCAAATGTGCAACACTTTTCGGTATTACAATCGGAATGGATGACATAAGAATCCCCATTGAGAAGAGGAGGCTCTTGGAAAGAGCGGAAAAGGAAGTTGCAGAGGTATATGAACAATACAGAAACGGTCTCATTACAAATGAGGAGCGGTATAACAAGATCATTGATATTTGGACGGCAGTCAATGAAAAAATAGCTGATGTCATGATGGAGAATCTGAAAAAGGATAAGTATGGGTTCAATCCCGTTTATATGATGGCTCATTCGGGTGCACGTGGTTCGAAAACTCAAATACGACAGCTTGCCGGTATGAGAGGTTTGATGGCAAAACCCTCAGGTGAAATAATTGAGCTGCCTATTAAATCAAATTTTAAAGAAGGTTTAACCGTTCTGGAGTATTTCAACTCTACTCATGGGGCCCGGAAAGGACTCGCTGATACTGCCTTGAAAACTGCAGATGCAGGTTACCTGACGAGAAGGCTTGTTGATATAGCGCAGGATCTCGTAATTACTGAAGAGGACTGCGGTACCATAAATGGCATCGTAATGAGCGCCCTAAAGGAGGAGGATAATATCATCGAATCTCTTTTTGACCGTATTGTTGGTCGATACACGGTTGACAGAATTCGCGACCCCAGGTTAAAAAAAATCATAATAAATGCGAATGAGAATATAACGGAAGAAATTGCCCGTCAGATAGAAAATTCTGGAATTACCGAAGTTAAGGTGCGAACAGTCCTTACCTGTGAATCCAGTCATGGAGTGTGTGTGAAGTGTTACGGTAGAAATCTGGCGAGCAAGAGCCCTGTTGATATAGGTGAAGCTGTCGGTATTATTGCTGCTGAATCAATTGGACAGCCCGGTACTCAGCTGACGATGAGAACTTTTCACATTGGTGGAACAGCGGCACGAAAGGCAGAGGAGAATATGATAAGCCTGAATTATCCAGTCTTTGTTCAAAAAGTTGAGGGTAGCGTAATTAAGAAGAAGGATGGGAGGAGGGTTGTTCCACGAAAGGCAAATCTCGTTGTTAACCGAATCTATCACCAGTATGCTACAAAGGATATTATCTCAAAGGCTAAAAGTGGTGATATTGTGGAAGCGGGTCAAGTAATTGTGAAATTAAAGAAAGACAAAAGTGATATTGAGGTACAGGAAAGAGTGCATGTGCTCATAAAGAGTGGGAATATGTTTCTATTAGGAGATCCCTATGAGATTACTGTAAAAATTGGATCTGAAATCATGGTCAAAGAAAATGATATTGTAATGGCAAAGCAGCCACTAACAAAATTTGATCCCTTTTCTGAGTCAATACTCACAGAGCATTCAGGTAAGGTGCAGCTCATATCTATCATCCCAGGAACAACTATGAAGCAAGAAATTGATGAAGTGACGGGTGTGATAAATAAGATCATTCTCGACTTTCAGGATGAACAGCTGCAGCCAAAGATACTCATTAACGATAAAGAGGGAAATGAAGTTGAAAGTTATAACATTCCCGGTGGCGCGTATCTTACCGTTGATGATAATCAGGACATTGAAGCAGGCGATGTAATTGCGAAGATCCCAAGAGGACAGGCGAAAACAAAGGATATTACCGGCGGTCTCCCGAGGGTTGCCGATCTATTTGAGGCGAGAAAACCGAAAGATTCAGCTGTGCTCTCAACTGTTGATGGGAAAGTTATGTTCGGCCCCATATCGAAGGGTAAACGTCAAATTGTAGTTGAGGACGAGAATGGGACCGAATATAAACATCTCGTTCCTCTGGGGAAGCATGTAACTGTACGTGACAGTGATGAGGTGTACGCAGGAGAACCACTCTGTGAGGGTGCATCAAATCCGCATGATATACTGCAGATCAAGGGAGAGCAGGCCCTGCAGAGCTGGTTGGTGAATGAAATTCAGGAGGTCTACCGATTACAGGGAGTTAATATCAACGATAAACACATTGGTGTTATCGTACGACAGATGCTGAGGAAAGTTGAAATCGTGGACGTTGGGGACACGACCTTCATCATAGGTCAGCAGGTGGATAAGTTCAAGTTCAAGATTGAAAACGAGCGGGTTATTAAGCTGGGTGGTAGCCCGGCAACCGCAAAACCCGTTCTTCTTGGGATAACAAGGGCTGCATTAAATATTGACAGTTTTATATCTGCAGCCTCGTTTCAGGAAACATCCCGGGTTTTAACCAATGCTGCGATTAAAGGCAAAGTTGACCATCTTCGTGGTCTTAAAGAAAATGTCATCATTGGACACTTAATACCCGCCGGCACAGGTATAAGAGATTACAAAGATATAGAGCTATTTCGAGAGGAACCCGGTGATCTGGAGATGCCGGAAGAGGTAAAGGAGAAGGTAGAGGGTAGAACAATTATGATGAGGGAGGAAGTGGGAGGAGCAGTGTTCTAAACATGTTGACAGGGAGAACAATAATCAGTATATTCATGCGAATGTTGAAATAGGTAGAGATTATGCCAACGGTAAATCAGCTAATTCGGAAGGGCAGGGTAAAACAGATAAGAAAAACCAGTGCTCCTGCTCTTCAACATTGTCCACAGAAACGGGGCGTATGTACACGAGTAATGACCTTTACACCGAAAAAGCCGAATTCCGCTTTGAGAAAGGTTGCACGTGTAAGATTGACGAACGGCATAGAGGTCACTGCCTATATACCGGGTATTGGGCATAATCTGCAGGAACACTCCGTTGTGATTATCAGAGGTGGCCGAGTAAAGGATCTTCCTGGGGTCAGGTATCATATTGTTCGGGGTGCTCTCGATACACTTGGTGTGGAAAATAGAAAGAAGGGACGTTCCAAGTATGGAGTAAAACGTCCAAAAGCCTGACCTAATTGACAGTATTGAAACAAACCAGATTATGCAAGGTGAAACCACCGGCGTGGTCGGTTAGGTCCCTTGGTGGGATGCCGGTTTAATGCATAAACCGGCTTATTTTTTGTCAGAAAGCTGACCCGTAACAAGAGGATGAAAAAATTTTTTTTGGGAGATGAACAGTGCCTAGAAGACATATAACGAAGAGACAACCACTCACACCCGATCCTATCTATAACTCTGTACTGGTGGCGCGGTTTATTAATAATCTCATGAAGCGGGGCAAGAGAAGTCTCGCTCAGCATATCCTCTACGACACATTTAAAATTGTTGAGGATAAAGTTGGAAAGCCTCCCTTGGAGGTGTTTAACAAGGCAATTGAGAACGTAAAACCCGAGCTGGAGGTTAAGTCGAGAAGGGTCGGCGGTGCAACCTATCAGGTGCCGGTTGAGGTGCGACCTGAAAGGAAGGTCGCGCTTGCCATACGCTGGCTTATCATTTATGCAAATGCGCGATCCGGTCATTCCATGAGTGAAAAGCTCGCTGGTGAGCTCATTGATGCTTTTAACAACACCGGGGCGGCAATAAAAAAGAAGGAAGATACGAGAAGGATGGCAGAAGCAAATAAAGCTTTTGCTCATTACAAGTGGTAAGGAAGATGTTATCCATGTTTACGATAGAGAATTATCGAAATATCGGCATAATGGCGCATATTGATGCGGGGAAAACAACACTTACCGAGCGAATGCTGTACTATACAGGCAGAAAGCACAAGATCGGTGAGGTTCACGATGGAAATGCCGAAATGGACTGGATGGAGCAGGAAAAGGAAAGGGGTATAACGATTACCAGTGCAGCAACCACATTCTATTGGAAAAAAAACCGCATTAATATTATCGATACACCCGGGCATGTTGATTTTACTGCAGAAGTGGAAAGAAGTTTGAGAATTCTTGATGGTGCAATTGCTGTTTTCTGTGCCGTTTCCGGTGTCGAGCCGCAGAGTGAAACAGTGTGGTTACAGGCTAACCGGTATAGTATCCCTCGGCTCGTGTTTGTAAATAAAATGGATCGTCAGGGAGCTGATTTTAATAATGTGCTCAAAGAGATTGATAAACGGCTCGGTGCAAAGGCCATATCCATACAGATTCCTTATGGAAAAGAAGCAGGATTCAAGGGCATCATTGATGTCGTGGGCATGAGAGCAACCGTATGGAACGAAGACGATCTTGGTGCAACATTCAAGGAGATCAGGATACCAGGGGAGTTAAAAGAAAAGGCTGAAGCATACCGGGATCTGTTGATCGAATCCCTCTGTGATTATGACGACGAGCTCATGGAGCTTTACCTTTCCGGAAAAGTGATAGATGAAGAAAAAATTAAGACCGTTATAAGGAAGGCCACCATAGGTGGCAAATTTTTTCCGGTCCTCTGTGGTTCAGCTTTTAAAAATAAAGGTGTGCAGAAACTTCTTGACGCTGTTGTTGACTATCTTCCATCACCTGTTGATCTTCCTCCTGTGAAGGGTATTCTTCTGAAGACTGGTCGAAGGGCAGTAAGACAGGTTGATAGCAACGAATCGCTCTCCGCGCTTACCTTCAAGATCATGACTGATCCATATGTGGGGAAACTGGCATTTTTCAGGGTTTATTCGGGAAAGCTGAAGGTTGGATATACGGTTTACAATTCCGGAAAGGATAGAAAGGAAAGAGTAGGTCGGCTCGTTCAAATGCATGCGAACAAAAAAGAGGATGTGAAAGAGGTGGGAGCAGGTGATATCGCTGCAGCACTGGGGCTGAAAACTGTAACTACCGGAGACACTCTTTGTGACATTAATGATCCGATTATTCTTGAAGAGATGGAATTTCCGCAACCTGTTATCTCAATTGCCATCGAGCCAAAGTCAAACAGCGATCAGGATAAGCTGGGTACTGCGCTGCATAAGCTTTCCGAAGAGGATCCTACCTTTAAGGTGCGCAGTGACGAAGAAACAGGGCAGACCATTATTTCTGGTATGGGCGAGCTTCATCTGGAGATAATTGTAGATCGATTGCTGCGAGAGTTCAGCGTGGAGGCTCTCGTTGGACAGCCTGAAGTGGCCTACCGTGAAACGATTAAAGGACGAGCTAAGGCAGAGGGAAAACATATAAAACAGACTGGAGGGCACGGGCAGTACGGTCATGTTGTTGTGGAGTTTGAATCACTTGACCCTGGTGCAGGTTTCATATTTGAAAATCGAGTCGTTGGGGGTACTATCCCGAGGGAGTATGTACCTGCAGTACGGGTTGGAATAATGGAAGCTGCAGAAAATGGAATACTAGCCGGATACCCGGTTATCGATTTCAAGGCAACCCTAATTGATGGTTCGTATCATGAGGTTGATTCTTCAGAAATGGCTTTCAAGATCGCCAGTTCTAATGCTTTTCGTGAGGGTACTCGAAAAGCTCACCCGATCCTACTGGAGCCAATCATGTCTATTAATGTTGTAACACCAGAGGACTATATGGGAGAAATCATCAAGGATCTTTCAACGAGGCGCTCGAAAATTATTGGAATGGAAGACGCTCAGCAGGGTAAAAACATTTCGTTTCATTGTCCACTAAAAGAGATGTTCGGCTATGCCACCTCGCTCCGATCTCACAGCCAGGGACGGGCGAACTACTCAATGAAATTCTCCCATTATGCTGAGGTGCCAAAGATGATAGCGGATGAGATAATCACAGGTGTTAAAAAGAGATACACCATCAGATAGACAAAGATAGCCAGAATCCGAAGGTCTCGCAGAGGCCGAAGGTCCTATCAAGGGCCGAAGGTCCTGTCAAGGGAGAGACTAATGAAGAAGGATATAGGAATCGGGATTATCGGTGTGGGGATGGGGCTAGATCTTCTGTATCTGAATGAAGATGGAACCTCAACCTTTGAAGTGCGAGGTCTCTGCGGGGCACACGAAGACAAAGTCAAACAGATTGGGAAAAGACGGGGTATAGGTTTTACGACAACCAATTATAAGGAGCTCATTGCCAGAGACGACATCCAGGTCGTCGTTGTATTCACCCCAGACCACCTGCACGCACGTCATATAATGGATTCTCTGAAGGCGGGCAAGCACGTAGTGGTCACGAAGCCAATGGTAACCAGTTTGGAAGACGCCCTGGAAATTGTAAAATTGACGAAAAAAACCGGTTTGAAGTTTCTTGTTGGGGAAACCTGCAGGTTTTACACGAGTTTTATTGCAGTACGGAAACTATATGATGATGGGGATCTCGGGGAGCTGATATTTGGTGAGGCTCATTATGTTCACGATCTGCGGGAGATTATACCCATGACACCCTGGAGAATTGAGGTGCCGCAGGATTTCATGTATGGTGGATGCTGTCATCCTGTGGACTCACTGGTATGGTTTTTCGGTGAGGCGGAGGAGGTACAGGCCTACGGCGTAAAGAGCGGTGTCAATCCAACCTATCCTCTGGAGGATACCTATCTAATCAATATCAAATTTGTCAGTGGAAAACTGGCCAGGGTTTTGGGGGCTTACGGTCTCGTTGAGCCGCCTATTCCTATGATGGGGCTCAATATATATGGTACCGAGGGAAGTGCAATAGCTGATTTTCATGATTTTAAGCCTACGCACGCAAGAGTTGTGCTCGATAAATTGGAAACGAAGCCTGTTTTAAAGATGGATGTGCCTGCTGATCAGAAGGGAGCCTATGGACAGGGTGACGCGGTACGTCGCTACATGTCAAATTTCGAGGAATGTCTCCTCCATGGCAAACAGTCTACGATAGATGCACGAGAGGGAGCAAAGACAATAGCCATACTCTCAGCTGCCTGGGAATCTATCCGAAGCGGGGGTAAACCAAAAAAAGTGTTTCGTGATTTCTAAAAGAGTAAGCCCTAGTGTGTTGTACAGGAGTGAGTAGAAATGTAAAAAAGGGGGTGATAAAGGAGAAAGATAAGAATCATCAATTCTTTGAAATGGATACGCTTTTCCAATAATTTGTAGACGGGAGGAAGGGATGAAAAAATCAAAAACATGGAAAGTATTGTGTCTTGTTTTAGTCATGCTGTTTACAACAGCAGTTCTCTTTGCTGGTAAAGAAGAGGAGGCACCAGCGCCCGGGAAGGTGACAAAGGAGGGAGGTGATCTGGTCTATGGTACCTGGCAATCTCCGGATAATCTTGATTCTCAGGTTACTATACTGCAGATCGTTTTGGCAATCGGATCGCAGATACACGATCCGCTTCTCAGGCAGAGACCCGGAGATCCCAAAATCTATCCGGGGGTCGCCGAATCCTATGAAGTGTCCGACGACGCGACCGAGTACACCTTTTACCTGCGAAAGGACGTCAAATTTCACGACGGCACTCCATTCAATGCGGAGGCGGTGAAGTTTAGCCTTGACAGAATCGTCGATCCTGAAACCAGGTCTGCCGCTGCACTAGGTGCAGTTGGTCCCTACGATTCAAGCGAAATAATCGATGATTACACTGTGAAGGTGAAGTTCAAGGAGCCCTTTGCAGGGTTTCTCAACATGGTATGCACCGCATATGTACCAATTGTGTCCCCAGCAGCGGTGAAGAAATGGGGGGATCAGTACCAGTTTCACGTTACTGGAACCGGCCCGTTCATGCTCAAAGAGTACATACCCGATGATTCTGTAACACTTGTCAGGTTCGAAGACTACAACTGGGGGCCTGAATGGGGTCATGAAGGGCCGGCTTATGTGGACAGCCTTACCTACAAGATCATCCCCGAAGACCTGACACGGGTAAGTACCTTAAAGACGGGGGAGACCAACATTGTCGACAGCGTACGGTCCCACGATATTCCTGATCTCGAGAAGGACCCTGACCTCAAGCTTGCCATTACACCGGTGGCGGGTGCACCGTGGATTATGCTTCTCAACTATCAGAAATTTCCCACCAGTGAAAAGGCGGTCCGTGTTGCAGTCGAATATGCTATTGATAGAGAGACACTGTGCGACCTTCTCTACAAGGGAACCAACGAACCGCACTACTCACCCATTGAGAAGAATACCCTGGGCTACGATCCCGAGATCGATCGGATCTACTCCTACGATCCCGAAAAGGCAAAACAGATACTCGAAGATGCCGGCTGGAAGGTCGGCCCGGACGGCATTCGGGTGAAGGGAGGAAAGAGACTATCCCTGAATTGGGGCATATGGCCGGGAGGCGGCATGGATGAACCTGCATCGGTCGTTCAGGACCAGCTCAGACAGATCGGAATGGAAATCGTCATAGAAAGTGCCGATGTCGGAACAACCTTTGGGAAATGGAACGATACGGATGCACTGAATATTGCGATGCCCTTTTACGTATGGGCTGATCCCATGTTCATGGGCTCCTGGTATGGAAGCCGTTATATTGGTTCAACCAACTGGGGACACGTGAACAGCCCGGAGCTGGACAGGATGCTCTCCGAGGCTGAGAGAACACCGGATCCGAAGATTCGGGCAGCTACGTACAAAAAGGTTCAGAGATGGCTCATGGAAAGCGGCGTAACGGTGCCACTCTTCGGGAAATCCCTTGCACTTGGAATGAGGGAGGAGATTCAGGGTATCGAGTACGAAATTACGGGTCTTCCTCTGTTTTTCGGAGCTTATATTGCTGAATAATGAAACCTGCAAAAAAAGGGCACAGTACGGCTCTGAACAGCTCTTCGTACTGTGCCCCTTTTATAAACCAACCTTAGGATGGATCGTTGGGTAGGTACATAATCAAGCGGTTGCTTCTGGCCATCCCGACCCTCTTCGGTGTCATTATCGGTGCTTTTTTGATAATGCGCCTTGTGCCCGGTGATCCAGTTGAGGTCATGCTGTTTGGAACCAGCCCGACTCCCGAACAAATAGTCGAAATGCGCAGGGTTCTGGGCCTCGACCAGACGCTCTTCAGGCAGTTTGTTACCTATATGTGGGGCGTGGTGCGGGGAGATCTGGGTGAATCGATTCAACGGCACGCACCTGTGGTAGCTGAAATTACGGGACGTATTATTCCTACGCTGCAACTCACCTTTGCGGGAATGGGGATAGCCATAGTATTCGGGTTTTCAATGGGAATTATTGCAGCCCTGCGTCCTAATTCGTGGGTTGACAATCTGTCGATAGGTGCGGCAAACGTTGCGGTTGCCATTCCTGCCTTCTGGCTTGGAATTCTTCTTATCCTCTTTTTTGCTCTAAACCTAGGCTGGTTTCCTGCAACAGGACAGGGGGGTGGAAAACGACTCGTGCTCCCGGCTCTGTCGCTGGGAATCGGTTATTCTGCAATTATTGCACGGCTTGTGCGCGCCAACCTCATACAGGTACTTGAGAGAGAGTATATTCTCACTGCACGGTCCAAGGGTCTGATCGAGCGGATCGTTCTCTTTCGGCATGCCCTCAAGAACGCCATGATCCCGGTCTTAACAATGATCGGTCTCCAGTTTGGGAACATGATGGGATCGGCGGTTGTGATTGAAACGCTCTTCGCACGCATGGGTCTTGGAAGGCTACTCGTCCTGGCGATACTGCAGCGGGATTACCCTCTGATTCAGGGCACCATTCTCGTTTTTGGAGTTATCTATATCATATCGAACCTGATCATCGATCTGCTCTACTCGGTGGTGGATCCCCGTATACGCTATGCTTAGAAATAGTTCTGCGGGAAGGAGAAGAAAAGTTAAGGAATGGGGTTCAAATCGTTAACGAGACGAGGGCTCGACGCCATGGTGGAGCCCACATCAAAGAGCTGGCGGGAAGTCAGGGAAGCCTTTTCACGTTTTACACAGAACAGAGCATCCCTGGTGGCCACCTTTGTGCTCCTTTTGATGATCATTCTCGCTGTGTTCGGTCCTTCCATTGCTCCCCATGATCCGGTGAAGATCGCCGTAGGACCGCGATTGTTGCCGCCAAGCCGGGAGTTCCCTTTCGGAACCGATCAGTTTGGAAGGGATGTGTTTAGCCGAGTACTTTACGGTACGAGGCTTACCCTGCAGGCTTCTGTTATTGCAGTGGTAGTTGCGGCAGGTATCGGAATCCCTCTGGGTCTTATCGCAGGATATGCGGGTGCCTGGACGGACAACATCATCTCGAGGTTCATCGACATAATGCTCGCCTTTCCAGGTATTCTGCTCGCACTGATTGTGGTTGCCATACTTGGTTCCGGTCTTGCAAAGGTTCAGATCGCAGTTGGCGTGTCACTAATACCTGCCTATGCGCGATTGGTGCGGGGGAGCGTGCTCTCTGCAAAAGAAAACGTCTATGTAGAAGCTGCCCGTGCTGTTGGATGCAGTACTTTTAGAATTGCTACCAGACATATTCTACCCAACATCTTTGTACCACTCTTAGTTCTCTCGACCACTGCGGTTGGATGGGCCATTATCATCGCCACATCCATCAACTTCATCGGTCTTGGAGTGCAACCTCCGACACCTGAGTGGGGTGCAGACCTCGGTGCAGCAAGGAGCTATCTTGGAGTGGCGTGGTGGCCTGGTACCTTTCCCGGTCTAGCAATTTTGATTACGATCCTCTCGATCAATCTTGTCGGAGACGGGCTTCAAAATGCCCTTGACCCCCGGCTCAGAAGTAAGGTGGTATTTGAAAAGTGAAAAGTACCCGGAAATTACTCAAAGTAGAGGATCTGCATACCAGTTTTTGGATTAGCCGTGGTACCATTCGAGCTGTTAACGGAGTCTCTTTCAGTATAAATAGAGGTGAAATGCTTGGAGTGGTCGGTGAAAGCGGTTGCGGTAAGAGCGTTACAGGTCTCTCCATTATGCGGCTTGTGCCCAGTCCGGGTCGTGTTACCAAGGGTGAGGTCTGGTTCGAAAAACAGAACCTCCTAGCACTTGATGAAAATGATATGCGGTTAATCCGGGGTAACAATATCGCAATGATATTTCAGGACCCCATGACATCCCTGAATCCCGTCCTCACCATAGCACGGCAGCTTACCGAAGCGATCAAAACACACACCGACTGCAGCGTCGGGGAGGCCAGAACAAGAGCGATCGATATGTTGGGGACCGTGGGCATTTCCTCACCCAAAAAGAGGATCGACGATTACCCGCATCAGTTTAGCGGCGGGATGAGGCAGCGGGTAATGATTGCCATGGCTATTTCCTGCAAGCCTAAAATACTCATAGCCGACGAGCCAACCACTGCACTGGATGTGACCATACAGGCCCAGATACTGGAGCTCATGAAAAACATATGTGAGGAAATTGGTACATCGGTTATGTTCATTACCCATGATCTGGGTATCGTAGCGGGACTGTGCCAGGAGGTTGCGGTTATGTACGCAGGCTGCATCGTGGAGAGCGCTCCAGTGCATAATATTTTTTCCAATCCTCGGCATCCCTACACTCATGGCCTTCTCACCTCCACACCGAGAATGGCTCAGGTTGGAAAGCGACTTCAGCCTATCGGTGGATCGCCGCCCTCTCTGCTCGATCCACCCTCCCGCTGTCACTTTGCTCCGCGGTGTAATTATGCTGTCGATAGATGTTGGGAGAAGGCTCCGCCATTGGAACCCTATTCCGAGGTACATCTTGCAGCTTGCTTTCGAAAAGAGGAGGAGCTCTGGTGAAGACCGACAAACACTTATATGGAGCTGTATAATTTATGCAAATGAAAGATGCCATCCTTCAGGTAAGTGATCTGCAGGTTCACTTTTGGGAGAAGGAGCAGTTTGCGACTGGTAAAAAGAGAGCGGTTATCAGAGCAGTTGACGGTGTAAGTTTTTCCATCGCTCGAGGTGAGGTTCTTGGACTGGTCGTAGAATCGGGATGCGGGAAATCCACCATCAGCCGGGCAATCCTTCAGTTGATTCCCCTCACCGGAGGTGAGGTATATTTTGAAGGTAAAAATCTCTGTGCCTTGGATGAGAAACAGATGCGTCTCATGAGGCGCCAAATTCAGATGATATTTCAGGACCCCTATGCCTCACTCAACCCCTCGATGACGGTCAATCAAACGATTTCAGAGCTCCTGCGCATTCATCATATTGCAGACCGGAAAGAGAGAAAGGCAAAGATAGAGGAAATTCTGAGCGTCGTGGAGCTGGATACCGATTTAATTAACAGCTACCCCCATGAGTTCAGTGGCGGGCAGAGGCAGCGCATCAGTATCGCCAGGGCTCTGGCGGTTCAACCTGAGTTTCTCATTGCCGATGAGCCTGTTTCAGCATTGGATGTTTCGGTACAGGCGCAGATTATAAATCTCCTTCAGGAGTTGCAGGAGAAATTCAATCTCACCTATCTTTTTATTTCCCACGATCTCAGCGTGGTACGGCACATCAGCAACCGGATAGCCATAATGTATCTGGGCAAGATTATCGAACTGGCCCACACCGAGGCATTGTACCGAAATCCCCTTCATCCCTATTCAAAGGCGCTCCTGTCAGCAGTTCCAATACCCGATCCGGGGGTTGAAGCAAACCGCAGGCGGATTATTCTTACGGGAGAGATGCCCAGCGCATACAATATCCCCAAAGGATGCCGATTCAACACTCGATGCTGGAAGCGTATGAAGATCTGTTTCGAGGAGGAACCGCAGCTACGGGAAATAGAGCAGGACCATTTTGCGGCCTGTTACCTGTATTTTAGTCCTGATGAATAGGTATACCAAATGGACCTGGGAGTTGTTGCTATACTCGGATGCTCGACACGAAAATGAGAGGAGATAACGATGCGAGTTGGATTGCTCATTGACCCTATTGATCCAGATTTAAGCTATAGGGATAATCTGATAAAGGCATCTGAACTCGGCTTCAGGGTGGTGCAGCTTTGGTACCGGGACATCCGTTCACATTTCGAGGGCAAAGCCCGAGATATTTTGCAGTTCCTGGGAGATCTCGGGTTAGAGCTAAAATCACTGGCCGCATACACAGACATACTGGATCCAAAGCGTGGATGGGATCAGGTTTTTGATGAGCTGAAAAGAGCTATTGAATTTGCAGCTGAGGCGCAGATTCGGTGGGTCGTGACCGAATCAGGAGGAGTACCTGGCGAGCTGGATGAATGGAATACGCTCATCGACCGATTCTCTCAGCTGGTGAACTTTGGAGGTTCATGTGGTATAGCGGTACTCGTTGAAAATGGACCTGGTGTACTGGTCAATGATACGAAGCTGATGCTCAGATTCATGGAGGAGTTGAACAGCGACTGGGTGGGGATAAACTTCGACCCTGCCAATCTCAACCTCGTTCCCGACGATGTGCTTGGGGCAGTCGAAACTCTTGGTGGATACATTCGGGATACCCATGCAAAGGATTCAATACTGCTCACCCAGGATGAGCGCAGAGTTGTGCCTGACGAGCATATATTCGTCGTACCCGAGGGGGAGGATTTCATACATTTGCCTGAAGGGGTTAAATGGGCCCTGCCACCTATCGGAGAAGGGGATGTGCCGTTTTCTGACTACATACATAGTTTACAAAGGGTTCATTTCTCGGGTGATCTGATCATCGAGTATCAGGGTGGAGGAGACAGGGAGAAGGCTATTGTGCAGTGTAAGAGGTATATTGAGGATATTCTGAGAGAAAATCAAAGGAGGTGGGATCGTTGAAGATAAAACATATTGCGGTGACCGGGGCAAGTGGGAAGATAGGGCGGAGTGTAATTCCAGAGTTGTTAAAGGCAGGCTACAAGGTTCGGGCCCTTGAGCATGAAACACCGGTCGGCAGAAGTGATGTGGAGATCGTGAAGGGTGATTTAAGTG
Organism: uncultured Spirochaetota bacterium; assembly: GCA_964347455.1. Classification (GTDB taxonomy): domain Bacteria; phylum Spirochaetota; class B62-G9; order B62-G9; family DRHN01; genus JAGLSF01. Next base: position 2,361 of record CAYFYU010000038.1, on the reverse strand, counting down.
ATGAATCACTTCCAAAAAAATTCATCGCCGATATGGACTGTGTGATCCACCTTGCCAATGTAAAGGAGAACAGGGAGCAATTTATGAGCGTGAATGTACGGGGAACGTTTTGTCTGCTCGATGCCTGTAAGGAGTCCGGTCATATTCAGCAGTACATTCAGGCTGGCTCCGATGCACGGGCTGGTATATTCTACTATCCCCATGCCTATCCCATAGACGAAACCTACCCGCACTCGGCCTATCCCGGATACTATGCATTTTCAAAGGTGCTTGAGGAAACGATGTGCGAACAGTTTATCGTACAGTATAAAATGCCAATAACAACACTTCGTTTCTCATGGGTCTATGCAGAGGACGATGTTCTGGCACACGCTACACTTAAAGAGCCAAATTTTGGCGTTCCTGAATGGAGGGAGCTGGCCGTAAAGTCTCAGCAGAAGGAATTCTATAAGAAGGGACTGGATGGAGCTGCCAAACTGGTGCACCCGGATGGCAGACCCGGAATAAGGCACGTTGTCAGTATCCATGATGTGGTGGATTCAGTGATGCTGTCAGTGGAAAACCAGGCAGCCCTGTATCAGGCCTTCAACGTGTCGGGCCCTTCACCCTTTAGCTATGATGTGCTCTCAGATTACATATCAGAGAAACTGGATATTCCCGTTGTGGAATTTGCATACGATGTATTTTACGATTTTCAGATCGATCTGAACAAATCGCGATCCATTCTTGGATACAATCCGAAGTACAGTATCATCGATATTGTTGATGAGGCCGTGGAGTTCAGAAAATCCGGCAAAATTCGGACCGAGTTGAAGTATCCGGGGTGAGAAGAGCAGCTAAACAGGTATGATGTAATTCAGTCGATTTTATGACAACACCTGAAGCAGTTCTTTCGCCTCTTTCAGATCAGTAGTGTCAAACCCTTCGGTGAACCATCCGTATATCCAGGAAAGCAGCTTTCGGGCTTCATCCTTCTTACCCTGCTTCTGCAATAGCTGACATAGGTTCATTGTTGCCCGCAGCTCCAGGGATTTCGCCTGCTTGTGCTGTGCAATATCAATGGCCTTTCGAAAACTGATTTCTGCGCCATTCTCATCTGGAGTGTCCTGCATCTGCAACAGCTCCCCCCTGGTTCGATGAAGCTCTGCTTCGTAAAACCCTGCCCCTGTTTTTTCAATAATGGTCTGCGCTTCTGACAGTGAGGAAAGCCCTTTTTTTATCTCTCCCTTTTTCCCATACGCATCTGCAAGGAGGACCAACATATGAGGCTGTGTCACCTTTGAATTACCAGCCTGACAGGCATCAATGCCCCAGCGTATAAGCGATATACCCTCTCCTCCCGGCCTTTGATTAGCCAGTGCCGAACCCAGGTATGTTTTCGACATCGGCAACCAGAACCCGAATCCTTGCTTTTCTGATAGTGAAGTGGCCTCCTCTGCCTGCTCCTGGGCTGTCGTGGCTTCTCGCAGCATGAGATAAACTAATGAAGCAGATAGTTGTGCAAAAGCTAAGCTGAAGAGGTGCGACAGCTCCTGTGCCAGTTCGATCGCTGAACGTATTTTATCCTTCGCCTGTTCAGGATAGCCGAGAATCCAGAGGACCTCGGCGACATGGGCACGGCATACTATGCCGGGATCTTCTCTGCCAGGGATCAATATGCGGGATGATTGGGGCTGAGAATCGTACAGGGTTATGCTTTTCTCAAAGTGTGTTCGAGCTGAGATGTAATCTCCTGACCACATAAAATTTGCAGCCAGGTCATGATGGGCTTCCAGTAGTGAGGCTGGAGTTTTTACACGCTGAGCAAGGCTAAGAATCTGTTCGGCAATCTTGAGAGACGTTTTCAACTCAGCCTGAACCAGATAAAATATCCAGCGTCCGTGCAAAACCGGGATGAGCTGAGTGGTTTCACCAACCTGCTGACTCAATTCCACTGCACGATCAAGAGAATGTTTCACCTCCGGTGCTCCAAATCCTTGAATAACCATCAATGTTGTTCCCAGGGCGGTCTGTAGGTTTAGCTCCTGCTTTGCCCGCTCGGGTGTATCTGGTAGAGTCCCCAGCAATTCCAACCCCCTGGCAAAATGACCGGCTGCTTCTTTGTGTGCTGAACGTCTTATGGCTATTTCACCCGCCCTCTGCCAGTAGGGAATTGCCTGCTTTAAAAGACCCGCTGTTGTGTAATGATGACCCAATAGCTCAGGCTGTAGCTCCGCCACCTTGGGAAATCGTTGTTCCAAAACCTGGACAACCTCTTTGTGGTACTTCTCGCGGGTGCTCTTCATCAGTGACTCGTAGGCTGCATCATGGGTGAGGGCATGCTTGAATATATAGGTCGAATGGGGATAGATACCCCGCTCG
>CAYFYU010000037.1:0-35750 GCA_964347455.1 uncultured Spirochaetota bacterium | reverse complement strand
GTGGATGATGATTAAAGTGGTACCTATCTCTGTACCCATTTACTAAACCTATGTATTAATTTCTTGACAAAGAAAAAAAATGTATATAAACTACGCAATATAAAATTAATACAATTTTAATATTAATAATAATATGATAAATATAGTAATATTTATCATATGTTTAGCAAAATCAAACATCAGTTTTTAATTTTATTCGAAAGGTCATTAAAGTTAAGTAACGTTTCCCAATTCCTCTTTTAGAACTGGGTTAGTTTCTGGAGTATGTACAGTAATTACAGAAGCTCGGGTATTAGCTTAATGCACCATATGTTTTCGCTCTGCAAACTGGGAAAAAAATAAACTAAAAAAATGTTAACTAATTGTCAATGTTTTTATTGTATCTTCACGTTCCTATTGGTTTCAAACATAAATGAAATGGATTGTGAGAAATAGTGAAAAATTAACAATTATGGGGGTTAAGGATGAAGATTACGCGTAGGGATTTTATCAAGCGGAGTGCCGCAGTTGGTGCCACCATCGGCGCTGCGGCCACGCTGGGCAAACCACGGCTCAGAGCATTTGCCCAGGATACGGCTTCCATAGGCGGCACTGCGCCGGGTACTTGGATGGCCACCACGTGCCAGGGATGCACCACCTGGTGTCCTGCTGAAGTTTTTGTCCAAAACGGACGAGCGGTGAAGGCCAGGGGGAATCGTTATTCAAAGCAGAACGACGGGTACCTGTGTCCCAAGGGGCATATCGGTCTCCAGGAGGTGTACGACCCTGACAGGGTAAAGGTGCCCATGAAACGAACGAACCCGAGAAAGGGGAAGGGCATCGACCCGAAGTTCGTTCCAATTTCCTGGGATGAGGCGCTCGACACCATCGCAGACCGCATGTTGGAGCTGCGGCGCAGGGGTGAGCCCGAAAAGTTCATGCTCATGCGGGGTAGGTACAGCTACATGAGGGATACGATATACGGTGCGCTGCCGAAGGTATTCGGCTCACCCAACGGCATATCCCACAGCGCCATATGTGCCGAGGCTGAAAAATTCGGCTCCTTTTTTACTGCGGGCAACTGGGGCTACAGGGATTATGACCTGAGCAAGAGCAAATACGTGCTCCTCTGGGGCTGCGATCCTCTGAGCAGCAACCGGATGATTCCGGCTGCAATCAGAAGGTTCGGCGACGTGCTCGATCAGGCGACTGTTGCCGTCGTCGATCCCAAGCTCAGCTCATCCTCTGCGAAGGCTCAGGAGTGGCTGCCGGTCAAACCGGGTGAAGACGGTGCACTGGCCATAGCAATGGCGCATGTCATCCTCACGAAGGGTTTGTGGAGCAGGGAGTTTGTGGGGGATTTCAAAGGTGGAAGGAACCTGTTCCGTGCCGGGTCAGCGGTTGATGAAATTGCGTTTACAGAAATCCATACCCATGGCCTTGTAAAATGGTGGAATATCGAGGTAAAGGACATGACGCCTGAACGGGCTGAAAAGATTACCCTCATACCGAAGGAACAGATAATCCGAGTTGCAACCGGTCTCGGAGAAGCGGGGCCATACTCGATCGCCTGGATGGGCCCAGGCGCTGCTATGCACGTGCGGGGCGGCTATTCGGCAATGGCAGTACATGCGCTCAACGGTCTGGTCGGCTCAATCGATCATGAGGGCGGAGTTCTTGCGGGTGCAAAGATTCCCGCCAAAGGCATTCCCGCTTTTTCAGACTACCAGGATGACCTGTCAAAAAAGCATTCCAAGATGCAGAAGATCGATCAGCGAGGGTATAAGGAATTTCCAGCATTGAACAAAGGGAAATCAGGCGGCGGTGTGGTGACGAACAATGTGGCAAACGCGGTTCTGGCTGGAGATCCCTACAACATCGAAGTGGCAATAGGGTACATGAACAACTTTGTCTTCTCATGCACCGGCGCTTCCCGCTGGGAGAAGGCCATGGAGAAGATACCCTTCTCAGCCCATATCACGACCCATGCTGCTGAGATCACCCAGTACGCCGATATCGTACTGCCCTCAACCATAACCATGTTCGAGAAACTCGGCTACGTCAAAACCAAGGCGAACCGGTATGCAACAGCGACGCTTGTACAGCCGGTTATCCAGCCGATGTGGGATGTCAAGATGGATGAGACCGAGATCCCTTGGATGATTGCAGAGAAGCTCAAGGAGAGGGGGTTTTCGAATCTCTACGATTATTTCAGAAACGAGTTCAAGGACCCCGAGACCGGAAGAATGCCGAACAACGGCCTCGAGTTTACGGAGTACAACCTGAAGAATCAAACCGCGCCCCTGTGGGACGGTAAAAAGGATGTGGGAGGCGATCGGATTAACGGCTGGAAAGAGTTCACAAAACGGGGTATGTGGAACTCTTCTCCCTACAAATACAAGGCAAGATGGGGAAAATTCAAGACTAAAACAGAGAAGTTCGAATTTTACAGCGAAACCCTCAAGGAAGCGCTACAAAAGCACGCCAATAAATACAAAACGAGCATCAACGATGTCCTTCGAACGTGCAAGTACGAAGCCCGGGGAGAGAAGGCATTCGTTCCCCACTATGAAACACCCTTCCGACACGGCAGTGTGAGTGAGTATCCATTCACCTTTATCGACTACAAGTCAAAGCTCAACCGCGAGGGACGAAGCCAGAACTGTCCCTGGTACTATGAGTTCAAGAAGGTGGATGTGGGTGACAAGAACTGGGAGGACGTTGTACAGATCAACCCGCGTGATGCTGCGAAACTCGGCATCAAGGATGGGGACAAGGTTCGCCTCACCTCTGTGCAGGCAAGTATCGAAGCAAAGGCAAAACTCTGGGAAGGTGTCCGTCAGGGCACGGTGGCAAAAGCCTATGGCATGGGTCACTGGGCCTATGGAAGAGTTGCGTCCGATTACCGGAATGCGCGACCCAAGGGCGGCAACAACAACATTCTGATGCCCGATGACTATGACCGCCTGAGCGGGAGCACCGTGAGAAACGGCGGATTCACCGGGGTAAAGATCACAAAGATATGATGAAGGAGAGGAGAGAATAATGTCAAAATTAGGAATGGTTATAGATTTACAGAAGTGTGTGGGCTGCGGTGCCTGTGCAATTGCCTGCAAAACAGAGAACAACACGAGAGAAAGTGCCAAGGGACAAACCTTTAACTGGGCGGATCACGTAATAGAGGCGAGTGGTAGATTCCCCAATATCAGCTACACGAACACGCCCGTGCTCTGCAATCACTGCTCGAATCCTCCATGTGTTGAAGTATGCCCGGTAACACCCAAGGCGATTTTCAAGCATGATAACAACATCACTATGACCAACAACGATCGCTGTATCGGATGCCGGCTATGCCAGCGCGCCTGCCCCTACAGTGAAATGGACGTTGCAGAAGCAGAGGCACAGTACAGTGTCATCAGTTTCAATGATTTCGACCAGGACACACAGCCCTTCTTCAGTGACACCATGGAGATCATACGTGGAGGCACTTCTTCAGGTGCTGAGATTGCCCGGAAAACCGGTGCAAGTCCTGCCCATAAAACGACATACTCTCATCCTGACTACAAGGATGTGAGACGAGACGGGATCATTGAAAAGTGCATATTCTGCGAGCATCGCGTCGCAAAGGGAGAGCAGCCCTACTGCGTTGACGCCTGTCCTTCCGGTGCAAGAACTTTCGGGGATCTCGACGATCCGAACAGCGCAATAAGCAAACTGCTCAAAAAATACAAGTCGATGGTCTTAAAGCCTGAAGCCGGGACAGTGCCGAATGTTTACTACATAAGAAGCTTCAAAGCGGCACGAACTGCTTAGGGATAGCATCTTCAGGTGAAACATGGATAGGACTGTCTCAAGGCAGTCCTATCCTTAATTTTATCGTAAGGGGTATTCCAAGGTGAGTGCGGATAAGGTTCTGTTGCATAAGAAAATGAGAGGGGAGTGCTATCGATACCTAGCCCTTTGTTTCTATCCACCCGATAGGGAGCTATTAAGACAGGAAAGGGTATTCGAACATCTCACCCTGTCACTGAAGCATGTTTGTCCACGTGGTTCGGTTATATCCGAAAAGATGAGTAAGACATTTATGGGGTACAGTGACGAGGAACTATCCGTTGAGTTTGCACGATTGTTTGTCGGTCCCTTTGAGCTCAAGGCACCGCCATACGGTTCAGTGTATATCGATGAGGGTAGAAGAGTCATGGGTGATTCAACCATGGAAATTGTAAAACTGTACCGTGAAACCGGACTTGTCATAAACAGTGATTTTAAAGATCTGCCGGATCACATTGCCGTGGAGCTTGAGTACATGTATTACCTGATCTATCAAGAGGTTGAATTCTTACAGAGCTCTCAATCCAGTAGAGCTGCTGAATTTTTAAAATACCAGGAAATGTTTCTGAATCGATTCCTCGGACAGTGGATTTCCGCATTCTGCGAAAAAGTACGTGAAAATGCGGAAAATGACTTTTACAAGTTGCTTGCTGACTGTACATGTGATTTTGTGCTCTACGACCGTAAGTACATCAATCTGCTCACTGGAGAAGGGAACTCTCCTCTATCAAAGGAAACGCAGTATGCTCAAAACGATGATCGTTAACAGGATCTTACATAGTTCTTCTTCCATATGCATTGATCAATCGAGATGTCTGCGGGTGCGCTGTAACAAGAGCACATGTACCATATGTGTGGATATATGTAAAACAAATGCCGTTAGATTGGACGAAAGAAGATTGGATATCCATCGAGGGGCCTGTACGGAGTGCATGCTCTGTGTGTCAGAATGTCCAACCGATAGCTTCGAGATAAACGGGATCGATTTTTACGAGATGGTTCAAAAGCTTGGGAAAATCAGGATGCCGGTACTGGCATGTAATATGGAGCAGGATTTGCATGCCCACGTACGAACGTTCTGTCTTGGATCTCTCTCTGAAGAACACCTCGCCCTTCTGATTCTGTCAATCAAAGGGCCGCTGCAGATGAATCTAACCCGATGTGCGGGGTGCAGGAATGGATTTGTCGTCAATATTATCAAGGAAAGGCTCAGGGGGGTTGCAGAAAAAACCGGGATTGAAGTAACGGAAAAAATGCGACTCGTGGAGAATGTGAAAGAGCTGCAGTACCGTGATGTTACGTACAATAGAAGGGATTTTTTCAAGGCTTTTACAGAACTCACAACTGAACGTGCACAGAAGTTCTTTTTCGATGATGCTTCAGACCAGAAAACCCAGGCCTACACTGCAAAGACACTCCCGACTCGAAAAGAGACCATGAACAGAATGCTCCGAACATTGCCCCCGGATATAGGAGCAAAGCTGCTGAAGAGCTATTATTATGACCTTCAGGTCGATGACACCTGCGATTTTTGTTCAGCATGTGTGGGTGTATGCCCAACAGGAGCATTGCGGGCAGAACGATCCAACGTGGAGAAAAAGTTATTTTTCAACAGTTCACTCTGCAACGGCTGCGGTATATGCGCTGCTTTCTGTGATAAAAGCGCGGTTCATCTGGAAGTAGGGTTTCCTGGCAATGAAAACGCCAATCCATTTGCATTTCACCTCTGTTTCTGTACAGGCGGAAAGATAACCAAAACCGCCATATAAAAAATTTGTATTGATTTTTCATTTTATTTGAAAACGATGTTTGATTCCCGAAACTCTATAAATTACCTCCGCATTTCAGTTACCGACAGGTGTAATCTGCGGTGTATGTACTGCATGCCATCGGATGGTGTACCGCTCAGAGCACATGAAGAGCTTCTCAGTTTCGAAGAGATTGTCAGGATAGTCGAGCTTTTATCGCATATTGGCGTAAAAAAGGTACGGATTACCGGTGGTGAACCTCTGGTAAGAAAGGGTCTTGTCGGTTTAATTTCAGCTCTCAATAATATTGATCTGATAGAAGAGGTATCGCTTACCACAAATGGTCTCCTCCTGCCAGATTATTCAATACAGCTGAAAAACGTGGGACTAAAAGGGATCAATATCAGTCTTGATTCATTACAGCGGGAAAAGTTTACAAGAATTACCGGAAGAGACCTCCTTGATGGGATTTTTGAGGGCATAGATAAGGCGCGGCAGGCTGGTTTTTCACCGATCAAGATCAATGTGGTAGTAATGAAAGGCGTAAATGATGATGAAATAATAGATTTTGTTTATTTTGCTAAATCGCAGGGATTAATATTGCGGTTCATAGAATTCATGAAAATTACACCCCTGTGGAGTGAAGAGTATTTTTTGCCCATAGAGCAGGTTATGACCATATGTGAAAGACAGTTCACCCTAAAGAGGAGCGAACCCATCGGTTCCGGGCCTGCGGATTACTATAAGGTTGGAACTGCAACAGTGGGATTTATTAAAACAGAGGAGAACAACTGTAAGGCCTGTACGAGATTGAGACTCCTCGCAACCGGGGAATTGAAGATCTGCCTGTATGAAAGAAACGGTTTGAACCTCAGAGACCTTTTGAGACGGGGCGAGAGTGCCGCTACCATCGAGGCGATAGTAAGAGATAGGCTTGCAGTAAAAGAACGGAGCACCTACATGAATTGGAGCTCTTCGCGATCCTACATGTACAGCGTAGGTGGATAGGAGACCACCCTTTATTCATCTTGTATGGAGCTGAAGTTGAAAGGGTTCTGATTGCCCACTATACCTTGCCTGATTTTTTGAGCACCCTGTACGCTCTTTCATACTCCTCTGGAGTATTTACGTTCTGTAATTTTTTTCCATCACCAGGGATGATCGTTTTTATTTCGGAATTCACCAGGGCCTTCAGGGGATATGAGTATCCCAATCCAAGACATTGGAACAGAAGGGGCCTTATTTTCGGCTCATAGATCGTGCAGAGTGGTTCAGGAATACCATCGTCACCGTGTGTGTATGCTGTTGCCATTTTGAGGGGCTCTCTCTCCTCTGTTAATCTCGACAGCATCTCCATATCCACGAAAGGTAAATCACATCCCAGTACAAACCATGCTGCCTCGGGATGGTTGATCATGGCGGTCAGTATACCACCGAGCGGTCCAAAATCCAGAAACTGGTCGTGTATCTGAGGGAAACCTCTGCTGTGATGATTCGAAGCCTGTTCCCTGCGGTTTGAAATGAATACCTTTTGACACAGATTTGAGAGGGTCCTGTAACAGTGTTCGGCCTGACTCACACCATGATAGTCCAGCTCGCACTTGTCGCTCCGTAGTCGCGTGCTTTTGCCTCCAGTCAAAACCAGGCCGTATAATTTTGTACTATTTATCTTCTCCTCTATTTTTTCAATAATCATATTCTGGATCCCGGTGATATCGTCTCTGTCAAAGTATGGATAACCAAGGCTATCTTCTGCCCCTGTATCCCCGGAACCTATGAATCCCAGTACGTTTTCCCAATTATTTTCCTGAAACTCTTTTAGAATTTTTTTGTCCAAATCGATGAATACGAATTTTGGAATTCTCGTGTTTTTGTATCCCTCCACAAGTACGATATCATTATTCAGGAGGGAGGTCTTCTGCTGTATTGAACTCAAAGGATTCGCATGGATTTCAGCAAACTGTCTTGGATTGTTGATCAGTATAGAATATGCTCCACAGGATCGAGCACGATAGGTATCCTTTCCTTCATGGTCGATTTCGAATCCATGAACATCGTGTTTTACAAATCCAATTCTGTATTTCTTTGAGAGAGCCTCTATCAGGTTGATAATAAGGGTTGTTTTTCCGCTTCTCGAATGACCGCAAAATGCAAATTCATAGGGATGAAAAAGCCATCCAACACCTTTTTGATTTCTCTTTACCATGGGAAATTTCCTGTGGTTCTAATATAACATTTTAGTAGTACATGTGCCATAATCTTAAGCAAAATCAGGTATGCGTGGATTAGGGTTCAAGAGCAGGATCATTGCTATCCTTTATTCGCTCACCCGGTCCAACAGTATCTGTTATACGGACCGTCACTTCGGTTACCTCTTTATCATCGTTTACCCTGAAAGCCTTGAGACTGTCTGTCTGGAGCGAATAGATAACATAGAAGATGCTCGTGTCATATGCCAACCTGATATCTTCAACTGACATTCGCGGTGGAGTAGCCGGATGCGTGTGATACACGGCGATAAGATCGAGCCCCAGGTCCTGGGCCTCTCTCAAGACTTTGAACTGCTCCTCCGGGTCAAAGGAGTAGTGTTCGGAACTCTGATCGGCATTGGTCATGGGATATATCACCTTGACCACATTCTCCGTACCACCCAGATAACCGCACGCCTCGAGTGGAACCTCATCACGAGCCTGCCTGATGATCTGCTGAACAACTCCTTTAGGTATTGTAATCATTTTTGAATGAGAATTCTGTATATGTGATCTTTTACCTGCGCCTTTTCGAGAACGCTGTACCCCTGTTCTGCTGCCGATCGGGGAACATTTTGGAGTGGTTCCCCTTCTGTGAGCAGTACCTCCAGCTGGTCACCCTTGTTCAAATTTTCCATTGCCAGCTTGGTCTTTACGAAGGTCATCGGACAGTGGTCTTTTGTTATGTCGAGGAGATGTTTTTCCATGGTCATACAAATAGGGTTTCTCCGTCCTTTGAAAGCTCGAGGAACGTAGGCACACCTATAACCTCCTTGATTTCAGGAATAAAATGTTCCTTTTTGATGCCGAGTATGTTCATCGACATTTCACAGGCATACAGGTTTACCTTGAGATCTATGGCAGCCTGCATCAGCTCAGCCAGGGTCGCAACATTTCGTTTCTTCATCAGATGGGTCATCATCTTGGGGCTTGCCCCCAGAAAATTCAGCCTGCTCATTGGCATATTTTTAAAACTACCCTCAAGATAATTGAAGGTCTTCGCAAGGCCCCCTTTACCGATAAAGCTTCTTCCCTTTTTCTCCTTCACGATGTTTAGGCCCCAGAAGGTGAAAAAGAGGTTCACCTCGTAGTTCACGGCTGCTGCACCGGTAGCCATCGTGAGGGCTGCAACTGTTTTATCAAAATCTCCACTAAAGCAAATAATGGATAGTTTGTTCATTATAATCCTCCTCCAATAATATTACCTTACCCCTTGGTTAAGCCTCGGGCGATACTTTTTTTTACTATAATATTCCAAAGGGACTTTTGCTCCTTGGCAACCCTCAGAACCGTGTGTCCCTCCAGTTCTAAACTTCTCGGCACGTTGGAAGCGGACTCGCTGTTGTCCACGGTAATTTTCAGGATCTGGTCTGGATCCATCTTTTCCAGTGCCAGTTTGCTCTTCACAAAGGTGTAGGGACACACTTCTCCCCTGAGATTCAATTCTCTGTCTACATGAGTGCTCTCTTTTTCTGCAGACATACTATAATACTCCTCTATAATGCGTATGTTACTGAGACATTGTTTAATTCACTAACTTGACTCTGGTAAATAAATGTTATTTCTGCGCCTTTCCTTTCTGAATGGGTATATCTTCGGCATTACCCCATTCCGCCCAGGATCCGTCGTACACCCTCACTTCAGGATATCCTAACAGCCTGAGCACAAAATAGGTATGCGCGCCGCGAACCCCAGTCTGGCAGTGCGTTACCACTACTTTGTCTTTGGTTACATCCAGAGAATCGTACATCTCTGCAAGCTCCTCTTGGAACAGGAAGGTATTCGATTCATTGCCCGTTAAATTGAGCACCCAGTCGATATTAACCGCACCGGGAATATGACCGCCCTGTGCGGCACGAACATCCTCACCGGTGTATTCAGCAGGAGAACGAGTATCCACTATCTGAACATTTGGATTACTCAGATTTTCAAGTATCCATTCTTTTGTTGCAAGCCTATCACTGTGAACATGAGCCGTGAAGCTTCCCCTTGGTACCGAGGGAGTGTCCTTTTGAACCGCTCGTCGCTCCTGTACCCACTTATTCCAGCCTCCGTTGAGAAGATGAACGTCCTGATGTCCCAGGTATTCCAGGGCCCAGAAAAGCCGGGATGCCCACAATCCCCCGATACTGTCATAGATGACTACCACCAGGTTGTTGTTAATTCCAGCCTTTTCCAGTGATTGTACCACGGTTTCGACCCCTGGAAGCATACCAGGAATGCCGTCGACCTCATCCCATACCGCCTTTGTCTCTATATAGACGGCACTCGGAATGTGACCGGCTTCATATTCATCCATTGTTCTCCCAAAATCAACGATACGGATATCCGACCTGCCGCTGTTGTTTGCCAACCATTCCGTTTCGACGAGAAGTGGAAGGCCTGAGCCGCTCATTGTGTCCTCTGAAAGAGCTGCAAGGGGAAACAGCGCTAGAGCAATTGCAACAATCAAAAAACTTGTGATATGTACGGTAAAAAACTTCGTACTCATACTGTACTCCTTATAGTTACATTACATTTGACCTACGAACCCACCAATGAAAAACGAATCATGGTTTCACTCCTGATTCAACCATAGCTTCACTTCGAGATACCGTCCTGGCAACTCGATGGAACACCAGATAGGTCATTGTCCACACGCCGAGAATTGTAAACAGCGTGGCAACGATGCTGCTCAACGCGAGAGCAGAAACCCCTGTTATGCCGTGACCGATATTACAACCGCCTGCAAGAGCAGCCCCGAGTCCCATGATAATACCACCACCAAACTGCTGTAGGAGCCTGCGGGGTTCAGACATCCGTAGCGAAAATTCACCAGAGACGATGGCTCCTATTAGCGCACCTATCGGCACGCCTAATACCATATAGGAACCCCAGTTTATTCCACCCGGATCGCCGTTCAAGATAAGGCGAACAAGTGATACTGTGGGTTGCGTAAAGGAAAGTCCAAAATCCCTACCCGTGAAACTTGAGACCACCCAGGAGACCACGCTCAAAAGGCCAATAATCAGTCCGGTTCGCTGCCAGCTCCAGCCAATCTGGAATTTCTGTTTCGGTGCCCTCAAAAGCCAAACTGCTCCACCTATTACGATAAGTGCGATAATAATCCATTTTACGAAAGGTGAATTGGAAGGGAATATGTTTATAAGGGTTGCCTCCTGTCCGTAGATGTCGATGATCGGTGTTCTGAGGGTATCCATCAGAGGACGAAGAATTCCAGTGCTCATGCTCGCTGCACCAATGGCAAAACCGATAAGTGCAACGAATGAACCCATCATCCCCTTACCAACCCTATACCATGTACCGGAGGTGCATCCACCGGCAAGAACCATGCCAAACCCGAAGATGAGTCCTCCGATTGTAACAGCAGGCCAGAAAAAGGGTGCAATGGATATATTGATAAGGGCAAATTCGTAGAGGAGATTCACAGCGACTATGTTGATCAATAAAATAAGAATGTATCCACGAAACAGGCTGAGGTCTCGTTCGAAGAGAATGCTCCTGAATGCAGTATTCATGCAGAAGCCACCCCGTTGAAAAGCATACCCGAGCGGCAACCCAACAGCAAGTCCCAGCACCGCTGTTAAAAACATATCTAAGCTTCCTTCACTTCAGTAATGTGCATGAAACATCTCCCTTAGACATGCTGCTAAAAGCAGGCGTACCCCTCCCCCTTTTTGAGTGTCACATACCTGATCTGGATGAGTTTACCGGGTAGATCAACCATACCCGTGTTTTCCAATGTACTCGTATCTATCGAAAACAGTGTGTTGGTTTCCAAGCTGCCGGTCCAGAGGGTTCCATTTTCTGTAAGGGTTATGCTTTCAATGGGATCCTCAAAGTATATCTCTCCAAGGAGATCGCTCGCTCTTTTGTTCAGTACCAGCACCCTCAGTCCTGATTTTTCTATAAGAAACGCTTTTTTTCCATCCTGTGAAAAAACTGCAGCATGGGATTTTGGAGTGGCAGTCACAGTCTTCAGGGTACGCAGCTTCGGCTCGTCGACTACGACGATACCGTCCGTACTGACTCCCCAGAGATACCGGTAGTCGGGAGAGAATGACCATAGCCTAGGACCACCGGACTGGGTAAAGGTCTTGATGATTTCCTTTGTTTTGAGATAGACCACCTCGAGGCCTTCCTCACTGCTGCGATAGATGCGGGTTCCCCTCCTGTTGAGAAGGATGGGGGCATTGGCCATGCCCAAATGGAACTGCTCTTTGAATTCCAGCTCTGATCTCTGATGGTGATACGCTTTGATCACTTCAGATGAAGGCCACGTTACATACAACTCCTGCCCCATGGTCGAAAAGGTAAAGGAGCCTGGAGTTCCTCCCTCCATAATGAATGTTTTTACCTCCTGGTGCTTCTCCACATCGACAACGGAGACAAGATCTGAATCCATGAAGGTAACAAATACGAATTTTCCCCCTGGTGTCGGAAAGAGGCCATTTGGCATATAACCGCCCAGCGGAATAGTGGAAATGAGCTTCCTCGTATCCACTTCGACAACGTATATTTGGGCATCATCCTGATTTAGTGCATAGATCCATCCAGAATCACTGTACGCCATTAGACTTACAAACATGAAACAAAGGAGAGCGGGCAAGGATTTTTTAAAAAATGTGAGATCTTTACTTCTTTTAAACACCATCCGAGCGTACCTCAGCATTTAGATCACAGACCGGCTGTTCATACTCCTTGAGCTCAGTGATCCAGGGATCTTTACCGCATATTGGACAGTTCGGATTTTTCTTAACCTGGACCGTATTGTATTCCATATTGAAAGCGTCGAAGAACAATATTCGATCTGTCAAAAGCTTTCCAATACCGAGTATGTACCGCAGCGTTTCAGCCGCCTGTATGGTTCCCAGCATGCCGGCGACTGCACCCAGAACGCCCGCTTCGCTGCAGCTTGGAACCGCCCCCTGCGGGGGGGCCGACTCGAAAACGCACCGGTAGCAGGCGCTTCCCGGAACATGGGTCATGGTCTGACCGTCAAAGCGGAGGATACCACCCTGTGAGAATGGTTTGTTTGAAAACACACAGGCATCATTGACCAGGAACTTGGATGGGAAATTGTCTGTTCCCTCTACAATGAAATCGTATTCCCTAAAAAGGTTCGATATATTTTCAGCGGTCAAACGCTCGTTGTAGCACTGTACCCTGACATCCGGATTTATCCTGATCAGCTTTTCCCGGGCTGATTCAACCTTCGGTCTATTAATATCAGCTGTGAAATGGAGTATCTGTCGCTGCAGATTGCTGATTTCCACGCTGTCGCTGTCGATGATTCCCAATGTCCCCACTCCAGCTGCGGTCAGATACTGTGCGATAGGACACCCGAGTCCACCTGCGCCGATAACGAGCACTTTCGCATTGAGCAATTTTTCCTGTCCTATGCCACCCACATCCTTGAGCAGTATGTGACGACTGTAACGTTTTATCTGTTCTTCGGTCAGGTTCATGAGTTAACCTCCTTTAGACCCTGATCAAAATCTTTGATGATATCATCGATCGTCTCAATTCCGACCGATACCCGTATCATATCCTCGCTGACGCCAGCATGAGCCATTTCCTCTTCTGTGCATTCGGAATAGATCGTAGATGCTGGGTGAACAATCAATGTTTTCGCATCACCGAGGTTGGCCAGATTTTTTACCAGCTCCAGATGGTCGATCAATTGGAAACACTGCCTTTTGGAACCAAGTCGAAAGGTGAGGAGTCCGCCGAATTTGCCCTTGAACTGAGTTCGGGCTATCTCGTGATACGGGCTGGTTTTTAAACCCGGATAGTTCACATCGGAGACTTTCGGATGATGGTTCAGGAAATTGGCAAGTTCCATGGCGTTGCTGCAGTGTCTTTCCATCCGTACAGCAAGTGTCTCGAGTCCCAGACACTGAAGATACGCATTGAATGGTGATGGACAGTTTCCCAGATTTTGTACTATATGCCTCCTGGCAGAAATAAGAAGAGCGAAATCGCTTCCACACTGCTGCGCAAAGGATGAAAGATCACTGTTTTTACAGGTCTTCCAGTCGAAGTTTCCGAGATCGACTATGACGCCTCCTATGGTGCTTCCATTCCCTGTTATGTATTTTGTCGTGGAATGGATAACAATGGCTGCACCGAGCTCTTTCAGATGAACCAGATAAGGGGTGGTCATGGTGCTGTCAACGACAAGGGGGATTTTGTTTTCCACCGCAACCCTGGAGATCTTTTCAATGTCCGGAACATCGAGTTTTGGATTCCCGATAGTTTCAACGAAAATAATCTGTGTTCTATCAGAGATGGCGGCTCTGATTCCATCAATATCGTTTGGCCCCACGTATTTGATCTGAACCCCATACTTTTTGAATATCCTATTGAAGAGGAGAAAGGTACCGGCGAAGAGACTTTTACTGGAGATAATTTCATCACCCTGAGCAACAAGGGTGAAGAGGGCCGTTGAGATTGCGGCCATGCCGGATGATGTTGCCACTGCACCAGTTCCCTTCTCCAGAGCATTGATACGCTGTTCAAATGTGGTAACCGTTGGATTTGAGATCCGTGAATATATATGACCGAACTTCTTTCCTTCAAATACTTCAGCAATGTCCTGAGCGGAATCGTATGCATATGATGTTGTTTCGTATATAGGTACTGCGGTTGCTCCCTGATGTTGCGAGGGGATCAAACCGCTGTGTATAGCTTTTGTTTCAAAACCCCATTCGGTCATCTATTGAAACCGCCTCCTCCCATGAAATAGAGAAAGTTGACTTCGTCATTTTCACGGACATGGGTAGAATCAAAGCTAGTACGACGTAATATGTCCCCATTCAACTGGACGGATACCATTTCGGGCATTTTAACCTTCTTTACCTTGAGGAGTTCGAAAACGGTAATTTCATTCTTATCTATTGTTTCTTTTTTCCCATTGATAGTAATTTTCATCTTTCCTCCAAATTGTTAATTAACTCAATTTATTTAGTCAACAATAGGTATCAATATCACCTTTCCTTGATACATTTCGCTCTATTCATCCAGAAAGAGTGAGGTGCTTAGATACCTTTCACCAGTATCAGGAAGCACGGCGACCACCATCTTTCCCTTTTGTTCAGGTCGTCTTGCTATTAGCAGAGCGGCGTAGACAACGGCGCCCGATGATATGCCTGCAAGCAATCCCTCCTCACGGACCAATCGTCTTGTCATGAGGAGAGCCTGTTCATTGCTCACCTGCGTGACTTCATCTACAACCTCAAGATTTAAGACCTCAGGAATGAAACCGGGACCTATCCCCTGAATATTATGGGAGCCCGGATGTCCTCCAGATAAAACTGCCGAATCCTGCGGTTCCACTGCCACGCTCATCAGTGAAGGTTTTCTCTTTTTCAAAACTTCCGATATACCGGTGATCGTTCCTCCCGTTCCGACGCCGACAACGACTACATCAACTTTTCCGTCGGTATCGCGCCATATTTCTTCAGCGGTGGTTTTTCTATGTATTTCAGGATTTGCCTTGTTCTTGAATTGTTGCAGAATGAATGAGTTTACTATTTGATGGTGCAACTTCTCAGCTTTTTGAATCGAACCCTTCATTCCAAGATGCCCCGGAGTGAGCTCAACTTTAGCACCGAATCCACTCAAAAGGTTCCTTCTCTCAACACTCATAGTGTCCGGCATGGTGAGAATAAGCTTATAACCTTTTACCGCACAAATAAAGGCCAAAGCAATTCCCGTATTCCCGCTCGTTGGCTCTATAAGCACGGTATCTTTGTTTATAAGGCCCTGCCTCTCAGCATCCTCGATCATGGCTAAACCGATTCGATCCTTAACCGAGCCACAGGGGTTGAAGAACTCAAGCTTTCCGATGAGAATTCCCTCACAGTCCCTGCCAATCTGATTTAACTTGAGTAATGGAGTGTTTCCTATCAACTCACCAACATTTTCAGCAATTTCCATCTTCATACCCACCTAAATGTTGTAAATATATTTTTTCTCAAAGGTCTGCTTTTCCAATATCAATTCTTCAAGGCTGATGTCGAGAAGTTCTTCAGTGTTTGACTCAATCTTGTCCCAAAAAAAGCTGAGGATATTGTTCTTCTTCTTTTCTGGAACTATTTCCACTTTACCGTCGAGAAAGGTCAGTATGTCGAGAATTTTTATCTGATTGGGATTTTTCGCCAGAGCGTAACCACCAAGGGCTCCTCTAAAACTCTGCACCAAACCGGCCTTTTTTAAAATAACCAGTAATTGCTCGAGGTAATGCTGCGGGATACTGTGAGTTGATGCAATGTCTTTTATCTGCATGGGGCTCTTGTTTCGGCTCATTCCTAACTCAACCATGGCAATTAATCCGTAAACACCTCGTGCTGAAATAGTGAACAAATACTTATCCTTCTCAAGTTGTTTAGTTAAGTATGATATAGATTTTTTTCCCGGTCAAGTCTTTTTTATAAACTTGGTAGTTAATTTACGTACGTAAAATAATTGACATACGTACGTAAATTATCTATACTATAACAGGGAGGCGATAAAGATGATCAAGGCAACCAAACTGCGGCAGAACCTCTATAGAATACTGGATGAAATTCTGGAATCCGGTGTACCGGTTGAAATTGAAAGAAATGGCAGAGTGTTAAAAATAATACCGGAAAAAGTAAATAAACTGGGCAATCTGGAAAAACATGAAGTGATTAACGGAGATCCGGAAGAGCTTGTACATCTTGACTGGTCAAAAGAATGGAAAAATGGAGAAGAGCTGTAATGACATTTCTTGACTCACATGTTGTGATCTGGCTGTACCAGAAAGAGCTCGACCTAATGCCCCAGAGGGTGCTCAGTAGACTCGAAAACGATACATTGACCATATCTCCAATCGTTATACTTGAACTCGAATACTTATTTGAAATTGAAAAAATTAAGGAGCATGGTGAGCCGATTGTTGATTATTTATCTCTCAGGCTTGGGTTACAGATAAACAATTTTGATTTCCACAAGGTCGTTCGAGCAGCGATTAACGAACGGTGGACCCGTGATCCCTTTGATAGGATTATTACCGCCCACGCTCGATGCTACGATGCACTTCTCTTAACGAAGGATAAGACTATCCTGAGGAACTATTCGAAGGCTTTCTGGTCCTAATTGTCGATGAGGTGGTAAAGATCTGCAATCATCAATTGGGAGAGGGAATCTGAGTTGACGTTCCCGCGAAAATACATAATATTATCCGGCAAACCAAACTGGTACGATACAGTTTAATTTTCTTGAATTAAATACAGAGTGAGGAATACCGATGGATCGCAAAGT
The DNA here is from genome assembly GCA_964347455.1 of uncultured Spirochaetota bacterium. Classification (GTDB taxonomy): domain Bacteria; phylum Spirochaetota; class B62-G9; order B62-G9; family DRHN01; genus JAGLSF01. The sequence goes on along the minus strand of CAYFYU010000037.1, from coordinate 18,655 downwards.
TGAAACAATTCTAAATGAAAGGCTGGAACGAGAGCAGTTTACTAAGCTTATGGCTATTAAGAATTCTTTTATGCACCATTTCATTGCACGATATATCGAGATTCTCAATCCCGATACGGTATTTGTTGGAACGGATGATCCGGAGGACATCAGGTATATACGGAACTGGTCTATCGAAGCTGGTGAAGAGCACAAACTTCGCACAAAGGGTCACACCTATCATTTTGACGGTTACTACGATCAGGCGAGAGATAAAAAAAATACCAAATTCCTCCTTCCCAAAGGTATGGACCTCGGAAGCAACATCAACTCCGTTGACCGGGAGCAGGGAATCGAGGAAATGCACTCTATATTAAAAGACATTATGAAGGGCCACGAGTTGATCGTTCGATTCTACTGTCTCGGGCCGATGAATTCAAAATTCTCAATCTCCTGCGTTCAGCTCACCGATTCACCTTACGTCTCGCACAGCGAGGATCTGCTGTACAGGAAGGGTTATGAGCAGTTCAAAAAGATCGGTGAATCTTCAGATTTTTTCAAATTTGTTCATTCAGAGGGGAAGCTCGAGAAAGCCGTGTCGAGCAACATTGACAGGAGAAGGGTTTACATCGATTTACAGGAAAACACGGTATACAGTGCGAACACCCAGTACGGTGGAAATACCATTGGATTGAAAAAACTCGCGATGCGCCTCGGGATTCAGAAAGGGGCGCGGGAAGGCTGGCTGACTGAACATATGTTCGTCATGGGTGTACACGGTCCGAAAGGGAGGGTGAGCTACTTTACGGGAGCCTTCCCCTCTCTCTGTGGAAAAACCTCCACATCGATGGTTGAGGGTGAGAAGATTGTGGGTGACGACATTGCCTATTTGCGAAAAAGAAACGGGAGTGTATACGGAGTAAATGTTGAAAAGGGAATATTCGGCATCATTCAGGGGGTAAATGCCAAGGATGATTCTCTCATATGGAAGGCACTTCATACAGAAGGCGAGAGAATCTTTTCGAACGTACTTGTGACTAAGGATGGGGATGTATACTGGATAGGAAAGGACTCGAACCCGCCGAAAGAGGGTATCAATCACTCTGGGGAGTGGTTTCCCGGTAAAAAAGGTGAGGATGGTAATCCGGTGGACATCTCCCATAAAAACGCACGGTTTACACTCAGCATGGATTCACTTGATAATCGGGACCCCGAGATGGAAAACCCCGAGGGTGTCAAGATCAGCGGTATGATATACGGTGGGAGAGACTCCGATACCTGTGTGCCCGTTGAGGAATCCTTCAGCTGGGAACACGGCATTATCACAAAGGGAGCGTCACTGGAATCGGAAACGACTGCCGCCACTCTCGGACAGGAGGGGGTGAGGCAATTCAACCCGATGTCCAACCTCGATTTCCTCTCTATTACCATAGGAAAGTATGTACAGATCAATCTTGATTTCGGAAAGGACTTAAGCGATCCGCCGAAACTCTTTTCCGTAAATTACTTTTTGAAAGATATGCAGGGTGAGTGGCTCAACGAACGCGCGGACAAGAGGGTTTGGCTCAAATGGATGGAGCTCAGGGCGCACAATGAGATTCGTGCACTGAGGACACCCACAGGTTACATTCCTCTGTATGAAGATCTGAGAATACTTTTTGCAGAGGTTTTGAAAAAGAAGTTTACAAAGGAGGATTACACGAAACAATTCAGTTTCCGCATCCCTGAAAATCTTGCAAAGGTTGACAGGATTCTTGCCGTATATCGCAATGATGTGCCGGATGCGCCAGGAACAGTTTTCGAGGTTCTGGAGAAGCAGCGAAAACGGCTGCTTGAGGCACAGAGAGAACAGGGTGATCTGATATCACCCTTTGATCTACCAATCCAGGAATAGGATTTTCCACTTCGCTCTCAATAGGGTCATTTTACCGTATCGATTTTAAGATGTACTGAAACATCCCCCAAAGGGATATAAATAATGGTGGTTAACGCCCTCGATGCCATAATAAAACATGCTCTCAGTGAGGATCTCTGTGAGGATTTTGGCGTAGGATTTACCGCTCTTATTGAGGGAAAAAAACCGAAACTCCAGGACATTACCTCCGATGCGCTTCTTGGTGATGAGGGGGCTGAAAGTGGTGAGGTGTGCAGAGCACAGGTCAAGGCAAAATCGGACGGTATACTATCGGGTTCCATCCCATTTCAACGTGTGTTTCAAATACTCGACCCTGCCCTGAAAATTGACCTTAATATCATGGATGGAAGCAGTTACACGAAAGGCGACACCATCGCTTATCTCAAGGGAAACCTCCGTACTATTCTTGCCGGTGAGAGAACAGCTCTGAACTTTCTCGGTCATCTGTCCGGAATTGCCACGACCGTGCAGGAATACGTTCGGGTACTGGGAGATGAGCGCATTCGGATACTTGATACGAGGAAAACGATCCCGGGTATGCGGGCCCTCGAAAAACAAGCTGTGGTTCATGGCGGAGGGCTGAATCACCGCATGGGTCTCTACGACATGGTTCTGATCAAGGACAATCACATCGACAGGCTCGGTTCGATTGGGGAGGCGGTTAAAAGGGTGAGGGCGTCCTACGGAAAAAAATATCTCGTCGAAGTTGAAACCCGAACGCTCGATGAGGTGAAAAGTGCAATAGGGGCGGATGTCGACCGGATCATGCTCGACAACATGAGTATTGAAATGATAAAAGAGGCGGTTCGGATTATCGATGGTAGAACCGAGGTCGAGGTTTCCGGAAATATCGATCGGGAAAAAGCTGCCCGACTGCGTGGACTCCCTATCGATTTCATATCCATGGGATCCATAACGAATGCCGCAGGGCACGCTGATTTTTCGCTGATCCTGCAATCACCCTGATACTCCACATTCCCTGAATTACATATTTTCATTATATTAATTTTAAGTTTAGACTTCAGATGATAATGGGATATGTGAAACATAAATTTATCGTAAGGAAGAAGAATGATTGATGTTCAGGAATTGACTGACCTTGAGGTGGACAAGAGAATCGGCGATCTGAAGGAGAAGCTTGGAGGTGCGCTCTTCATGCCCGTTCACCACTACCAGAGGGATGAAATAGTGCAGTTTGCCGATTATACGGGGGATTCCCTTGGTTTATCCCGGATTTCCGCCGATACCAATGCACATTTTATCGTATTCTGCGGAGTTTATTTTATGGCGGAAATTGCCCGTGTGCTCGCATCACCTGACAAGTATGTCTTTATTCCCAATAGAAATGCCGGCTGTCCCCTCGCCGATCTGGCTTCTGAAGAGGATGTGGTGAGGCTCTGGAACGTCCTGCAGTCTGCCCACCCGGGGGAGTACATACCGGTTACCTATGCCAACTCCCATGCAGCTATAAAGGCGTTTTGCGGAAAGAACGACGGTCTCGTCTGTACATCGAGCAATGTGCAGAAAATTTTTCGCTGGATACTGGATCAGGGAAAGAGGGTCTACTTCATGCCCGATAAAAACCTCGGCATAAATACTGCTGCTGCAATGGGTTTGGAAAGGGATTACTGGGTTGCCGGAGCCGGTGTTGAATGGAAAGAGGCGATAGTACGGGGCAAGAAGATTATACTGTGGGACGGCTATTGCATTGTCCATAAGGTGTTTACACTACAGCACGTTGAATACTGGAGAAAGAGAGACCCGAGCATAAAAATAATCGTTCACCCTGAATGTGAGCCTGAAGTGGTACGGGCAAGCGACTACAGCGGCTCGACTTCAAAGATAAAGAAAATGGTGGAAGAGTCTCCCAGCGGAAGTCAATGGGTAATCGGAACTGAGTTCAACCTGGTTAATCGTCTGAGCAACGATAATCCGGACAAGTTGGTGGAACCCCTCGATAAATCGGTATGTATGAATATGTCCAGAATAAGAAGACGGGACCTGCTGAAAACCCTACTCTCCATTGATAATGGGGATTATTCAGATCAGGTTTTGCTGCCCTCAGATCAGATCGTGGATGCCAAAAAGGCAATCGATAAAATGCTCGAGATAAGCTGAATCGGCCTGTTAACGTGTCTCAGTCATCTGATGCCTCGCATTCTCTGATTAACATCCAGCCGTCCCGTATTTTTAAAAATGTTCGGTTATTGAGTGAAATGCACCCTTCCGACTGGACACCAAATAAGTTATACTATCTGACAAGACGAGCCTTGGGGAGGTCTTGTTTTATGAGTACCAGAAGAACTTTCTCCAATGAGTTTAAGCGATAGGTTGTTGAAGAAATCCTCAGAAGAGCCGAAGTCACATTTCAAATTCGAAAAAATTTTTAAAGGAGGAGCAAATATTATGGAGAAAAAGCAAAATTACAAAGCTGAATTAGTAGGTGTGTTTGGTTATCCAGTTGCTGAAAATCCCAGTATAGTCATGCATGAGGCGGGCTTTAGAGAACTGGGACTTAACTTCCGTTATCTCACCATTGAAGTGTACTCTGAGGATCTTGCTGATGCAATGAAAGGGTTGCGTGCTTTTAATATGCGGGGAATTAATCTTACAATGCCTCATAAGGTCGAAGTGCTCAAATATCTTGATGAAGTTGCGCCTGATGCGAAGATAATGGGGGCAGTAAATACTGTGGTTCGGGATGGGAAAAAGCTCATTGGAGAAAACACAGATGGAAAAGGATTTCTGCGTTCTCTTCGAACTGATGCACATGTAGAGCCTTCGGGAAAAAACGTTGTCGTATTAGGTGCTGGCGGAGCAGCACGCGCTATTGCAGTAGAGCTGGCGCTTGCTGGTGCTAAATATATAACTATTGTTAATCGTACACCTGAACGTGGGAAGGTATTAACTGATTTATTGAATGATAAAACGAAAATAGAGGCATTCTTCATTCACTGGGATAGGACATACGAGATCCCTGCAGGAACGGATGTACTGGTTAACGCGACATCTATTGGTTTTTTCCCTGATGTAAATACAAAACCAGATATTGTTTATGATTCAATCACGCAAGATATGACCGTTTGTGACGTGATTCCCAACCCGCCTTATACACCTTTTTTAAGAGAGGCAGAAAAACGCGGAGCAAACATTGTTGATGGACTGGGAATGGTGGTTTATCAGGGGGCAATTGGTTTTAAGATATGGACGGGATATGACGCACCAATTGCAGTAATGCAAAAAGCACTTCGGGAAATCCTTAATACATAAAAAGACATAAGAAATTTATAACAGGTATTTTCTTATTATAACCCGATATAAACCATCGATATCATTATAGAGGAGATGAGGAATAGGTATGAAAGGACTTTCTTTAGGTGACATATTTGTTCCATCATCCCAAATGATCAAAATTTTCAGTACTGAAGGAGTAAGAGATAAGATTACTGACATAGTTGCAACAGATTTTAAAAGTAAAAGTCAAGAGGATATAAGCATTTGGTCCTGCAGCAAAATAACCGCCGAAAGATTTTGAACTTCTTATCCGGGACGTCGATATACTGATAATACATCTATTCCCTATCAGTAGTAAAATGCTGGAAATAGCAGAGAAACGTAAGATAAGGGGAGAGATCTTTTTGAACACGGAGTTTATAACTGAACTAAATGGATCCACGGTCAGGTTATTAGTATTTGGTCAGATAGGGAAGTTAGTAGCAAGAAAGCTCGAATCGTTCAGCGTTAATATTCTTGTTTATGATCCCTATGTGTCAGATGCAATCATCAAGGAATTAGCATGCCATTCTGTAGATTTTGAAACCATTTCGAAGGGTTCCGATATTTTGAGTGTACATATGAGGTTAACACCTGAGACGAGGATAAAGAAAAGTGGATAATGTAACAGTAAGGAGTCATAGTGCGGGAGATACTAGAAACGCATACCGGGAGGCGCCTCTGCTGGTTGGGAAGAAGATTGCAAAACTACTGAGGGGTGAGGTTCCTGATTTTATCGTGAATAATAAGGTTCTGAGAAAGCAACGGACGTTTTCGCACCACCTATTATGGAAATCCAGTGGAGATGTGTGCGCCTTGCTTTTTACCGAAACACATCGATAAAAATATTTCTTGTGATAATGTTATTTTGCGTGTATAGTATATGAGATTGTAGAAATTTTTATCTAGCAAGTGCCTACCTTCTGAGTTGTGATCCATCGGTGTAGCCCTACGAAGATTTTTGATAAGAGTGAATGATTAAAGCTGTTATAAAGCGATTTATGTTATTCCACTAATATATCGTGATGTGGGCTGAAAATAACCAGAATGAATAAAGTTTTGTACTCATCCTTGCGTGTATAAATTCGTTTGTAAGGAGGTGGTGGCATAGACAGTAAGGATTTAGTTATATCGTTCAAACAAGAATCCACAAAAGGAGGACAACATGAGTAAAATTATGAAAATCACATTAACATTATTTTTTATTGTGGCTTTCGTAACTACGGTCTTTGCATCGGAGAGAGAGCGGGTGGAAAGGCCTTATGAAGGCGTGAAATTGAAGGTCATAGCCCAACCAATGCCATTCTGGGATGTAATGGATCCTCTCATACCAGAATTTGAGGAAGAGACAGGAATTGATGTCACCATTACGTATTATCCAGAATTGGAAAGAAGATCTAAATCAAGGTTGGATGCGTCAACAGGAACTGGTGCTTTCCAGGTGTATCATGTGGATGAACAAAACGTTCCTGAGTTTGCAAATGGAGGCTGGTTGATCCCCTTAAAAGATTATTATCCCAGCGAATATGACATGGATGACTTCGTGCCAGCATATCTGGATTTTATGTCATGGGATGGAGTAGTTTATGGATGTCCTTTTAGAGGTGGGACAGATATGTTGTTCTATCGCAAAGACCTCCTGGACGCCGAGAATTATCCAGTACCTGAAACAATGGATGATCTAAGGAGAGCAGCGAAACATTTTTATCGGCCACCCGAGCTTTATGGGATAACTCTGCGAGGCGAGCGGGGATTTGGAATGAACTGTTGGCTATGGCAGGAATATCTGGCCAATTTTGGTGGGAAGTATTTTGAAAACACCACTCCTGTATTCAATTCATCTGAGGCCGTGAGAGCTACAAAGTTTTACATAGAATTGATACGAGAGTATGGCCCTCCAGACGGTGTTAACTACTCCTGGTCTGCAATGTTAGATGCGTTTATGGCAGGGAAAGTGGCATTTATGACAGCAGACACTGATTTTATGCTCTGGGTTGAAGATCAGGAAAAGTCCACAATTGTAGGAAAAGTTGGCTACTCTCCGTTCCCGGCTGGTCCTGCTGGAAGAGTGACAAATTCATGGGCCCATGGCATTGCAATATCAAAACCGGGAGCTAAATCAGAGATAGAGAGAGAGGCATCGGCTCTTTTTATTGCTTGGATCACAGGCAAGGAAAGTGAAATTAATAGGGTGACTGCAGGAGAATTTTTACAGATTGCACGAAAGTCAACTTTAGAGTCTCCTGAGTTTGCAGAGCAAGTGTCAGAACACCCAGATTGGGTGGAAGCATTTAGAGTAGATTTATTAGCCGCAAGACCTCTTTTTCCCAGGATGCCAGAGTGGCCGCAAATAGGCGATAATCTGGGAATTATACTGGAAGAACTTTTCACAGGAACCAGAAAAAATGTTCAGGCTTCGTTGGATGAAGCGGTGGATTATGCAGCAGAGGTTCTTAAAAAAAGATAAATCAGATATATAGTGTATTGTCTCTTCATGTGGAGTATGGTCTCATCATCATTGAGGAGACTATACTCCATTATTTATATTTACAAATAAACCCTCATTTCTCTATTTCTTTAAAAAGTATCAGTTAATTTGAGTAATAATTGTTAAGTAAGCAGTAACGTTGATATAAAGAATAGATAATAGAAATGGCCAGAGAATCGAAAGAGTTTTTCTTTTTTACTTCACCTGCTATCCTGGTATTATTGCTGATCGCCATTTACCCTATTATTAAGGCAGTAATTCTCAGCTTGCAAAACATCGATTTGAGAACACCATGGATAAGGGAATATATAGGGGCGGCAAATTATATCCGGTTATTGTCTGATCATCGTTTTTTAAATTCATTGAAAATATCTTTTCTTTATTCAACCGCAACGCTTACGCTTTCAGTATTATTTGGATTAGCATTAGCTTTCTTCGTGCAAGAATTTTTTAAAAAAAGACTTAAAAATATAATTTTATTTCTTTTTCTTTTACCTTTTGTTATTCCTCGTGTATCTTCCGCACTCATGTGGAAATTCATGTATTCACCACTCATCGGTGTCTATAATTTTTTTATAGTTAAAGCAGGTTTTGCCCCTGTGCCGTTTTTATCCAATCCTAAGATTGCCCTATTGTCTATAGTAGCTGTGGATACATGGCAGTGGTGTTTTTTCATTGCCACTCTTATCGTATCCGCAATACAACTTATTCCAAAAGAACCAATAGAAGCAGCAAAAATAGATGGCGCAAATAGATTGCAGATTATTACTTATATAACTCTCCCATATCTAAAACCGAGCCTCATATTTATTATCTTCATAAAATGGGTTGAATCGTTACGAGCTTTTGATCTGATTTTCAATATGACAAGGGGTGGTCCGGGAATTGTTACCGAAACTTTAGATCTATACGCATATACTCAAGGGATTGCTATTGCTGGAGAAATATCATACGCATCCAGTATGGCGATTGTGATGCTTGTTATAACAATAATCATAATAACATTGGTGAGTAAATGGGTTCAAAGATAGGGTCAATCATCAGGAAAATAATTCCATATATAATTTTACTGATTATTATAATAATAATACTCTTTCCTATTTATTGGATAATCTCTTCCTCATTTAAATTCAAGAGAGAATTACTTACTTCGATACCAAAATTTATTTTTACACCTACTCTCTCTAATTATGCAAAAGTTCTCGGGAGGGGGAGATTTATCGATGGTCTTGTAAATAGTTTGGTAGTGGTACCTCTCAGCTTGGTAATAGGCATTTTACTAGGAGTTCCAGCTGCGTATGCATTTGCACGTTTGAAATTTAAGTACACGTATAATTTAAAGTTCTGGATCTTGTCATTACGTTTTCTTCCTCCAGTTGCAGTCATAATTCCATTATATTTGATATGGATTGCATTCAGACTTCTTGATACCTATATAGCCCTTATCCTTACGTATTCACTCATCTCTCTACCGATAATAATTCTGTTGATGAGTGAATATATAAACTCTATTCCAATAGAAATAGAGGAGGCGGCATTAGTAGACGGAGGCTCGAGGTTTCAAGTTTTTTATAAAATTACTATACCCAATGTAATGCCAGCTCTACTCTCCACGGTCACCTTTTCTTTTATGATGCTATGGAACGAGTTTTTTCTGGCTTTTATTCTCACACAACAAAGAGTCACACTGCCGGTAGCTGTTGCAGCATTTGCAGCGATTGGTGTAGAAATACCGTGGGCAGAGGTATGCGCTTCAGCTTCACTACTTATGTTTCCACCACTCATCCTTGTGTCACTTTTTCGAAAGACACTTGTCTCGTTCTTCCTCAAAGCATAATATGATTCTCATAGGGTAATGCTGCTTTCATCCTGAAAGCAGCATCTTAAATCGCAAATTTCATAATTGCAATGAAGGGAATCGGAAAGATTCGAAGAGACCCGTTTAAAAATACCAAGGTGCATAGAAATGAGCGGTGTAAAACAGGATTTTTGACACACAATAGTAACAACATCTCTGCGTTATCGCTACCGGTAGCAGCTCTTCTTCAAAATGGTAAGGTCTGTATAGTTCCAACAGACATGATTTACACTTCTAATGTTAACAGACAATGAATGTTCATCAAAGCTGTTTACACCCCTTGGTCATCTGATACCTCGTCGTCTCTCCTATAGGCAATTCCGTGAGCCTCAAGCCATTCAACAGCAATTTCTTCAAACGCCTGCTGACGGAACTGATACCAAGCATCCGCTATATTGTGATCATGGATTGCAGCCTTGAACCGGCCAAACGCACCCGAGCCCCTTATCTGGTAGATAAGTTCCTCACTCAGCTCCTTGTCTTCAATCGAGTAGCAGAAACGCTCCATTATTGAATATTCGTGGATATCAAACTTACTGGGAAGAGGGACAAAATCTTTAGACTCGAGCACTTCTCTCGTTTTTTTAACGACTTCGTGCTGCCATTCAGGGTATTCTGTGAGATCGTAGTCTTCTTCGGCGATGGCAATATCCTCTTCTCTTATGGTAAAGAGCTCACCGGTGCACCTGTTCAGATATGCGCAATAATCATCATTCAAAGTGTCCATCTCGTTGACAACATCACGCAGGGATACCACAGGTCCCATTGTTCCTTACCTCCAAATAGAATGAAAAACTCCACCCAATCCTATAACTATAATCTTGCTGTCTTACTTTGAAACCCTACCATATTTACCGGATCGTCTCAATAGGTAGTAGAGAAAAAACATATATGTACAATTTATGTTTACGGGCAATAACTTTTCTTATAATTTTACTGCTGTTATATCGAACTAGATTTCTGTTTATAATCATTAATTTTTATTTTATCTTAGAGAAAATATATTCCGGAAATTGGTATACGTATTGAAACACGAGTGCTGTACACGCAGCAGCCCAAGGCAATGCTGAACATATTCAAGGATAAAGTCTTCTAATCGAGATCAGAAATTATGAGCAGGAAAAAAAAGAGGAAAGCCATTGAGCAGAGAAGAGCTCAGGCGAAAGGAAAAAAGCGAAGAAAACCACAGTCCAAATCATCCCGGCCAAAACAAAATGTCCAGTATCTGAATAGACCTGCCTTAACAGATATAAAGGCGCCTGATGGGTTTCGTGCGGTCTCGATGAGCCAGGCAATTATGGAGTATTCGAAACCCCTCATGCAGTATGTTGAGGGCGATAGCTTTGAAGAGCTCAATGAGGTAATGCAACTTTCAATGCCTATATGGAATTACGCTCTACCATCAGGAAATCCTAAACTTAAGGAGAAGAAAGAGGATATAATAAAAAACATCGGAAAAACTCTGAAAATGAACAGCCGGGAATCCACAAAGTTTTTTGAAATGATGGTGTATCGAAAAGAATATTTAATTCCCGAAGGGATTCAACCCAAGATTCCACAAATTATGTTTGTACGTAAGGAGGAATCCAACCTCATCTTTGAGTTCGATTATGACGCACTGTGCCTTTCAGAAGAGGACTACACAACCGATAGCGAAGATAAAAAACTTCTTCAGATGTTGAATAGGATGGATATATACATTGTTGATGGCGTGGCCTATGACGAGTGGGAGGAATACTATCTTTGCTTTGAAGAGAAATGCAGGAAAGGATTCGAGAAATGGCTTGCTGCCAAGGGAGCAGAAGACTATAGCGAGGATTTCTCGAATAATATTACGAGCTTTTTGGACTTTGTTTATCGATATCTACATGAAGATGTTTTCACTTTAAAATCAGTTCATGCTATCTATATAGAAGAATATTTTACAGATCATCTATTGAGAAAAGTGATGGTAGACCCTCCTGAATACGTAAAATGGCCACCGTCGATAAAATTATTTTATCGATATCTCCACGAGATAGGCTATATCGATGAGCCTGAGAGGCTCATATTCATGCTCGATGAGGTTGAACCTCATTTTATTGAAAATCTTAGAAAAAGATACTCTTAAGGGCTGTGGCTCCGCACGCATCGCAAAAGCGTAGATGAAAATACCAAGGTACATAGAAATAAGCAGTGTAAAACAGGATTTTTGCTACACAATAGTAACAACATCTCTGCGTTATCGCTACCGGCAGCAGCTCTTCTTCGAAATGGTAAGGTCTGTATAGTTCCAACAGACATGATTTACACTTCTGATGTTAACAGACAAGGAATGTTCATCAAAGCTGTTTACACCCCTTGTTCATCTGATGCCTCGTCGTCTCTACTATAGGCAATTCCGTGAGCCTCAACCATGTTCAGCAGTTTAATTTGCAAAACATATCTTGTTGAATTATCCCTGCGTATAAGTATAATGTTATCATTTATCAGCATAAGATGGGAGGAGAGAGTGAAGACAAAAATCGTTGTTATCGGTTCGGGAAGCCAGTTTACTGAGTTCTTCCTGCAGGAGCTGTTCAAATTCGAGGAGTTTAGGGGCATCACGATAGACCTGGTAGATCGGAGGCCCAAGAGGCTTGAACAGGAGCTCAGACTTGCAAAATCCCTCAACAAAGCGGTGGATTGGGGTGTGGAGATAAAAGGTCACACTGAGCGAAAGGAAGCCCTTGAGGGAGCGACCTTTGTTTATTGTTTTGTTGCGGTTAACCAAAAGGAAGCCTGGAAGAAGGAGTTTGAGCTTGCCAACAAGCACGGTGTGCACCCTCTTGAAGCATACACAGCCGGTGGACCTGGGTTGGGGATGGCGATCCGACACGTGCCCGTGGTGCTCGACATCTGTGAGGACATCAAATCGATCTGCCCAGACGCCTGGTTGATTCTCGACAATAACCCGCTCGCCAAGCTGTTGGCTGCGGTATTCAAAAACACGAAAATCAGGTGCATCGGCTACTGTAACGGGCACGAGCTCATGCAGATGGCGCTCGAACAACTGCTCGAGATGGATGAGCGTGATCCCTCCGAGCGCGCTGCCGACCCGGTGGAACGGGAATTCATGGTGCCTGCCGGAAATATCGATATAACTCTGGCAGGAATAAATCATCTGCAGTGGCTGCTTGATATCCGTGATACGAAGACGGGGACGGATCTCTACCCGGAAGTTCGAAAGCGTATACAGCAGCGGGAAAGGGTTCCAGAGGGATATAAATTTTCGGCTGAGGTGTGCAAGTTATTTGGATACTTCCCGTCACCAGCAGACAACCACGTGGCCGATTATATATGGTGTGTGGAAAAGGATATATTCAAAGACCTCTCACTGGCTCCGTACCCTGTGGACCAGTGGTTTGGGGGACGCGATGCGGATGCGTGGGGCAAAATCGCAGACAGTGTCAAAGATGAAAGGACGGCGAAGGACTTTATCAAACAGCGCCGTGTCGGATGGATGAACCTGACGGTTGCAAGGTACATGCTGAGCGGTACACAGAAATACTTCCCAGCCCTGAACATGATTAATAACGGAACAATCCCGAACCTGGATGATGATGTCGTGGTGGAAGTGCCTGCACTTGTTGGTCCTGACGGGTTCAAAGCTTCAGCGGTCGGTCCGCTGCCCGATCAGGTCGCACCCATATGTGCGCTGCACGGTAGGATCACTAATATTGCAGCTGATGCAGCGGCCACTGGATCGAAAGAGCTTGCCCTGGAAGCTCTTCTTCTCGATCCCTACGTGCACAACCTCAAGCGGGCGAAGGCATACCTCGATGACATACTTGCATACAACAGGAAGTACGAGACTCGGTTCTAATTACTTTTTTCTTAAGGTGTCCAAGCCGACGGCGGATAGGAGTACCACACCTTTTATAACGAGCTGGTAAAAATGCTGTATATTTAAGAGAATCATGCCGTTTGCGAGGATACCGATAATCAAGACTCCGACAAATACACTTTCAAGTCTACCTTTACCACCCGCGATACTCACCCCGCCTAAAACAACAGCAGTTAAAACATCCAATTCCAATCCTTGCGCAGTTGCAGCCTGACCGCTGTCAAGCCGCGATGAGAGTATCGCACCACCAATGCCTGCCATGAGGCCACAGAGCACAAATACCACGGTTTTTATTTTATTTACATTTACTCCAGAAACAACTGCAGCTTCTTCATTGCTGCCGATAGCATACACATATCGCCCAAAGCTCAACTTGTTCAGAATAATAAAGAAAAGGGTAAAAATAATGATCATAATAAGCACAGGAATTGGAATAAAACCAATGTAGTTTCTCCCGAGGACCCTGTAATTAACGGGCATACCAAAAACGGTATGCCCACCAACAATAATGAATGCCAATCCGCGAATGATTGTGAGAGTTCCAAGTGTAACGATAATCGGTGGAATTTTTGCCCTTGTTGCCAGAGTTCCATTTAAAAGTCCGCAAAGGCTCCCTGCAACTATCCCTGCTAAAAAAGCCACTGGAATTGATACATTGAGAAATTTTACCAGTGATGCCGCAATTACTCCTGAAAGTGCAACAGTTGAACCAACAGAAAGATCAATACCCCCGGCAATTACAACAAAGGTTTCCCCGAAAGCACATATACCAATTATAGAGACCTGCCTCAATATTACTATGAAGTTGTTTAAGGTTAAAAATGCACCGGTCATTGATGAGAAGAATATTATTATAGCAACAAGAAATGCGTAGATTCCAATACTTTCGATTGAAAAGACCCTTTTGACACCCCTTTTAAAACGAAACATCTCACCATTCCCTAAACCAACCTTGTCACCGCTCACTATCTTTCCTTCTTCTATTTTCGTAATTATAAATCAATCGAGCAGAATATCATGCAGAACCTTTTCCTTATCAAATTCCTCTCTTTTAAATACGTCTATTATTCTTCCACTCCTCATGACTGCTACCCTATCGGCAATACTTAAAACTTCTGAGACATCGGAGGAACTGAATAGTATTGATATCCCCACTTTGGACAACTTGTTCATCAGCTTGTAAATCTCTGTCTTTGCCATCACATCGACACCCCTGGTGGGTTCATCCATCAAGAGTATTACTTTTTTTGAGCTCAACCACCTTGATAGAATCACTTTCTGTTGATTACCACCACTCAGGAATTTAACCTGTTGCGTTATATTTTGTGCCTTTATATCGAGATCCTTTATATTTTTTTGAACTAAACGTATCTCTTTCCTTTTATTTACATATGAGAATCTGGTCAGATGGTTTAGACTCGAGATCGAAATATTGTGAATGATATTCAAATCAAGAAATAATCCCTCCCTTTTTCTATCCTCAGGAACAAAACCAAAAACAATAGACTCTGAGGCGGTCTTTTTACTGCTAATTCCATTGTGGTCTTTTCTTCTCTTGAAAAGATTGATCTCTCCTCCATCAAAGTTATATAGCCCGTAGATACATTTTAGAAGTTCAGTTTTTCCTGCACCAACGAGCCCCGTAATTCCAAATATCTCGCCCTTTCTGACCGTAAAATTAATATCTTTCAACAGATTCCTGTAATGGAGATTTTTTATCTCTAATACGATCTCCTCCTGTACCTGCCTGTCAGGATCATATACCAGTGATGAATCGTGAATGTTTTTCCCGCTCATCATAGTGATGAGTTCACTCTTGTTGATGTGAGAGACCTGTTTGGTTCCCATATAGTTCCCATCTTTTAAAACAGTTACTCTGTCTGCTATGTCGAATATTTCATCCATTCGGTGTGATATGTAAAGGACACTAATGCTCTTTTTTTTGAGGTTTGCGATGAAATCGAAGAGCCTCTCCACTTCATGCTCACCCAGCGTAGCTGTGGGTTCATCCATGATGAATATTTTAGCCTCCTTCATCATGGATTTGATAATTGCCGTGATCTGCTGCATGCTTACACTGAGTTTTTCAACGGGTGTTTTTGGATTGATCTCTAAATCAAACTCATTGAAGGACTCTTTTACAATTCTATTTTGCTGTGATTTGTGTAAAAAACCGTATTTCTTTACTTCCTGGCCTAAAAAAATGTTATCAGCAATACTCAATGACGGCGCAAGGGGGAGTTCCTGGTATATACTTGTAATGCCAAGAGTAAATGCATCCTTCGGATTTTTAATAGATGCTTCTTTGCCAAGGACAAAAATACTACCCTCATCTTTTTGTTCCACCCCTGAGAGAATCTTTATCAGTGTTGATTTGCCGGCGCCGTTTTCACCCACCAATGCATGTACTTCACCCTTTTTTATATCAAAGCTGACATCATTGAGCGCAATCACTCCTGGAAATTTCTTTTTTATATTCTTGAATTCAATGAGATTTTCGGTTTTCATATATTAGGGCTCACTGAAAAGAGTTTCCGAACGTTCTCAACAACGTAACACCTTTTCAGATAGTTGGAAAATAAAAACAATCGTACTACTATAAAAAATGGGTTGCAGGTTCATGAAACATTTCATTCACTGCAACCCTTTATTATCTAGAGAAAACGCAACATGCAATTAATATAGTATGAATATCCCGATTAATTTCCTTGATACCAGTTCCCGAGATTTTCTGGCGTCACTTTGATCATATCAATATACATCATTCCGGGAACCTCTTCACCGTTGACCAGTTTCATAACTGCATTCAGAGCAACTTCAGCGGTTCCTCTATGGTTGAGGTCAACGCTGCCAAGGATCTCTTTCCGATCGATATACGGCCATGTGCCCTTGTTGTTTCCTGCACCTGCTATACATGCTTCATCGAGAATGTCGATGCCCTGCTGTTGCATTGCTCCAACCGCTCCTATGGCAGCATCGTCGTTGATACCCACTACAGCCCTTAGATCGGGGTGCTGCTGTAATGCACTCTCTATGACATTCGTTGCTGTCTCAATTGTTGAACCCATAACGTAGTCAACGACAACTTCCACATCAACACCAGGCAACCCTTTCGTGAAAGCTTCTTTTGCTCCACCCATCCTTACATCTGAGGATGCCCAGCCGGGATCTCCGAGAACAGCTAATTTGATCTTTTTGATACCTGGATATTTCTCCCGCACACCGGCTGCTGCAATTTCTCCGGTAAGGGTACCCATTTGTTTTTCGTCATAACCAAAGTTAGCTGTTGACCAGGGAACCGTTTCTCTTTCCTGACCCTGAATCAAAACGAATATTCCCTTATCCATCGCCTCTTCAGCAGCAGCTTTGATTACCTGTGGATCAACAGGTGAAATCAGGATTGCATCGACCCCTCTCTGTGTCATCTGTTCAATCATGTCTACCTGTGTTTGGGGATCGGCTTCGGGATCCACCTGAATGAGGTCAATTCCCAGTTCATCGGCTACCGCTTTATAATTCTGCTCTAAAATATAAAACCATTCGATTTCGCTTGTATAGGTGATAGTGGCAACCGTTACTTTCCCTTCTTCTTTAGGGCCTCCGGCAAATACCAGAGTACTCACCAATACAATACAGAAAATTACCAGACAAAACTTTAGCTTTTTCATTACTTCGCTCCTTATAAAAATTTTTTGTTACTCTCTCAATTATAAAATATTAATTTTCTGGAGAAGAGCTTCATCTACATTGAAGCTAAAAAATTAAAATAATTAATATTAGAATAAAATGAGATGATGTCAAGTAATTTTCTCAAAAAATGAACAAAAGAAAGATTAAGAGATGTCACCAATATTGACTCAAATTCAGACGTTGGATAATAACAACATATCTAAGGTGTCGTTAATGGTAGCAACGCTTCTTCGAAATGGCAAGGTCTGTATTATTCCAACTGACACCATTTACGGTATTGTGGCACTCGAGCAGTTCAGGGAAACCGTACGCAAAATTTACAGTATCAAAAAACGGTCTGCCGATAAACCCTTCATCAGGCTTATCGGGAGTATCGAAAGTCTGAGCTGGTACACCGAACAAGCAGTCCCTCCAAAGCTCTTGAAATACTGGCCAGGTCCCCTTACGCTTATTTTCAAGGGGAAGCACATACCAACCGTTGCGATACGGTATCCTGATAATGAATTTCTCCGGCGTATCTTTCAGCGGATCGGTAATACAGGTATCGTAGCACCGAGCGCAAACGTGAGCGGCAGTGAGGACATATTCAGCTGTGAGGGTTTGATAGACACATTTGACGGCATGGTGGATGCAATTGTCTGTCTGAAGGATGGAATGAAAAACAGGAGGGCGTCGACGATTGTCGATATATCGGTACAACCCTGGCATGTCGTTCGCACAGGTGCTCTGGAAGTCAACATTTAATCTGTATCATAGAAACGGAAAAACGGAAAAAAAGAGATTCGTGATTTCCAGTAATGTGGGTAGGATTCGTAGAGTTTAATGAGATGTCTAGAACTTGTAGTCCTGGGTCAGGTCTTTTTCTGAAAACATAACACACGGATTTAGCAGGTTGTAGGGATCGAACATCTCCTTCAGGTTTATAAAATAGCCGTAGATGCTTTTTCCCCACTCATCCACAAGATGCTTTGCCCTGTTTCTTCCAGAGCCGTGTTCAGCAGTCAGCGTTCCGCCATACAGGAGCACCTTTTGAAAGCACTGTCCCGCGATTCTCAGCACCCTGTTCTTCCAGTCCTTTTTTTCAATGAGTGGTCTGATGTGAAGGTTTCCCTCCCCTATATGGCCGTATACAATGACCCTCATATTTTCTTCGTTAAAAATTTTGTACATGTCACTGATAAAGGGGACAAGATTTCTCGGGGGCACTGCCATATCGTCGACGAATGAGATGAACCGGTGTTCGGTATCCTCATAATTTTTTTTAATCCGGGTGAGCATGGTCCAGCGTATGTTCCAGATCCGCTCCGCTTCCTCACTGTCACCGGTAGGGTGAAAGGACAGTGCGTTTTTTTTGAGAAGCTCGAAAAGGCGATCTTGGTTTTCCTCTACTCGCATATCGAATTCTATGAGGAGGGTTGCACCAGCATTTTTGGGAACCCTGATATCATGGAGCTCACCAACGAGCTCGGTTCCGTACCAGTCCATTACCTCAAGTGCCGAGGGGTGTAGATCTCGGTGGTCGCCGTATCATTAAAAAAAATTTTTTTCAAGCAGAAGACGGCATACTAGATCACTGTGTGACTGGAG
>CAYFYU010000036.1:20781-36197 GCA_964347455.1 uncultured Spirochaetota bacterium | reverse complement strand
ATATAGATTAAACGGTTTGTGTGCTATAACGCGCCTCATGTTTTTGCTTACAATTTTGCTTACACAGGAGGATCTGTGAGCAGGCTTAAATTCAGGAAGGAATATAATTCTATGTTATTAAAGAAGTTGCATTTGCCCGAAGGGGGACTTGAACCCCCATGAGCCGAAGCTCACTAGATCCTGAATCTAGCGCGTCTGCCAATTCCGCCATCCGGGCTCGTGATTGAATATACTATATATCCTTACTTTTTTCAATAGAGCAAGCGACCTAGTGCAATTGATATCGTCTATGAATAACATCGATTCTGACAAAATGCTTGATAAATTTTGATTAATTTCAATCTACTCTATTTTAATTCATCACGGTATGGCATTGCTCGGGCAGTTCCAAAGCGTGTGGTGCTGAGCGCTGCTACCTTGTTCGCAAAAAGTATCGCGTCTTTCATGCAGGTCCCTTCACTGATTGCTACTGCAAGAGCTCCATTAAAAGCGTCTCCTGCGCCAGTTGCATCGATTGTGTTGACTTTTGAAGCAGGAATATGGGTTTGTTCGTATTCGCTTATATACATCGCTCCCTTTTCGCCAAGTGTCAAAACCACTCTCTTAATACCCAGGGACAAAAGCTCTTTTCCGATGTCCTGCACAGACATATCTGTATCCAGCTTCCCCAGGATTCCCTGGGCCTCTGTTTCGTTCGGTGTAAGAACATCGACAAATTTAAAAAGCTCCTTTTTTACGGGTTTTAATGGCGCTGGCGCAGGGTTCAGGATAGTCGTTACACCAAATTCTTTGGCAGTTCTCAACGCATAATGTACGGTTTCAAGAGGAATTTCGAAATTGGTGAGTAGAACATCCGCATTTTTGATACTATCCTTTGCCCTTTCGACATCACCTGGCATTAGAAAGCTATTCGAACCGGGAACGATGGCGATGATATTTTCCCCGGTATCCTCAACGAATATAGGGGCTACGCCAGTCGGATGATCATCGTCGATGTAGATGTAGCTCGTATCGAACCCCTCATTTTTAAAATTCTCCAATGCCTCATTTCCAAATACATCGCTTCCTATCTTAACGATCACAGTTACATCTGAACCAAGTCTCTTCGCACAGACTGCCTGATTCGAACCTTTTCCTCCTGCACCGCTCCAGAATTCATGTCCGATAACTGTCTCACCCCTCAGGGGAATTCTCCTGACCTTTGTCGTAAGGTCCATCATGAAACTTGCAACCACCACAATGTGGGGCTTTTTTTCACCCATTGTAATTCCTCGAAAGTTAGCTCTTTTTGATGAAAATAAACTGATTGACCGGTATAATAGTGCGAATGTTAAGTTTTGAATATTGATGAACTGTACATGATTGTCCGTACATTATATACTTCGTCAGTACAGGGGGCAAGGACTTTACGTTCCGAGGTCTGGTATCTGTCTGAGAGGTGATAAACGGTATATACGTTTGGATACAATCATATAAATTAATTGTAAAGGAGACCACTGTTGTACCTGGTCTTTGATGTTGGGACAACTTCGGTAAAAACAGCGCTCTACAACACAGAGGGGGAACTCATCCATAAGGTCATCAAGGATTACAGTCTGAACTCACCGCAGCTTGACTGGTACGAGGTTGATTCGGAGACCTACTGGGATGGTGTAATGGGTGGGTTCAAGGAGATTATTGAATTAAGCAATGTGTCTCCAAAATTGATAAAGAGTATATCGGGGTGCAGCCAGGGCGAGACAACCATTTTCCTCGGTAGAGAAGACAAGCCTCTCCGACCAGCAATAGTCTGGTATGATAACCGTGCGAGAAGAGAGGTTGAAGAATTAAAGGGCTTTATCGATACCGATGAGTTTTACCGAATTACGGGTCTGCTCGAAGTGGATACCACCTGGAGTGCTCCAAAGCTACTGTGGGTCAAAAACAATGAGCCCGATCTGTTCAACAGAACCCAAAAGATTCTGCTCGTTGAAGAATACATCGTGTACAAGCTTACCGGACAATTTGTCGGTTCGGCTTCCCTTTCCTCTTCCACGGCACTGATCGATGTTCACCGTAGGGCGTACTGGAGTAAAACCGTTGACTACATCGGTGCGCGTGATAAGCTTCCCGAAATTATCGATGAGGGGAGTATCATAGGCAAGATAAAACCAGGCATTGCAGACGAGCTTGGATTGAATAGGGATGTTATTGTGGTCAAGGGCGCGATTGATCAGGTATCGAGCGCCCTTGGTGCTGGCAACATAAAGCCAGGTATAGTAACGGAAATCACCGGTTCGGCTCTGGCTGTGGTGGTGACCTTAGACAGTATTGATCTTGAGCAAGAAACGAAACTTCCATATCAGGCGCATGTGGTGAAAAACAAGTATGCCCTGCTTCCCTATGCCCAGACTGCAGCAATAACCTATAAATGGTTCAGGGATACCTTCACCCCCAAGCTGGGGAAAGATGTCAAAGGCGATGCTTCTGGATATGAGCGGCTCAACGAGTTGGCGAGAACGGTTTCTCCGGGTTCTGAGGGTCTTGTCTTTCTGCCCTTTCTTGCCGGCGCCTCATTCCCAGAAAATGACACCTATGCAAAGGGAGTATTCTATGGGATTACACTGAAACATCAAAGGGCCCATTTTGCCCGCTCAATTATAGAATCGATCGGATTCATGTTAAAGAAAATCATGGCCTTTGTGGAGCATTACGGCGTCCGCATCGAGGAGATTCATTCAATGGGAGGTGGCTCTCGCTCTGACCTGTGGCTCCAGATCAAGTCCGACATCTGCAATTATCGGATCGTCAAGATGGAGGAGGAGGATAGTTCTACGCTGGGTGCTGCTATACTGGCATCTGTTCAGGCGAGAGATTACAGCACCATTGATGAAGCAGTCGCGGTCATGGTTAAAATGGGAAAAGCATTTAATCCTGATCCGAACAAGAATGAAATTTATGTAGAAAGCTTTGTACTCTACAATGAACTGTACGAAAGTTTGCGGCAAACATTTAGAAGGTACAGTTTGATAAACAGGTCGAGATGAGAAGCTTGTAATATTGATGATAATTTGTTCAATTGATGGTAAAGCAAAGTAATTTATTCTGTATCGAGGTGAATGAGAATGGATCAGTTCGAGTACGGTATTACAAAATGGGCTCCTTTCGGGGACAAGGCTGTCTGTGACAAGGTGCGAAACATCAAAAAGGAGGATCTTCCCAAACACTCTAATCCCGATTTGAGGATTGAAATCGTTCCCGACGATGAGTTCGCCTTTCGAAGGATTTTTGATATTTTCTCACGTATTAAACAGGCAGCCGATGAAGACAGGCGGCTTGTGCTCATACTGCCGCAACCCCATCCTCAATATACGAAGGTAGCCTATCTTATCAACAAATTCAGGGTGAACTGCAAAAATCTCTACACCTTTAATATGGATGAGTGGGCCGATGAGGACGGCAATATCGCTCCGGAAACATGGAAACGCGGTTTCATGTATGCGATGAAAAATAATTTTTACGCAAAGCTCGATAAGGACCTACGGCCCCCTGAAGAACAGATCCAGGGACCGAACAATAAAAACCTGAAAGATTACGGTAAAATGATTGAGGACGCAGGCGGTGCAGATGTCTGCTATGGTGGTATCGGATGGAGCGGCCACCTTGCGTTCATCGATCCGAATGCACCAGAATTCGAAGGGAGCTTCGAAGAGTGGAAACAGATGGGGCCACGCATCGTGACGCTCCATCCATTTACCATTGCTCAGTGCAGTCTCGATCCTGATTTCGGGATGAGTGGCGACTGGTCATGGATCCCCCCAAAAGGTGCCACCATCGGTCCTGCTCAGATTATCGGGGCGAAGCTGAGGAGCTCGTGGAATCCTTTCACCATAGGGAGTACGAATGTTTCCTGGCAGAGGTTTACCGTACGATTTGCTGCACACGGACCGGTGACCCATCGTGTGCCCGCTACGATACTACAAACCTCCCGTACCGATCTTTATATATCACAAACTATAGCGGAGAACATCGAATTTCACGGTGAATTGAGCTGGTATTGAGGAATAACGGTTATGGAAAGTGGACCCATACTTCTCAGAAATATGAAAATAATTACACCCCATGAAGAGATCGGCAATGGGTTTATAATTCTTTGGGGGGATAAAATTTTCTCGGTCGGTGAGGGCAGTGGCTACCGAAATTTTTGGCTCACCTATAAAAATGAAATAGACCTGGAAGGACTTGTGGCGATTCCAGGTTTGATCGATATCCATACCCATGGTGCTGGAGGAATCGATATTACGTCTAACCCGGAGGATATAGGTAAACTTTCCAAATACAAGGCGCGCAGTGGGGTAACTCTTTACCTCCCGACACTGTGGTCTCAGCTGCCCTTTGAGGAGCTGCTCAAATCGCTTGAGAAAATATCTGAATATATCATCCGTGGTAAAAAGGAGACCGGTTCGATTCCTATAGGGGTCAATATGGAGGCTCCGTTTCTGCATCCTAATATCGGGGCTCATCCGGGTGAGTTTGATATCAATCCCGAAAAGGACAAAGTTGAACAATTGCTGGAGTCCGGTAAGGGAACGGTAAAAATTGTGAACATTGCTCCCGAACTTGAAGGTGCACTGGAAGCGATTTCCCTGTTGAGCGAGAAAGCTGTCATTTCCTCTCTCGGACATTCAATGGCATCTCCCGAACAGATTGAGCCCGCCATTGAGAGAGGTGCAAATCTTGCAACCCATCTACTGAACGGCACCTATCCACTATCCGCAGGGGAGCCCGGTGTGGTACCGGTGGGACTCAACGAATATCTCATGGTCAGTGATGATGTCTATGCAGAGGTCATAGTCGACAAGAACGGCGCTCATGTTCACCCCGTGATGCTCAACATCCTTTATCGGTGTAAGGGAATCGACCGTCTCATTCTCGTAACTGACTCTATGTTTACCGCAGGATTGGGAGAGGGTGATTATAACCTCTCTGATGGGAGAACTATTCACTGCGACGGGTGGGTAAACAGGCTCGATGACGGCCATCTCACGGGGAGCGCCATGGAACTGAATAGATCGGTGGATAGCTTCATCAGACAAACATCGGTAGGATTTCAAGAAGCGATCAAAACCGTAACGGTCAATCCAGCACGACTGCTCGGCATCTCGCAAGAGACGGGCACGATAGAGACGGGTAAGAAGGCAAACCTCACTGTCGTGAATGAGGATATGGATGTTTTTCTGACAATAGTTGAGGGAAGTATCGTATATTCGTCTGGTATAGAGTTATGATGTTGCCGAAGGTGTTGTTAAGTCCCTAAGGTCCTGTCAGGGAAAGATAATTTTTGAATTGCAAATCTTTAAGGCAGTGCGGACTGGATGAAAATAAAACAGGAATCTTTACTGGTGAGTGTATTACTGCTGCTCTTCACAGTATCATGGGGTCATCTTATGGGAGAAGGAAGAGGTGCATTACGGGCCACTGAAAGTGTAATCACAGGACTTCCAGTTCCCGAGGGGAGTGTACTGGATGAAGAATCGTACTTCGAGGATGATGAGGGCGTTGAAATAGCATTTTATACTCATCCATATCTGACTGGAGAGGAGGTTCTCCTTTTTTTCGAACGGGAGCTGCCACGGTGGGGATGGGAAAATGATCGATCCGGTCACGAGCACAAGCTGCAGCGGTACTTCAGCAGGGATGGTGTTCCCCTAATAATCGGTGTTGATAAAAGAGATATTGGAAGTTCCTTTAGCATTTTGAAGGGAGTCGTAGGTGATTGGGGTTATGTGGCACCCCTGAAGCAGAAATTTTAGTTGCAAAGAGGGGTGCATCTACAATACAATAATGTGCCACAAAGAAATTATTTCCTCGTTGAGGAAAGATAAGATTAATTTAGGGAGGATTATTATGAAAAGGTTTCTAAAGATCATCGTCATCTTTACTGTCATGATTTTTTTCAGTATCTGTATAGGGTTTGCGGAAGGACAGAAAGATGACGAGGAGGAGGCGCTTACCTTTGCATATGTAATGCCACTGGCGCAGCTCTGGTATGCGTATCTTGGAGATGCATTTGAGTTTGCCGCTGCAGAGTATGACGTTCAGACCTACGTTGCGATATCCGATTACAACCAGAATAAAGAAATAGCTGCAATTGAGGATTTCATCATCAAGGAACCGGATATGCTCGGTCTCGGTTCTGTGAGTGCTGACAGCGCACAGCTTGCCGCACAGAAGGCAAATGCAGCCGGCATTCCGCTGGTTATAGAGAACAGCTCCCTTGCACCGGGACCCGGTACGGTAGTCGCGGATCTGGAATTCGACTGGTATGGACTCGGAACCATGATGGCTGATGTAACAGCTGACAATTGGCCAGGTTCCAAGGTATTCGTGGTTACCGGTGTTATCGGGACCGGTCCGATAGACATGCTGCTCGAGACATTTCAAAAGAGAGCAAAGGAGAGAGGACTCACAGTTGTGGGTATTCAGAATGGTGAATATCAACAGGAGGCAGCCTACAATATAACACAGGACCTTATCCAGTCTGGAAGAGAGTTCGACGTCATCTGGGGAAACTGCAACGCCATGGGCCAGGGCATCATTCAGGCGGTCAAGGAGGCCGGACTTCTTGACGAGAAGGTAATACTGACCACCAACGGTGCACCGGAATGTCTGGCCAGCGTGGAGAAGGGTGAGCTCGAGGGTACGATCAACTATTCACCGGGATTTCACGGGCTGCTCTACTTCCTGGCTATGTACAACTATGTAACCGCAGAGGATGTGCCGGAATTGATGTATCTGCCGATGAAGTTCATTACCAAGGAAAATCTGGACGAAGCGATGCACTGGGATGCTGCCAACGCCGATGCACTGGAAAGAGCGGAAGAGTACTTTAAAACACAGGTACGCTGAATTTAAATGATGTACAGGCGATCTAATTTTTGGGCATGAACGGAGGTTCATGCCCAAAAATTTAGAGTGGGCCATACATTGTAAAATTCTGGTTGTGCTCTGTAGCATGAGGTCTATATCTTTGTAGTATAAAAGGGTTGAGGAACTTTTGCACAGTAACATACTCGAAATATCCAGATTGTATAAGGGTTTTCCAGGTGTTCAGGCACTCGAAGATATAGACTTCGATCTCAAGGCTGGTGAGATTCACGGACTTGTCGGTGAGAATGGGGCCGGGAAATCCACCCTTGTGGAGATACTTGCGGGTAATTACAGACCCGACTCAGGCGCGATACGTATAGGTGATGGGGAGTTCGGATTTTTATCGCCATCAAAGGCCCTGTCACTCGGTATCGAAACGGTCCATCAGGAGGATCAGCTCGCTCCCTCGATTACAGCCGCAGAAAACATATACATGGGGAATCTTCCCAAAAACCGTATCGGTCTCTTCAACCTGCAAAAATGCATTGAAGATTCACAGAAGCTTGTCGACTCTTTGGGACTCCACCTCGATGTTTCCCAATTGATTGCAAAGTTTTCCCCTGTGGAAAAGAAAACGGTCTGCATAGCCAAAGCCCTGTCCCGGAAAGTAAGGATACTGATCTTAGATGAGCCAACTGCAACGCTAGGACTGGATGAGACGAAGATACTGCTCCAGGTTGTGCGCAAGATAAGGGACCAGGGCATAGGTATCATATATATTAGCCATTTTATTAATGAGGTGTTCGAGATAGCGGACAGGATTACTGTTTTCAAGGATGGCAAGAGGATTGCGACTCATATTGTCGGCGAGACCGACAGAGAGCAGGTTATCGGTGAGATGGTGGGACGCAAAGCGGGTCATATCTATATGAGACCTGACCACAAGGTTGGAGACATAATTTTTAAGGTGCATAATTTGAATCGGAAAGATGTGGTGGAGAATGTGAGCTTCGAAGTTCGGGAGGGAGAGATATTCGGTATTGGGGGCCTCATAGGTTCGGGGAGGACCGAACTGGCCCGGCTTATTTTCGGCCTCGACAAGCGGGATTCTGGGACTATTACACACAGGGGAAAAGATGTGACCCCCGAAAGTCCGATAGAGGCCATTCGCAACGGCTTCGGCTATCTCACTGAGGATAGAAAGGAGACAGGGCTCATACTAGGACGATCGGTGAAGGAGAATGTCACCATTGCTGAGATGACGATGAGAAAGCCGGTGCTACTCAATCTAACAGAGGAAAAAAAAGCGGCATCGAAAATGGTTTCAACCTTGAGAATTATGACGCCATCGCTCGATCAAGTCGTGGTTAATCTCAGCGGAGGGAATCAGCAGAAAGTCGTTCTCGCGAAATGGCTTTTGAGCAATGTTGACATCATTATATTCGATGAACCGACTCTTGGCATCGACGTTGGCGCCAAGAAGGAAATTTACATCCTCATGAATGAGATGTCGGAGAAGGGAAAGGTTATTATCATGATTTCCTCTGACTTGCCTGAGCTTATTTCACTGAGTGATAGGATAGGGATCATGCGAAGGGGGAAACTGGAAAGGATAATCGATAGTGATTCGGCAACGGAAGAGATAGTACTGAAATTTGCCACAGGATTGGGAGACAAATAAAATGGTCCAGGGTAGCGAGAAAAAAAACCCATTCAAGGAATTCATCTTCAGCCAGTCCGGATTTCTCATCGTCTTTATCGTCGTACTCTCAACTGCCATAACGATCGTAAACAGGAATTTCATTAAACCACAGAACATTATCAATGTACTGGGGCAGATTTCCATTGTGGGTATCGTTTCGGTAGGGGTAGGGCTGGTGCTCATTTCAGGGGATTTCGATATATCTGTGGGATCCCAGATATCATTGGTGGGTGCGATTATGGCTCAGCTACTTACCGCTACCGGAAACGTTGTACTCACCATCCTGGTCGTTATCCTTCTTGGGGCGGTTCTTGGAGCAGTAAATGGCGTAATTGTAGCAAAGTCGAGGGTTGCCTCCTTTATAATAACCCTTGGTACACGGGCGGCTTATCATGGCCTCGTTCTTGTTGCAACAAAGGGAAGAAATTATCCCCTGCAGGGAATGTTTGAAACTCTCGGTCGGGGTAAGATCTCATTCATACCCATACCGATCATCATCTTTTTTCTCGTCCTCATTTTTGCCTTTGCCTTGCTTCGGTATACAAGATTTGGGAGAACTCTCTATGCAATTGGTGGCAACAGAACAGCAGCCTATCTCTCCGGAGTTAACGTCGATGCTTTGAAAATATTCGTCTATACCCTCTGCGGAGTGCTCGTTTCCCTTGCATCACTGACGCTCATCTCAAAGTTGGGAGCTTCCTACCCCAATACCGGTGATGGCTACGAGCTCGAAGCACTCGCGGCAGTAGTGGTTGGTGGGACTTCGCTGTGGGGCGGGAAGGGAACGGCTCTGGGATTTTTTCTGGGCGTCGTTATTTTCGGCGTTATGTCAAACTCGCTCAATATGATGAACGTAAGCCCCTATTTCAGGGATGTATTTATCGGTGGAATAATTATCGTAGCTGCAATACTGAGCAGGCTTGGAGAATTGAGGAAATAAGAAAGGAGAATGCTATGAAAGATATAGGAGTCGGTATTATCGGGGTGGGAATGGGTTCTACCATGTTTCCACTCAACCGTATGGAGGAAAGTAGATTCGAGGTCAGAGGAATATGCAGCCAACACGAAGATAAGCTCAAGGCTCTCGATAAGGAGTGGAAGTTCGGATACTACACAACCGATTACAGGGAACTGGTCAAGCAGAAAAATATCGACGTTATCGGTGTATACAGTCCCGATCACCTCCACTACTATCACTGTAAGGAAGCACTGAATGCGGGAAAGCATGTGGTATGTACGAAACCGCTCACCAATAATCTGGAGCAGGCGAAGAAGCTCGTTGATCTGGTACGTAAAGCGGGTCTAAAATTTCTCGTTGGACAAACCATGCGGTACGATCCCCAGTTTGTCGCGGCGAAAAAGTTTTTTGATGATAATGAGATTGGACGCATTTTGTTTGCAGAGGCTCACTACGTTCATGATCTGCGCCCAGTATTCGAGATGACACCCTGGCGACTCAGCGTACCGCAGGATTTCATGTATGGAGGGGTTTGTCATCCCGTTGATATTTTACGATGGTTTTTGGGAGATATCGCGGAAGTACACGCCTATGGGAGCAAGGGAGGCATAAGTAGTTACCCTCTCATGGACAACTTCTGTTTGAATGTTAAATTCGTAAACGACGCTATCGGACGTATACTCGGTCTGTACGGGGTCATCGAGCCACCAGAGCCCATGATGAAATTGAGCCTGTACGGGGATAAGATGAATGTTGTTGCTGAGTACAGTGACAACAAGGGTGGGCAGGTATCCGTAGTATATGACAAGATAGAGTATCAGCCCGTATCCAGAATGGATTTTCCTATTGAGCTTGGTGTAGACGTATATGGTCATACGAAAACAGTACTACGCTATATGAAACATTTCCAGGAATGTATCGAGAAGGATCTTGAGCCGGTACCCAGTGTCGTAGACGGCGCGAAAACGATATCGACTGGACACGCTGCCTATCAGTCGATAAAGGAAAACAAACCTGTAAAAGTTCTCAATAAATTTTAGTTTTCATTATTTATTCGACTAACATTCGTCCAAGAGACAATTGAAAATCAAAACAAATTCCGTTCAAATATTTTTTGAGAAACACGAAATAGAGGCTGCAAGAATACCAAATGTCAAAACACTTTGATATTCTCATCAAGAATGCGCGGATCGTTGACGGAACCCGAAAGCCTTCATTCCGCGGAAGCATCGGGATCAACGGCGAGAAGATCAACGCCGTTGGTAGAATATCTGCAGGTGCAGCTCGGGTGATAGATGCTGGTAAGCTTATTGCGTGTCCTGGTTTTGTGGATCCCCACAGCCACGCCGATCTATCGATTCTGAAGTATCCCCTTGCAGAGAACCTGGTAGGACAGGGGATAACAACCTTTGTTGGTGGAAACTGCGGGATCAGCCTGGCACCTATAAGAGATACTGATCATTTCAACGGAATAATAAAACTCTGGGGACTGGATCTCGAGCTGGGTTGGCATAGTTTTGGAGAGTGGTTGTCAAGTGTCCAGGAAAAGGGCTTATCCATAAACTATGCACCTCTTGTTGGCCATAACACGATTCGAAGTATGGTTATTGATGATGGTACGAGAAGAGAGGCGACGTCTGATGAGATTGAAAAGATGAAAGTTCTCGTTCGTGATGCGATGGAGAGCGGTTGTTTCGGTTTATCGGTAGGACTGGATGCTGCTATGCCTGGTCATTTTGCCGATACCGATGAGGTTGATGAGCTGGCTCGAGCAGTTAAGGAATATAACGGACTGTTCGCACCCCATGCAAGGCATCATCAGAATCAGTGGCCTGCAGAAAGCCCCTCTGAGCACGGTTATGGTATATTTCACGCCCCCAGGGGTGAGATCATAACGGGAAGATACCATGGGATGCTGGAAACAGTGGAGATTGCAAAGCGTGCTGATCAGGTCAGACTTCACATTGCCCACCTGACACCAGCGTATCTCATTCCGCAGCCCCACCCTGATCTACTCGATGAAGCTGCGGCAAAGGCGACACTTGCTGATATCATCGATAAGGCGAGGGATGGAGGGCTCGAGGTGACGTTCAACGTTATAGCCTGGTCACAGAGTATTGGGAGCGAGCTTCCCATGATAAAATCATTTTTCAGCTCACAGCTTCTACTGCCAGCATGGTTAAAGGATACACCCAGAGAAGAGTTTCCCCAGAGGCTGGGGGAGGAAGATTTTCGAAGGAAACTAAGGGAAGTCATACTTTCAGGAAAGTTTAAATTCGGCATGCTCAATCCTGTTACCGATCCTTACTGGATGGACTGTTACAGAATTATTCGGTGCCGGAAAGAGGAGTATGAGGGCAGAACAATCGGCGAGATAGCGAGGGAGAGACAGCCCGATCACATCCTCCGTGCAGTCTATGAAGCATCCTTCGAAACGGTTTTCGAACTCCTGCACATGGATCCCGACACGACCTGGGCATTGATCATTGATAAACGTGAGCAAGGCGCTCTGTCGACCTTTCTGAGGCATCCTGCCGGTATGCCCTGTACCGATGTTACGGCCTTTTCGGGCAAGCCGAACAAAGAGGATGGAATGTACGGATACGGGGTGTCTCCGACCGCATACGGCCTCTTCCCACATTACATCCGCGAGTATATACGTGAGAGGGGAGTTCTCAGACTCGAGGAGGGCATAAGAAAGGCAACTTCAGTTCCAGCGCAGGAGGTTCTTGGTCTAAGGGATCGGGGAATAATCAGAGAGGGAGCGTTTGCCGATATTCTCCTATTGGACATCGATGAGCTCCGGGAGTGGAATGATTTCCGAAATCCTTCCCGTCCTCCTGAAGGGATCAACTATGTGCTGGTGAACGGCAGTGTAGTGTGGGAAGGCGGGAGACATACCGGGAAAATGCCCGGGAAAATACTAAAGCGATCATGAAACCATCAGCCAGACATGCAAGGCTTCTGAAACGTACGTTTATCGATTTCCAGCAGACTTCGGAGGTGTTGCGAGATCCCCTCATATTTAAAAGAGCCGAGGGGCTTTACTGCTGGGATATTCACGGAAAGCGGTATTTCGATGCCATAGGCGGTATTTTCGTTGCCGTACTGGGTCATCGCCACCCGAGAGTCATCGAAGCGGTAGAACGCCAGATGGAAAAGATAACCCTTGCTCCGCCTCTTCACGGTATTTCGGACGTCACCCTCGATTTCATTGAAAAGCTTGGAACCGTTACACCACAAAACCTGAACTTTATAAAACCATTCAGCGGCGGTTCAGAATCGGTTGAGGCTGCGATGAAATTCGCAAGGCAGTACTTCAAGCAGACCGGCCATCCTGGTAAATACAAGTTCATCAGCTGTTATCTCAGCTATCACGGGGCCACCTTCGGAACCACTGCTGCGGGAGGTGGGAGTCATCGGAAAGTGATGTTCGAGCCGCAGATGGCGGGATTTCTTAAGGTTGGCTCACCCATACAGTACCGCGACAGGTTCTCAACCTGGGAGGAAACAAACAGGTTCTGTGCTCTGCAGTTCGAGGATGTCATCAAAAACGAAGGTCAGGAAACGGTGGCAGGGATAATTCTCGAGCCTATCTGCAATACTGGTGGTATCGTAACACCCACGGATGAATATTTTCAGATGGTTCGAGATATATGCGATCGTTACAACGTTCTGCTGATATTTGACGAGGTCCTGACCGGTTTTGCAAAGACCGGCGATATGTTTGCCGCGCAGACCTTTGGTATAACACCCGATATCATCTGCTCGGGCAAGGGACTTTCCAGCGGTCTCATTCCAATCGGTGCGATGATAGCACGGGAGGACATGGCCGAACCATTTTACGGACCTGCGGGGAAGGAACTGCATTTCGCCCACGGTCATACATTTGCCGGCAACCCGGTAGCCTGTGCTGCTGGAATCGCTGTTATAGATGAAATCCTCGAAAAAAAGCTGGATAAAAAGGCCCGATGGCTGGGAAAATACATCGAGAAAAAATTGGAGGGATTGAAACGCTACGGTGTTGTCCGTGAGATACGTGGAAAGGGTGTGCTTCTGGGCGTCGAACTGGTAAAGAGCACAAAAAAAATGGAGCCCTTTCCCGAGGGAAAGAAACTGGGAAATGCCTTGAAGAAAACAGCTATCAAAAACGGTGTCATTTTGAGAATCGACCCGGATTGGTTTGCAGTCTGTCCTCCTCTGATAGCCGATGAGCCGGATATCGATGAGATGTACGGACTGATAGAAAAAAGCCTACAGGAGGCCATTGACATGGTGGACGGAGGTAATGCGTAATGGGTAAGAGGCTCAATGTAGGTGTCTATGGACTCGGGATGGGGGCAAACATCCTGACCCTGAACGATGAGCCCGGGGGCGGGTTGTATGTAAAGAGTATATGTACCAGAAGCGAGGAAAAATTAAAGCGTTATCAGCATCAGTTCAGCATTGAGCATGGGTATACCGATTATGAGAAGATGCTTGAGGATAGTTCGATCGATATAGTGGCGGTTTACACTCCCGATGCCCTCCATGCTGAACACTGCACCACGGCCCTCTCATATGGCAAGCACGTAATCTGTACGAAACCTATGGCCACGAGTAATGAGGAGGCCGAACGTATTGTTCAGGCGGTGAAGAAAAGTGGAAAAAAATTTATGGTTGCACAGACAGCTCGCTTCGTAAAACAGTATACCCATGTGAAGACACTCGTCGATTCTGGGGAGATCGGCAGCATCCTTGCATGTCGCTCCCAGTATATTCACGATCTCAGTCCCTACCTCAGCTTGACACCGTGGCGACTCACCATGCCCCAGGATTTCATGTATGGCGGGGGATTGCACCCGATCGATCTGCTACGGTGGTTTGCCGGTGATGTGGTCGAGGTTCATGCCTATTCCCAAAGGAGCAACCGCACAAAAGGGTATGAGTACGATGACGATTTCATGATTCTCATGAAATTTGCCTCCGGTAGCATTGGGACGGTGTCTGTACTCTGCGGCGTTGTACATCCACCGGTACCCATAATAGAGGTTGACCTCTTCGGTACGCGGGGCAGTATCACAGCAGTATATTCCGAGGGAGAGCCCGGTTACGTAAAACTGGTTTCTGAGAAGCTTTCTGATGCCCCGGTACAACATATACACTATCCAGCTGAATCGGGTGTGACCTATAAGCATGGTGAGAGTGAGAGAAAGATTTTTCGTTATTTCGCTGATTGTATCAATAAAGATAGAAAGCCCGATCCCGATGAGATTGAGGGGGCCCGCGGTGTTGCTGTTGGGGCAGCAGCATGGGAATCCATACGCTCTGGCAGGTCAGTACAGGTAAAACACGATTTTTAAATGAGAGGTTATCCTATGTCTCCATCAACCGGGAAAGAGATCCGAAACCATGGGGAGGGGGAGCTGAAGTACATCAGGGAGGTTTTAGAGCGTGGGCAGTTGAGCTGGCTTGAAGATGGAATGGCTGGTAGATTTGAGGAAGCTTTTGCAAAGTTCACCGGGGCGAAATTCGGCATTGCGAGAGCCAACGCCATGGTGGCTCTTGCAGAGGCAGTCAGTGTGAGTGGTGCTGGTCCCGGCTATGAGGTGGTATGCGACCCTATCGTTCATTTCGGTGCTCTTGCAGCAACGTACTTCAATGCTGTTCCGAGATTTTCGGATGTCGAATATGGGACCTACAATATGAGCCCCGAATCACTGGAGGCGAATATTACCGAAAGAACGAAAGCTGTCATTGTAACCCATCTCTGGGGTTTACCTGCTGAAATGGATAGAATCGCCGATGTCTGCAAGAAGCGTAATCTTTTTCTCATTGAAGACTGTGCCCATGCCATTGGTGCTCGCTGGAAGGGAAGACACGTTGGGACCTTTGGTAACATAGGTTGTTTCAGCTTCCAGGAGTATA
>CAYFYU010000036.1:6492-20771 GCA_964347455.1 uncultured Spirochaetota bacterium | reverse complement strand
AGAACCTGTCCACCGGAGACGGAGGCATGAGCGTGACCGATGATGCTGAGCTTGCCAACCGCCTGAAAAATGTGTGGGCTTTTAGCGGAGAGTCTCCCTATTTTATGTACCTCAATTTCAGGATGACCGAATTAACAGCGGCTGTCGGAATGGCAGAGATGGAGAGGATACAGGATAGACTTGACAACCTCTACACAGAGACCCTGAAAATTTTAAATGATGCAATTGTCGATTGCAATTGGCTTCGGAACCGAGAGGTACCGGAGGGTGCAATACAAACGGGGTACTGGTTTGCCTGCCTCTGGGAGGGTGATAAATGGGGGCTGGATTACAATGATTTTCAGCGGTTATGCGAAGAACTGGATGTTGGCCTGCGCTTCGGCTTCAATCAGATTCCTGCATACGAATTCGATCTGTTCAAGAAACCCACGCTCTACAACCATCCCCACTGTCCTGTTCGCTGTCCCTTTTATACGGACAAAAGCAGTTACAATTATAAAACGGGACTGTGCCCAGTGAGCGAGGATGTCATGCCGCGACTGGTGACCATAGGCCTTATTTTCAT
The DNA here is from genome assembly GCA_964347455.1 of uncultured Spirochaetota bacterium. GTDB lineage: Bacteria > Spirochaetota > B62-G9 > B62-G9 > DRHN01 > JAGLSF01. Next base: position 20,206 of record CAYFYU010000036.1, on the reverse strand, counting down.
GACGCACGAACAAGCGCAGAAAAAGGCTGAGCTTCTGAGAAAGGCAATCAAACGGATGGAGCGATAGGGAGGAAAGCCCTCAATGGTGCCCTATTTTGAATACACCCAAGTTGACAGGGATTTTTATTCGAGATACATAAGGCCAAGATTGCCTGAAGGTGTCTTCGATGTTCATGTTCACCTAAATCTTCCCGAACATATTGCAATGGTACCAGAAGAACGGTGGCTTTCCGACTGGGCACTCGAATGCGCACATCTATTGACCTGCGATGAGGCATATGACTATGCCAAGAAGCTGTTTCCCCAGACCCGTTACTCAATAGCCGGATTTCCCTGGCCCATACGCGAAGCGGACATGGGTGAGAACAACAGATACCTTGAAAGGATGCATAAGGAGGGAAAGATAAACCCTTTTATGACGGTAAAACCTGAATGGGATCCTGAAACGGTTGAGAGGGTACTTCTGGAGGGGAATTTCGTGGGTTTCAAACCCTATCCGGACATGGTTTCGGGGGTGAAGGGGGCGGATATAAGCATCAACACCTTTTTTCCCCCACACCAGTGGGAAATTCTCGATCGGAATAAAAAAGCAGTTATGCTACACCTTCCACGAAAAGGGCGACTCGCCGATGATCGGAACGTTCGGGAGCTCAAACAGCTGAGGCAGCGTTATCCGGATGTAACTCTTATCATTGCCCATTTTGGGAGATCCTTCTGCCCCTACTATCTGAGAGAGGGCTTAAGAAAACTGTCCGATTTTGATGGCTTTTACTTCGATACCAGTGCAGTCATAAATCCTGAAGTCTATGATATTGCTCTTTCACATATTTCCACAGATAGAATACTGTATGGCTCCGACATGCCGGTGACCCTGTGGCACGGCAGGAGGACGTGGTCCGAGAGGGACTACAGAAATCTCTGTCGTGAAGATTTTACCTGGAACAAGGAGCACGAGCCACCTGAAATTGAAAAAGGATACACCCTCTTTCTCTATGAGGAGATTCGAGTCATTCTCGATGCAATTGAAAGACATAACCTGAGCATAGAACAGAAGGAGGCTATTTTTTCATACAATGCAAAAAGAGCATTGAAAATAAGACAGTGAGGGAGAAGACAAATGTCAGGAATCGAACTAAGGATCAAAAAGCTGTTCAAGGACAAGAAGAATGTGGTCATTTCAGCCCTGGATCATGTGATGGAGTATGGTGATCAGCCGGGTATCGAGGACGCCGGGAAGGCGATACGCAATTGCCTTGGAACGGATGCGCTCCTGCTTCCCAGGCACATGCTGAAGAGACACTGGGAATTATTTGCTGAAAAGGATGCACCAATGCCGGTTGTTCGGATCAACTGGACATCAGCGTTTTACTATCCCCTCGATTACCGAAGGGGATACACGAGAATTGCGGCAACGGTGGAGGAGGCGGTGGAGGCCGGTTCAGAGCTTGCGATCTGTTCGCTCTTTCTCGAGAACGAGGACGAGGAAATGGAAACGGAGAATGTCGCATTGTTTTCAGAGGTCGTGAGGCAAAAGGAGAAGCTCGGTATCCCCCTCATCGGTGAATGCTACGTTGTGGAGCATATGGAGAAGACGCCTGAAGAATTACATAAAAAGGTAAAGCGGGTTACCCGGGTGATGGCCGAGCTCGGGGCCGATCTTATAAAAACTTTCTACACCGGGGAAAGGTTTCAGGAAGTAGTGGACAACACACCAACCCCTGTCTTCACAATTGGTGCAGAGAAGCTGGATACGGATCTGGCTGTTTTGCAGAAGGCATCTGACAGCGTCAAACGAGGTGCACGGGGTATTATCTTTGGGAGAAACATTTTCATGGCAAAGAATCCTGCAAAGCTCATCGATGCTCTCAATGATGTTATCAACCGTGGTGTATCTCCAGGAACGGCTGCAAAGAAGTATGGGCTTACATAGGGTGTGGGGGATGTGGAAGGAAACAACAGAGAAAGAGCGAAACCTGCGCATATACAACGAAGAGATAAGGGATTTTCTTCCTGACAGGCTCCTGGATTTTCATGTCCATGTTTTCAATAAGACAATTATCCCCCACGGAGACCATGGATTTGAGCTTCCCGGTACACACATAAGAAGCTATACGATACCGGAGCTGTTGGATGATATGCACAAGGTATTCCCCGGAAAGGATTACTCAGCGGTTGTATTTGGATTTCCGGAGATGCGGTACGATTCAGACATAAACAACCGGTATGTCCTGGAAAACTGTGACCATCGAAGAATCTTTCCCTTTCGATTGCTCCGCCCAGATGAAGACCCAGACAGGGTTGAAGCGGAGTTGAAAAAAGGGCGTTTTTTAGGAATAAAACCCTACCTGAACTATGTCTCGGGAAAGGACGTGCAGGATGTGGAGATTAATGATATGCTGCCCCGGGATATTATGGCGGTTATCAACCACCTCGGGCTCATGATCATGCTACACGTACCGCGACAGGAGCGGCTGGCGGACCCCATCAATCAAAAGCAGATTGTGGAACTTGCAAAGAATTATCCGAATGCAACGATCATACTGGCCCATATTGGAAGGGCCTACTATTTGAGCAATATAGTCGGACATTTGACTGACATCAGCTCATTTGAAAACATATACTGCGACGTATCAATGATCAACCATTGGGAGGTTTTAGAGTATCTGTTTCAACATTTTGAACTGAAGAGGCTGCTCTATGGGACGGATCTGCCTATAGCGATCTGCGGAGGAAAATCGATCGAGATAAACGACCAGTACACCTATGTGACTTCGAAACCATGGTTTCTATCGATTTCAGATGATCATGGGAAACTGGTTTTCACCTCTTTTATATACGAACAGATACGTGCCATTAAAAAGGCCGTCGCAAGAACAAAACTGGATCAAGAATTTATCGATGCTCTCTTTTATAAAAATGGTTTAAACCTGATAGAGAGAGTTTCGAGCTTTTAAAGAGGAGCCATGCCATGAATGAACTGGGAAAGCCCAGCGTTGGACTTTTACCGCTGATGCTCGAGATGTATAAAGAGTACGAACCGGAAATGATTCAAAAACAAAAGTCCTTTATAAACGCGGTTAAGAAAAAGCTGGAAAGTTTTTCAATGGTGAGCCTTTCAGAGGTATGCGCAAACCGAAAAGAGGTCGGTGCCGCTGTACAATTCTTCGAAAGAGAAGGTGTCGATCTCATTATAATCATTTTTATCGCCTATGCGACGAGCATTTCAGCTCTGAATCCGCTACTAGGAACAACCATCCCACTTCTCCTTTTCAGCACAGCACCGAAGAGCTCAATGGCCCATGGCATGAGTATGGAGGATATCATGCTCAACCACGGTGTTCACGGTTATATGGATCTGGCAAATGTTCTGAGAAGGAATGGGCGTCAATTTCTCTTTGTAAGCGGCAGCATAAATGATGAAGGTGCTTTTGGCGAAATCGAGCGTTGGTCAAAGGCAGCGCGAGTTAAGAAGCTGCTGGGCAGTGCACTTATCGGTATGGCAGGGTATACGTTCGACGGTATGGGAGATTTCGGCGTCGATACGACCCATCTCAACGCGTTCCTCGGACCGGAATTGAAGCACGTACCCCTAACTATTCTTGCAGAGAGTATACAAAGTATCGGTGATGATGAATTGAGGAGTGAGGCTGAACGGGATAGAAAAAATTATACTATTGAGGTTGATGTCGATGAGGACATACTGAAAGAATCGAACAGATTTTATTTAGGTCTTCGGAAAATAGTTGAAGAACTCTCTCTCAATGCATTTACCATGCATTTTCAGGGTATCCTCGAGAATCCCCAGATACGAACACTACCTTTTCTCGCCATATCAAAGCTTCAACAATTGGGTCTTGCATATGCTGGCGAGGGCGACCTGCTCGGTGCGACGGCAAATTTGATGATGCGCTATTTTTGTGATGCAGTGCTCTTCACCGAAACCTTTTGCCCTGATTTCGATGGTGGACGTATTGTCATGGCACACATGGGAGAATCGAATCCGGCATTTGGAACTAAAACGGTTTTAAGAAGGAAGCATTTTGCCTTTGGTGAGGCTCTGGATCCGGTAATAGCCGATGTGCACATGCGGGAGGGAAAGGCAACGGTGTTGAATCTCGGTATCGTTGAGGAAAATTATTTTCAGATGATTGTATATACCGGTCAGGTGTGTAAAAAGATACCCGGATCCAATGACATTGACATGCCCTACTTTCACTTCAAGCCCGATATGCCGCTCGAGGAACTTCTCTCCGAGTATGGGTTGCTCGGAGGAACTCATCACCTTGCGATGACGAAGGGTGACAGGAGGGAGGATCTGGTGAGACTCGCACAAGTGCTGAACATTGAGATAGTGGCGCTCATGTGATCAGGGGTGCCGATATTCCGGTTCAGGTGTGGTGTCACAGTATATAACGCTTATCACCTATTTATAAGGAAGGCTGGGTTATGAGACCTCATGCTTCAGTTCAACATATCGATTGGGAGAAACTCGCAGGAGAGAATACCAAAAAGTTGCGCAGGGCAATGGAAGGTGAAGAATTGGATGCTGTAATACTTGGATCTATGAATAACATTCACTGGATAACTGGCATACCAATGACAGGTGATCTACCCTATTTTTTTTCTCATTTTGCGCTCATTTCGAAGAACGAAGATGAACCGGTGCTATTTTCTCCCTATGTAACGGATTTTTTTCCCGAAGAGAGGGAATGGATTCGGGAGGTTAGATCACTACCATTTACCAAAGAGATTGAGGATCCCACGAAGGCCGTTTCCTGGCATATTGAAATTGCTAAGACCCTCAAAGAAATGGGATTAGCACAGGGAAGAGTTGGCATTGATCCCCGCATTTCAATTCCCCTCTACGAAGGAATACAAGAAAAACTACCCGAAGTCGAGTTCCTGTCAGCATCAGGGGTGCTGAGTGATGCCCGCAGTATAAAAACCGAAGAGGAAGTGAGAGCTTTACGGCAGAGCTGTGCCATAGCAGAGATGGGTCTCGAAGCAGGAGTTGCTGCCGTGAAAGTTGGTGCGACGGAAAGAAAAATTGCGGGTGAAATTACAAGGACCCTTTTCACTGGTGGAGCAACCGCCCTGGGATTCATGCCGAATATAGTGGCTGGTGAGAGACCGGGGATTTTGTTCTCCTCGGATAAGTTAGTGAGACCAAATGAGCTCGTGCGGGTAGACATATCGTCGGTCTGGGGTGGTTACTACAGCTGTATCGCACGCACCGTTTTTACAGGAAAACCGACCACTGCGATTCTGGACGTGTATTCTCACTTACGGGAAGCCCATGAGAAGAGCATTGAGTACATCAAGCCGGGTATTACGAATTATCAGCTCTACGATTTTACGAAAAAAGAGATCGAAAGGCGGACCCACCAGAGATACACACTGCCCTTTTTTCTCGGCCACGGCATCGGGGTAAGCATTATCGATGAGCCATGGATATTTGACCGGTCTCACTGCGAGGAGAAACCCCTTCTGGAGGGAATGTGCTTTCTATTTGAACCAATAATCCATATTGATGGATACGGGGATATGGCGATAACCGACTGTGTCAACATAAGGGAGGAAGGTGTGGAGCTTTTAACGAGAACTGCGCGTGAGATGTATACCACTGAGCTCAGGGAGCTGTAGATGCAGTATCTTATTGGAATCGATGTTGGAACCAATGGCACAAAGAGTGTACTGTATTCCGCTAATGGTAAACTGATCGATCTTTCGTATAGAAAGTATAGTCTGCAGTATCCCCGCGAGGGCTGGGTAGAACAGAATGCCTCTGATTGGTGGAAAGCAGTGAGGGCAACGATTAAGGAGTTGGTCTCTCGAAACGATGTTCGTGATAAGGTGGTTGCGCTGAGTCTGTCGACCCAGGGAGGGGCCACGGTATTGCTCGATGATAAGTATCGTCCCATTCACAATGCTATAGGTTGGCTCGACACAAGGGCAAAGGAACTACAGCACCTTTTAGAAAGAAAGATCAGCGTTAGGGAGCTCAGGGAAATTTGTGGCTGGCACTATTTATTTGCACTCAATTTTCCAGTAATATTCTGGATAAAAGAGAAGCGACCGGAGCTGTTTAAAAGGACACGTTATTTTTCATCAACCATCGAGTTCATCAACTATAAGTTGACGGGAAGGTTTGTTATCGATTATTCCAATCTTGCCTTGACAGAATTTCTCGATCTGAAGCGGATGGATTGGTCCGATCGATTACTCGAAATCGCGGGTATTGGGAGGGAAAACGTAGCGTTTATAGTCTCTTCAGGTAAGGAAATCGGAACCTTGACCAGAGAAGCCTCGGAGGAATTGGGACTTCCCGAAGAAGTACAGGTCATATCCGGTGCCCATGACCAGTACTGCGCAGATATCGGATCAGGAGCTATAAAGGTCGGGGACTGTATGCTGTCAAGTGGTACGGCCTGGGTACTTCTTGTGACTTCTGAACGATCAATTGCTGACAACGAGATGATCATACATCCTGGAATACACTTATTGAAAGACAAGTATGGATTGATGAGCTCGGTCCCATCTGCAGGGGATTCTCTCAACTGGTATCATGGCACCTTTGAGCGACATTACAACCTCGAGCAGCTCGGCCGGGAGGTGGAAAAGGTGCCACCAGGAAGCGATGGAATGTTGTTCATCCCACGGTTTTTTTCAAAATCGAGAAATGCCTCTTTTTTGAATGTCGATTATTCCCATACGCGCTACCATTTTGCCCGTTCCATATTTGAAGGCGTTGCACTGGCAAATAGAAGACATCTCGACGCATATGGGAGCCTCGGCATCAGGATAAAACAGCTTATAATGATAGGCGGTGGTGCCAGCAGTAGAGTGTGGCCGCAGATCGTCGCTGATGTCTCGGGCATTCCTATTCTCATTCCCGATCAGAAGGAAGCTGCATGTGCCGGTGCGGCTATACTGGCTGGTGTTGGTTGTGGAGTATTTCCGTCAATAGAGGAAGCAAGTATGAAATTTATCAGGAAAAAGAAGCGCATAGAACCGAATGATGATAATAGAGCAGTATATGAAAAGTCCTACCGCCAATACATTTCATACCTTGATTACGTTTAGCTCGGACCCTTTGTTGTAAAAATCATTATTCGGGGAAAATTTTTATGGAGTTGAGTGAAATAAAGAGCTTTGTTTATCAATCCGTTCGTGGTATAATTTTTTGCGGTTTTGAAGGGAGGTGATAGAGCAAATAAGCGTCTACATAGAAGTGTGTGCACGAACAACAATTTTAAGGAGGCGTTCATGAAGAATTTAAAGATCAAAGGTTTCATCATGGTTGTGCTCATACTGGCAGCTGTTGGAACCATGTTTCTCTTAACAGCCAGTAAGGAGAAGGGTGGTAAAGAGGCCGGGGAAGTAGTTGAGCCAAAATCGATGGTTACCCTCGATTGGTGGTTTCAGGATTGGATCGGCGGTACCAGCTGGATGGGGGATTACATCGATAAATTCGAGGCAAAGCATCCCAATATCGATATAAACCTTATCCCGGTTCCTTTCGATGACCTCTTTGCGAAGTTGATCCCCTCGATAGCTCAGGGAAATGAACCGCATCTGTTCATGTCCTATGATGAGTGGGTAGTGGGAAAGGATGTTTCCAAACTTTTCGGTCAATTGACGCCGGATCTGATGAGTGCCAGTGAATTCAAGGAGTATATCTATGATGCGCCATTAAAAAATGTAACTGGATCCGATGGTAATATCTATGGGTTGCCCTGGGCCACAGGCGCTAATGCATTTGGGTTTACCTACCATAAGGATCTCTTTCGTGAGGCAGGAGTTGATCCCGAAAAGATCAAATCCTGGGATGATCTGAAAGCAGCAGCAAAGAAACTTACCGTGTATAATCCCGACGGTTCGATCAAGCGCAGCGGCATGCTTTTCTCTTATACTGAGGCTGCCAATACGTTCCTCGATATGATACAGCAGCAGGGTGCGCGGAGTAAGGTGTTTGATCCAAGTGCTCATGAGTGGGATTTCAATATTCCAGAAGCCCGAAAAGCCATGGAAACTCTCAACTGGTTCGTGGTGAACAACACTTACGATCCAGAATCAGGCGATCCCTTTACATCCTTCCCAAATCAGCTCGGTGCAATGCTCCTTATTGGACCCTGGAATGTTGGTGGAACAATGACCAATTTTCCAGAGCTTGAGGTTGGCTATATTCTGATGCCGCCGTTTCCAACTGCGGACACCGATCTGGTTCTCGGTTCCATTGTGAGCTATGCAGTATTATCTATGTCGAAGAGGCTGAAGGGGGATGAGAGAAGCGCGGCGCTGATCTTCTTCAATGAGTTGCTTACCAATCCTGTTGATTTCTACGATATTCCCTTCTATCATGATCCGCCCTACTGGGTTGGAGCAGTTACGAATAAAAAGTATATTGCTGAGCTTGAGGGAAGATCAGCAAGCGAGATGAACGAGTTTTCGCAAACCTGTCTCACAGCAACCAACAAGGGACTGCCGGCGGTTAACACCATTGAAACGAGGATATCAGAACCGATCATCATCCGGCAGGTTATACATCCTGAACTGGAAAACGTCTGGCTCGGAAAGAAATCGATAGATGATGCGCTCGACTATCTGACCGATTATCTCACCAAACAGGAAAAGCAGTTAGCTGAATAATTTGTTGACAGAGTGCAGCAGTTCCATAGGGGACTGCTGCACAATTATACTTTGAGGATTGCGCTATGGTTGAAGAGGGGATGCCGGTCTTACAGAGAAAGCGAAAACCTGTAAATTTATTCATTCTTGTTGTTGCGTTATCCGTCCTCATTTACTACGTTTTGGTAGCCGTATGGCCCTTTGTGTTTAATTTGTACCTCACCTTTAGAAAAACCGACATGATCACTGAGAACAAGTTCATTGGTTTAAGCAACTATCGGTTTATGTTGGATGATCCCATATTCTGGAAATCCTTTGCGCACAATTTCTACTACCTGGGGGTTATGGTTTCACTTGGAATTGTGACCTCCCTTGTCATTGCAGCCTTGATATACAGAACAACCGGTATCATGCGCAAGGTGTACACGGCGATGTTCTTTGCGCCTGTCGTGACCTCTATGGTGGCGATTGCCCTCGTTTGGACGCTGCTCTACTATCCGAAAATCGGCGTTTTCGCAAGGGCATTGTCGGCAATATTCGGAATAGATAAGAACAGGTTGACCTTTCTTCAGAACACTACAACAGCACTCCTCTGTATCATAATTATGGACGTTTGGCGGGATACGGGTATACGTACAGTGATATTTTTAGCGGGAATGGATGAGATACCAGACTCCCTGTACGAATCTGCCCGTATCGATGGAGCTTCTCAATTAAAGCAATTTTTCAGAATTACAATACCCTTGCTGACACCACAGCTCGTGTTCATAGCGGCAATTTACTCGATCAATGCAATCAGGGTATACGTACAGATCTATCTTATGACCGGCAGCCCTCCCGGAGGACCGGCCAATTCGACCATGGTGCTCACGCTCCATATGTACCTTTCAGCCTTTTATGGTATGCGATTTGGATACGGAGCGGCGATCTCGATGGTCATGTTTGTAATTCTCTTTGGTCTCGTTCTGCTCGAGATCAAAGCCTTTCAGCAAAAGTGGGAGTATTAAAAGGAGTTGTGCAATGCAGAGGGATTATAGGTTCAATCGATACAGGAGCGTGAGATTCATTTCCAAGTTCATTCTTCACATGGTACTCATCATAGGTGGCTTGATAATGATCTTTCCGCTTGTATGGATGATATTCTCCTCCTTCAAACCCTCACTTGAAATAATAAGTGTCGATTTTCACTTTTTACCGAAAACGTGGACCCTCAGAAATTACGTGAAGGTATTCGACGAGGTAAAAATAGCACGGGGATATCTCAACAGCATCATTGTTGCTTCGGCAGTTTCATTCCTTGTGGTTCTCTCCGCAACTGCTTCGGGATATCTGTTTGCAAAATTGCGATTCAGAGGAAGAGACCTGCTGTTTTTCCTCGTCCTGGCAAGCGTCATGGTTCCACCGCAGATCCTGATAATCCCACTCTACATCCTTATCAATCAGTTCGGATGGATCGACAGCTATCAGGGACTTGTTTTCCCATTTATGATGAATGCATTCGGGATTTTTCTCATGAGGCAGTTCATGTACGGAATACCGACCGACCTGATTGAGGCAGCCCGTATCGATGGGGCCTCGGATTTTAAAATTTATTTTTCAGTTATCATACCTCTTGTACGTTCGTCCATAGCCGTCCTCGGTATACTAATCTTTCTGTGGACATGGGACGAACTGCTGTGGCCTCTTGTCATCGTGCATCGAAACGAGATGAAAACGCTCCCTCTCATCTTTACCCATTTTACGCAAGCCGAACAGGTGTTTCCGGGTGAGTCGCTTGCGGCAGCCACTCTCGTCATCGGACCGGTACTGATCGTTTATGGATTTTTCCAGCGACATTTTGTCAGAGGTTTGAGTATGACAGGATTAAAGGGTTAGTACCGACAGTACAGTCATTATCCTTCTAAATTCCACATAGTAAAGGGTGCTGACCACATGGCAAAAGAGAATGATATAAACTCATTGATGCGGACTTATGAGAAATTATTTTCGAGCAATGAAACGAGAATAGTTCAATCACAGGACAGGATCACCAATGCTCTCCATCATCAAAGAGTGGATAGAGTCCCGGTGCTTCAGATGAGTCAAACGATTCTATTTCCGAGACATGAAATTTTTCATGCACGTGATAAAAATCTCATTTCTCAGCTTGCCAATATAAATCTCACCCTTTCCCACGATACCGATTATGTTCCTTACCTTGATCCATTCGAGGGAGTGACCATACTCGCAGAGGCATTCGGCTGCAGTGTTGAAGTGCCGGAAAATAACGATCCCTGGATCAGGGAACCGCTTATTCGGGATGATCCGCAGGATGTCTATCGATTAGAGAAACCCAGGGGTAATAATGAGGTGTACCAAAGAACGATCGACACACTGAAATTCTTCGAGGGTAAAACAGGTTATCTCATACCAGTCGGAGCAACTGACCCGCAGGGCCCCCTGGATGTTGCATCACTCATATGGAATAACCAGGATTTCATTGAGGCCTGTGTGTATCACAAGAAGGAGGTGCATCATCTGCTTAACATTGTCACCGAGGCTTTTATCGAGTTCTACTCCATGCAATACGAAACCCTGCACAACCCGGCTTATCCGGTGCACAGCTTCCCTCTCGTAGCCATGGACGACGGAATATCAATATCGGACGATGAAGCGATACTCCTCTCTCCCGAACTCTATGAAGAGTTCGGCCTTCCCTACCTGGGCCGTATCTCCGAGGCCTTTGGAGGGATTTACTACCACTGCTGCGGTGATTTTGGATTTCTCATCGATAGGATTTTGAGCCTGAAAGGGCTACGGGCAATAAACGGGCACATGAGCCCCCATGAGTTTAAACCGGAGTACATCGGGACGGTTACTGAGAGTGGTGTCGGGCTCTTCATGGGAATAAGCGACCTCGAAATTGGGTGGGACGGGAATGAATGGAGAGAAAATGAAGAGAAGGAACTCTACGATCAGTACTATTTACCATCGGTAATGGGAGGTTCGAAAGGGAGAGGAATTGCACTCGTCGGTTATGGAGGATACATGGGGTATATCGATGTTTCGGAAGATGGAAAAGATTCCGACCTGCTCGTCGGTGTTGGGGGACATACGCTGCACCGAGGTCCTCTGGTCAATGTGCCTGTTGATGAAAAAAACGCAAATTTCAGACATATATGCGATCTCATCGAAAGTGGAACAGATCGATGAACGAAAATGAGCATTATGAACAAATTGACCTCCCATTCTATCGTGATTGCATAGCACCCCTTCTTCCCGAAAAGGTGCTCGATTTTCATGCTCATACATGGGAAAGTGACCAGTGGAAATCTTTGCCGTGGGAGACTGATGCTGCTGGTGGAAAGTATATGGTAACCTGGGAGCACTATGGGATAGAGCGGCTCTCTTCGGATGGCAAAAAAATTTTTCCAGACCGACCTTATAACGCTGTCTGCTTTGGATTACCGAGTCCTGCAGCGGATATTGAGAAGACCAATAATTACATTAACGAAGCAGGTTCAAGGCGTGGTTTCTATCCTCTCCTTATAACAGGAAGAGGACTTCATAAAAAAGGAGAGCTCGAGAGGTTGTTTCAGGAGGGAACCTTTTTTGGTTACAAGGTATTGCTCAACTGGGTGGGAGATGATTACGGCGAGGTTAGAGTAGAGGATATGATAGGATCCCTGGAAATGGAGCTTGCCGATGAGCTTGGGCTGGTAGTGCTCCTGCATATTCCAGGGAGTAGACGTTTAGCCGACCCGGATGTTCAAAAGGGAATAAAAAGCTATGCCCAGAAATATATGAATGCACAGATCGTGCTTGCACACTGCGGGAGGTGCTACCATCCCGATACCATGCGCGGATCGATCGATTTTATAAAAAACGTTCCTAATGTATACCTCGATACTTCAATGGTCATGGATCCGACCGTCCTCCAAATGGTAGTGGATAACATTGATTCTCGACGCCTGCTCTTTGGAACGGATCTGCCTGTTGCAGCGATGCGCGGTCGCAGAGTTTATGTCATGGATCACTGGGTTGATGTGGTGATGGAAGGCTACCCACCGAGCGATTACCGGGTGAGCACAAATGGTATACGTGCCACCTATATGGTGTATGAGATCATATTGGCTATTCGGAGAGCAACAGATAGAAGCGGTTTAAAAGATGAAGAGATAATGGGGATATTCTATCGAAACGGCATGACAGTGCTTGGCAACGTAATGGATGGCAGACAGCTTGAAAAAAAGGGGGACACACCGCTTTTATAACAGGTTTAATAACGAGCATGGTTGAGTCCTGTTTCCACAAATTTTTTCACATTGTCAAGAGGCGTGCCGTGCTCGAGATAATCGGCAGTTTGCAGTATAAATCGCCCGCCCTTTTTACCGATTTCAATGGTATTCCTTGTTACACGTTCTACGTCCTGCAGGGTTCCCATTTTCAGGACGTTCACCTGATCAACATTACCAACGATCGTATACGCCCCCTTTGAAATCCTCTTCGCCTTCTCCAGGTCTCCATCACCAAGGGGCGGTGGTGCAAAGGGCTCGATAATGTCGGCCCCGAGTTTTTTATACTGATCTGCCAGAGCCATGATTTCACCGCAGTTGTGGTAGAGAGCTTTGACTCCAAGACTCCTTACATTACTGAAATACCTCTTCTCAAAAGGCAGCACGTACCTTTCATAGTTTTTTGCTCCGAGAAAGCCTCCTGGCACATTGCCGCCCATACACATTACATCAACCCCTGCCTCTGCGAGCGCTTTTAGAAAAGGAAAGGTTCTTTGAATACAGTAATTGAGGAGTTTTTCATAGAAAGAGTAATCGGTAAGGAACAAACTGTAGAGATCGTTCAGCTCTATCAGGTTTGATGCATGGTTGTAGGCAGCTCCCGGTACCCAGACTGACAGGATACCGTCATTTCCAATGTATTGCTTTACCTTTTTGATTAAGACCTCGACATGGCCGGGAAAACCCTCATCCATTGGCGGTTCATGGGTCATGAGAATGTCGAGATCTTTCGGTGAGGTGACCGGCTTCTTCGTACAGGCATACCAGTAGGTTCCGGGCACTTCAGTTGATTCGGAGGTGGTGAACTCCTG
>CAYFYU010000036.1:0-6482 GCA_964347455.1 uncultured Spirochaetota bacterium | reverse complement strand
TGTTCAAGGATGCCGTCCGGTGTGGTGACCTTTGTTTTTCTCAGGATTGTATTGGCCGATCTTATCTCTTCAGTCAATGGCTCCCAATTTTCCGTTTGCGCCTCGGTATTGAATCCGCCGTAAACAATCCAGTCAGGATATATTCCATGGAGAAGTCGTATGAAGAGGTCTACACCGAGCTTGCGCTCGAGATCGATGAGTTTGTACTTGCAGTCAAGGGGATTATCGAGGTCAAGGTTCGGGTAGACCTGCAGTAAAAAGTTGCCTTCATCATGGATGAAGATACAGACAGGTATGCGGTCAGGCGCTTTTCCCTCTATTACCTGTAACAACCTTTCCCTTGAGTTCATTTTCTCTATCCTCGCATAGAGACGGTGAGTTGGGAACTACAGTATACCTTCGATATTTGTTTCTATCAAATGATAAATGGAGAGCTTGGTACTTCCGGAGGAGCCACAGTTCATTTCCTCCGGTGATTTCCATACAAGAACTTGATATAAATAAAACATTGTGATAATCTAACGCGATGATTCCCGGAGTAATACTCAACTTCATTAAAAGGAGAACAGGGTGAGCACGAAAAAGCAGACCGAGCGACAACTCTATTTGAATGGCGATATAATTCCTGAGAGTAGAGCACAAATCTCTCTCTTTGATTACGGATTACAGGAAGGTTACGGAGTTTTCGATGTAGCCCGAACATTTAATGGGAAACCCTTTAAATTACGAGAGCATATTGAACGCCTCTTTCGTTCTTTGAGTTACTCGAGAATCGATCCAGGGTTATCACCTGAAGAGGTGGAAAAGATATCCCTGCGGGTCTTAGAGTTGAATGAAGGCTTGCGCGGAAAGACCGACGACTACTGGATAATTCAAACCATTACAAAGGGTGATAACTGGCCCCTTACCCCCGCGTCGCCCACAGTGGCAATATACACAGTTCCACTTCCATTTGCCCGCTGGGCTAAGCAGTACAAGGAGGGCGTCCATGCGATGATAACATCCATTCGACGAACATCTCCTGAATGCGTTGACCCCAAAGCCAAGGTTCTCAGTCGTATCAACCTCCAGTTGGCACAAATGGAGGCCAACAGGGTAGAAACAGGAGCTTACGCCCTCATGCTTGACCTCAATGGGAATGTTACCGAGGGGCCCGGCGTGAACTTTGCAATAATTAAGGACGGCAAGCTCCTCAGTCCAACTCCCTATGGAATACTCTGGGGAATTACCCTTGAAACCGTTATGGAACTTGGCAGAGAGATGGGGATGGAGGTGAAGGTATGCGATTTTCAGGCATACGATGTTTATTCTGCAGACGAGGCATTTTTCACAACCACGAGTAGATGTATACTGCCTGTTACCAAGGTTGACGGTATTGCTCTTTCAAATGGAGTTCCCGGACCGTTGACCCAAAAGTTGCTACGTGCCTGGAGCAGCAAAGTTGGAATTGATATTGTTGAGCAGGCGTTGAGCCATCTGGGAACGTCAGCTAGAAAAAAATGAAGTCGTAAAGAGGCACAGAGAAATGAATGATACCCAACCATATAGGATTTTATTTTACGGGCTTGGTGAAATCGGAACAAGGACGTTACGGATCGCTCTAGAGAGAAAAGATCTACACGTTGTTGGTGCGGTTGATATTGACAGGGGTAAGACCGGACAGGACCTTGCGAGAATAGCAGGCTTTGAGAAAGAGACTGGCATTCTCATATCATCTGATCCGGAGAGGATATTATACGAAACAAAACCCGACATAGTCATACATTCAACAGTTTCTTCTATTGAAGAAGCTGCACCACAAATAGAAACGATAGCATTGGCAGGATCAAATTGTATCTCATCAACAGAAGAGCTGTTCTATCCAAGACCGGATACAAAGCATCTCTTCGCCAAGCTAAACGGGCTTGCTCTTAAAATGGGGTTAAGCATTCTCGGAACCGGAGTAAACCCCGGCTTTGCTATGGATGTGTTGCCCCTTTTACTAACGATGCCGTGCAGGGAAGTTGAGGCCCTCAGTGTTGAGCGGGTTGTCGATGCGGGGACGAGGAGAATGCCACTGCAGAGAAAGGTTGGTTTGGGGCTTTTACCAGATGAATTTAAGAAGAGGGTAAAGCGAAGAGAAATGGGCCACAGGGGTCTAACTGAATCAATATACTGTCTGTCTGCTGGATTGGGATGGAAATTGGATAGAGTCGAGGAAAGTATAGATCCGATTATAGCTGTGCGAAGGACAGAGACCCAATATTTCACCGTTGAGAGCGACCAAACCTTAGGGATGAAGCACATTGGATATGGTATAAAGGATGGTCACAAAGTGATCCGTCTTGACTTACAGATGTATGTTGGTGCGGAAAATCCCTGTGACAGAGTGGTTATTGAAGGGACACCCTCTCTTGAGGTATCGATAAGTGGGGGCATTCCCGGGGATGATGCAACTGCTGCAATTCTTGTGAATTCAGTATCCGGGGTGATGAAATCGTCTCCTGGCTTGATTGACAACTCACAGCGACTTTTTAAAAGACTAGAGGAACCATATGTATGATGACGTTCTGAAACGAATTGATGAGCAGGAAAAAAATATTGTACAGTTTTGTCAGAAACTCATTCAATTTGATACAGTTACCAGTGCTGAAAAAGGGCAAAGATTTGTTGCAGATTATCTCAGCGGGATTGGCCTGGAAATCGATGTTTTTGAGCCCGATAATGAGCGAATGAAGCGCTACTTCGATTACGGGCCGGGTAATGATTACAGGGGAAAGCCGAATGTTGTGGGAGTTTTAAAAGGAAGTGGCGAGGGGAAATCACTTATTCTGAATGCTCACATCGATACGGTATCGGCCGAGCCCTTGAGCTCATGGAAATATGACCCCTTTGGAGGTAACGTCGTTGAAAATCGTATTGTTGGGCGTGGAGCCGCCGATGACAAGGGCGATCTGGCAGCTGTCCTTATGGCCGTAAAGGCAATAAAAGAATCTGGAGTACACCTCGGCGGCGATTTAATCGTTGAGAGCGTCATCGGTGAGGAAACCGATGGAAATGGTACCCTGAGCTGTTGTGACAGAGGATACAGAGCGGATGGCGCAATCGTTGTAGACTCCATTGAGCCATCGGACAGCGTGGTTGTTGCACAAGCTGGCGTTACCTATTTTGGATTGAAAGTAACAGGAAGATCGACGCATCTCTGTCAAAAATTTACACCCGAGGAAGGGGTAAGTGCAATCGATAAGATGCGTGTCATTCTCGATGGCCTGGATACATTTCAAAAGGAGAGACAGACATTTCATGATCCAGATTATTCACCAAAGGTTCCCATTATCGGTGTTACCATGATATCGGGAGGAGGAGTGCACAGCCGATCTACATTCCCAGAGGAATGTTCCATCGAGGTTGAGTATGATTATTTTGCCTCTGAAATCGGGGAAGAAAATAATGATTACCCGGTCAGAGATAGAATTACAAAGAGAGTCAGGAGCATTGAGAAAGGGGATAAATGGCTGGAAGAACATGCTTCTTCAATCGAATGGTTGGCAAGCATACTGCCCACCACAATTGATAGAGAGCACCCCCTTGTTACCGCTCTGGCAAAAAGCGTCGAATCTATTGCCGGAAATGTACGTACAGTACCGATTGCAACCAGTACCGATGCAAGACATTTTCAATGGGTTGCCGCAACACCGGTTGTATCGTGGAGCTGTGGGGGGGATAATCCACATGGTATTGATGAGTCGATTGCAATTGGGGATTTGATCAGAGGGACAAAAATACTTGCATCAACCATACTGGATTGGTGCGGAGTTGCGTAATATTTTCCTCTGCAACTGTCACAGTTCTAACGTTAGGAACTACTTCAATAACTTACAAACCTTCCCAACGATCTTATCGAGCTTTGCCAGCCGCCCTTTGCCGACAATACCAGTCGCTAACTTTCCAACATCAGGTCCAACAAAGTGGTATCCAAAGCTCTTTAATTTTTCGAGGTTTCCCTGAACTATAGGATTTTCATACATGTTCACATTCATGGCAGGGGCAATAAGAACAGTTGCTTTTGTTGCCATAACGATGGTGGAAAGCATGTCGTCCGCTATACCGCTGGCAATTTTTCCAATCATGTTTGCAGTAGCCGGAACTATCAGTATGAGATCTGCCTTTTGAGAAAGCTCAATATGCTCTATCTGCCAACTGGTAATGGGACGGAACATATCCACCAAAACAGGGTTGTTAGAAAGGGTTCTCATGGTCATAGGAGTGATAAACTGGGTAGCGTTTTTCGTCATAACCACGTTCACGTCAGCTCCCAGACGTCTTAACATGCCGACCATTGTTGCAGCCTTGTATGCTGCAATACATCCTGTTACTCCCAATACAATGCATTTCCCTTTTAGCTCTTCTCCATTATTTTTGGTATTCATGATTATATAAAACCGTGCCCCTTACCACTCAATTTTTATGCCAAAATTCCTATCAACCCCCGGGCAATATTCTCCTTTCCATTGAAGGTTCCCTCAATTTTTCCCTGAGGATTAATAACGTACACCGTATGTTTTCCGCGCTCTATCTTTTTTAGATCATTTGCTACCACTAAATTTGCGCTATTTCTCATCAAAGATTCAGATGCTACCCGGATTAGTTCACCTTTCGTTTTATCATACTCCAGCTTAAATCCAATGAGTAAGATGTTTGGATCGAGATTCTTTATCATACCGATTATTTTAGGAGTTTTCACCAAATTTATTGTGAGCCGGTCCATTCCGGAAGGTGTCTTCTCGTTTCTAAAGTTTCCGGGTACATAATCCAAAACCGCCATAGCATGTATCATAGCGTCGTAGCTTCTGCTACCCACTTCCCTCTTTACAACCCCTAGCAGATCATCCACAGTCTCGACCTCTACGGTTGTTAAGCGGGAGAAGGCCCTGCTTCCCAGTTTTGTATGATCAGGAAGCTGACTGTCCTTTCCATATATAAAGGTAACATCCCCTCCATTGAGGAGGGTCTCTTCAGCAATGAGAGCCCCTAATTTCCCCGTTGATTTATTTGTTATATATCGAACGGCATCGATCGGTCCACGGGTAGGTCCCGATGTCAGAAGTATTTTCTTTCCCTCGAGTTTTTTCAAAATAGAACTCATTCTAAAACAAATCTATGGTAAACTGAGCGACATGGATGTCCTGGAGAGACGTGGACCTCTCTTCTTCCAGGTTTGCCAATAAGAGACCAGATTGTTCCCAGCAGACTGTCCGGATCATCATCTGCATCATATTCGTGCTTTCCCAAACAGATATGTCCGTCATGGTTTTTGAGTATCTTTATCAGCATCCTTTCATCAATGGTTCCAAGCTTTTGAGTGACCAATTCCTTCACCTTGTTATACCTCTCCACAGAGGTCGTTTGGGTCAGCTTTATTCCTGCTGGGAGCTCCTCCGGCCACTTTCCGTACCGAACCAGATGGTTCGTGCCTATCAATACTCCATTCTCCGGTGCCCTGACCCGTACCTCCTTTGGCCTCGCTTCGACAATAGATGCTTTTCCGCTCCCGTCGGCTACCAGATACCCTATGGAATTAAGATGTGGGATAGACGTTAATAGATCAACTGCATCCTCCACTTTCCCACAGCTATCGAGTAAAATATCTATTATGAAATGCCACTGTAATCCAGGCAACTCAGCATCTATCCTTGGAAGGGCAGATATCGCCACAAAGAGCCCCTCAGCGTTCATGGAATTCTGACCTCCTGCCCAGTGATGGGTGTAGGATATACTGGGAATGGCCCCTTTTGGCTTCATTCTCCTCAGTTCACACCATTTCAATGCAGAGTAGTACCAGTCGTAATTACACCCTACGATTATTTCGCCGCTAGACGTAAACGGTGGCAACACTACCACGTTCGTGCAGCCGGGGTCCCGACCTCCCTTTCGTGCATAGAGGTAGGTTTTAAAATCTCCACCCGTACTTTTAACACCATCTATAATGCCCTGAACTTTATCTAAAAGAGCGGTGTGTACTTCCCTTAGTACCGCTTCGCATGCCAAAGCAAATTTTTTTTTCTCCCTGCTGTAAGGGGGAATTTCTATTCCTTCAAGACGTTTTCCCAGCTTCAATCCTATCTCATAGTATGTTCCGCTAAAAACCTCTTCTCTTACCGGGAGGTTTTCCTCCACCGAGCCGTTCTCGAGATTTTTCTGTCTATAGCTTGCCAAGAGTTTCCTCCCCATACCTCTTTAGCCCTCGCATCGCACTGTACACTATTTTCTAAAACTGGCCGCACAATTCTTCCTCCATAGGAGCATCACCAGTAAACCGATACCTCATTTTCACCGAGGCCGCGCACGCCTTGGCATCACCGGAAACAGACATCGTGGTCTCCATCTGTTCGACCGGTGGCGGTTGACCGCCTGTAAAATCGACTTTAACTGTATAAGACTCCCCTGGTTCCCAGGACAGAGCTTTTTCATTGACTTCCAGGTGAGGCAGGATGTAGCAATAT
>CAYFYU010000035.1:28089-37379 GCA_964347455.1 uncultured Spirochaetota bacterium | reverse complement strand
ATTGAGATGGGAAACCAGCTCTTGTGGCGTCAGTTTTTCCGATAATGTGGTAAAACCCCTGATATCTGAAAAAAGAACGGTAATCTCTTTATCCTCACCTCCCAGTTCGAGTTTATCCGGGTTTTTCAAGAGCTCATCGACCACTCGTTTACTAACATAATTTGAAAACATACCCTGAATTGCTCTTTTCTCCCGTTCCTCTGTTAGAATACGATACACGATCATCGAAAAAAGCGTGAGAACTCCCGTTATAAGCGGTGCACTCAGATTGAGAACATAGCGGTACCGATCAAAGACAAAAATTACAGCGAAGAAGTATATCACAGAGAGTGCTCCAATGGCTATATAACTGTAGAGAATCGACTTCCTTCCAACTATATAGCTTATAAGGAGACCAAAGAATATGATAAGCACTATGTCTATATAATCTTTAGAGAAAGTAATGAAATGACCATTTAAAAGCTGGGTAACAGCATTAGCAATCATCTCAATGCCAAACATATTACCATAGGGTACCTGATGAATATCCTGCAGACCTTCGGCATATACACCAACAAGCACAATCTTGTCTCTGAAATAGCGTGAGCTCACCCTCCCCTCGACAACATCGGAAAAAGACCTTACTTGAAATGAACCCTGTCTGCCATAGAAGTTGATGAGTAATGTGCCCTGCTCATCTATTGGAATAATGATATCTCTAATTCTCTCAGGTCCTGCATCAGAGGCTGGTATCGTTGCATCCCGCAGTATAATGTTCTCACCCATATTTACGGTAACATTTTCGAGTTGTACATTGTAGTAGAGCATTGCGAGCAGGAGAACTGTTGAAGGATAGTAACGGTCTTTTATCTTTACTACCATGGCAAAACGGCGTGTAATCTTATCCGCACCCTTTGTGGCCAAACGGGCATTCATACCTGGAAGAGCAGTTGCCGGGCCGATGGTAACGCCACTTTCAATTAATTCCATGATGGGCGGCGTTATTACATTGATGTACTGTTCGTAGCTATCATTTGAAGGGATTCCCATTATACTTATGCTGTCGATTCTTTTCTGAACGGATTCACCCACACTCGGTATCTGGCTGCTCGTATCGGCAAATAAATCAATAACTGTATTGTCTCGGTAAGTTTTGAGGCTCTGTGCAAGCACTCTATCCTCGCTCTTATTTTGTGAATCCTCTGTGAAGAGAACATCAATAAGAACACCTCGTGGTTTATTTTCTTCTTCAGCATTTAAATTACTCAAGAATTTTGCATAGACAGTTCTATTCCATGGATACCTACCGAGCTCTGCAAGGCTCTTTTCATCAAATCCAAAAATTACCACATCATCTCTCAATCCCTTTGCTTTATTTATTCTATACACACCCTCGGCAATTTCCTCAGGACGATGAAAAACATCGGTCATAAAAAAGTTGAGATTCATCGATTTCGATTCGATTGCGTCGATAATGATGGTTCTTTGGAGGAGAGAGACCATTACTATTATGATCAAAACCCCAATTAACAGGCTCATATTTTTTGAGGTCAGAATCTTTCTCTTTCTCTCTTTTTCCTTTTCCATCATAACCTCCTCAATAAGTCAATCGTGTAAACCGTTTACCTCATGTGTCCTTTAACAGCAGTATCCTCTTTTGTGCCAGTTGTGACCAGCTGCTCCAACTATAATCTGAAACGATCACGTTGTACTCTTCTCTTGCAGCATCAATCTTGTTCTGCTTTTCGTAGAGCTGGCCGAGATTAAAGCGCACGGTTGGTATGATAAAGGATTCTTCATACATCCTTATTATTGTCTTATACACTTCTTCGGCCTTTTCATAATTCTCAAGCTGTTCATAACAGCTCGCCTTCCCCTGTAAACTGAGAAGTGCACTATAGTTATTCTTCTTTATCAGTGATCCTTTGACATAATATTGCAGTGCTTCCTCATATTTTCCTGCACGAAATAGAATATTGCCTATGTAATAGGCACTTCTTGATGCTGCCGCCGATCTCGGATACTCTTCAAGAACAAACTTGAAGTCTTCGTTTAAATTGATGAGTTGTTCGTCCCTATTTTCTGAATCCAGGGAGGTATCGTTCAATATCCGGTTATATACGAGATACACCTTCCCAAATGCGCTTTCTGCAATTGTTGCTTTCCTGGAAAGGATAAAATTAATCGAGAGATAAGCAGCCAAGATAACAACAACAGCCCCAATCGAAGTGAGTATTATTTTCAGATACCTTACAATAAATTGCTCAGTTTTTTTCGTTATTTTGGTAAGGAGATCCTCCTTCGGTTCACGCTTCTTACCCATTTATCGTTCCTCCAATATTCAATACACAGGGATTATTAATTCGTCTTAAGGTGAATTATACTTTTGCGATATGGAGCTCGCTGATCAGTCTAGAAAGATAGGTCCTCTGTATTTTAAGGAGGGCTGATGCCTTCGTCTGTTTCCACCCCACCTTTTCGAGAACCTTTGTAATATAGTCCCTTTTAAAATCATTTATTGCTTCTTTTAGTGGTAGAGCCTTTTCAACATCAATACCTTTTGGGGATATATTTTCACTCCCGAGATAAAGCTCCTTGGCATCAATGGTATCATTTTTACTGAGCACTACTGCCCGTTCTATGACATTTTGTAGTTCGCGAACATTGCCCGGCCAGTAGTAGCCCTTTAATATTTCCAAAGCCTCTCTTGAAAATCCTTTAATATTCTTTTTAAGATCATTATTGAAATTTTTTAAAAAATGTTCAGCGAGCCTCGGGATATCCTCTCTTCTTTCCCTGAGTGGGGGAATGTAAATTGGAAAAACATTAAGTCTGAAAAAGAGATCCTCTCTGAACCGGTTATACTTTACCTCTTCATAGAGATTCTTGTTGGTCGCCGCAACGAGACGAATATCTACCTTTTTGGATGTTGTCCCCCCTACTCGCTGCACGATGTGGTCCTGAAGTACTCTCAATAATTTTGACTGTACGAGGTATGATAATTCGCCAATCTCATCGAGAAATATCGTACCGCCATTGGCAAGTTCGAATTTCCCCATTTTATCACTTACCGCATCGGTAAACGCACCTTTGACGTGACCAAAAAGTTCTGATTCGATCAGGTTCTCCGGTATTGCCGCGCAGTTGACTTTTATCAGAGGATTATTTTTTCTACTACTCTTGTAATGAATATGTTCTGCAAACAGCTCTTTACCGGTGCCACTTTCACCGAGCAACAGTACAGTCGTATTTGTTTCCGATACCTGGTCGGCCATTTCCAATTTTTCTTTCATTATCCGAGAATCACATATGAGTTCTGAAGGATGCATACCATCTATAAGTTCCTTACGCAGGTTTATATTTTCGAATTTAATATCCTGATACAGACGGGCATTTTCAATAGCAACACCGGCGAGATTTGAAAAAGTTTCGAGAATACTTTGATCTTCTGGATTAAAGGATCCACCACCAACTTTATTAATAACTTCAAGCACACCGATCGTTTTATCTTTTAACTTAAGTGGAACGCAGAGGATTGATTTTGTTTTATAATCGATTTTCTTGCTTATATCTCTATAGAATCTATCATCTTTGTGAACATCAGGAACGAGGAGGGGTTTCGAGTTTTGTGCGACCCAGCCTGCTATTCCTTCGCCCATTTTCAGGGTGAACTTTTTTACCGCCTCTCCTTTATCTCCAAGTGCGACATGAAAATAGAGATCATTGGTGGTTTCGTCGATAAGAAGAAGTGAACTCGCTTCGGCTTCCACCATTTTATTGGCAGAATCCATTATTCTTTTCAATACTTCATTGATATCAAATGTCGAGTTGATGAGCATACTGATTTTGATAATTTCTTCAAAATCTCTGGTTTTAATTTGCGACTGCATCTATCTTCCTATCTTCGATTTATCAATAAGGTCTCCCAGGGTAACCGAAGCGGTTTTAGTCCCGTCGTTGTCCAGGTATTTCGTAATTTCTTTTTCTTCAAGATGATTGAGATACTCCCTCACACTGAGAGTCACTTTCTTCTTGTTCTCATCAATATCAATAACCGCTGCTTTAATTTCATCCCCCACATTGCAAACAGTATTGGGGTCCTCAACCCTCTCATTTGACAGCTGAGAAATGTGTATAAGACCCTCTATATCCTCATCAACCTGTACAAAGACACCAAAATCGACTATACTCGTGACTTTTCCTGTCACAATGCTCCCTTTTGGGTGCTTTTCCTTCAAGCTGGTCCAGGGATTATCCTGAAGCTGTTTTAGGCCAAGTTTTATCTTTTTTTCCGAGCTATCTATTGAAAGGACCACGGTATCTATTTTCTGTTCTTTTTTATATATATCTGAAATATTTTTTACCTGCTTTGTCCAGGAGATGTCATCACTGTGTAAAAAACCTTCGATCCCCTCTTCGAGCTCCAGCACAAGACCAAATTTAAGGACACGGATTATTTTGGTCTTTACCTTTGATCCTACTGGATACCGAGTGCCAATATCGTCCCATGGATTTGGTAACACCTGCTTTAGACCCAGAGACACGGTTTTTTTCTGCAAATCATAGTCGAGAATCATAATCTCAACCCTTTGCCCAACTTTCAGAACTTCATTTGGATGATTTATACGCTTTGTCCATGAAAGCTCAGAAACATGCAGTAAACCTTCAACCCCCTCTTCGAGTTCAATAAATGCGCCAAAATTAATTATCTTATTCACTACACCCCTGTACCGCTGCCCCTTTTTATAGCGACTTTCAAATGATTCCCAAGGATCGGACCGGAGCTGCTTTAATCCAAGCGATACTTTTCTGTTGCTTTCATCAAGGGAGAGGATTTTACAGGTAATAGATTCTCCCTCTTCGATGTACTTCCGAGGATTATCCACTCTCCCCCATGCAATGTCATTGGTATGTAAAAGTCCGTCGATGCCACCCAAATCCACAAAGGCACCATAATTAACAATATCTTTCACCACTCCCTTGACGGTATCACCCGTTGTTTTTGTACCGAAAAATTCCTCAATCTTTTTTTCGCGTAACTCTTCCAGATATTTCCTGTGTGAGAGTACGATGTTGTTCTTACCCTCAATTCTGTTGATTTTGAACAATAGTTCTTGACCAATGTATGAGCTTGGATCTTCCACACGTTTTAAAGAAGCCTGCGATAATGGAAGAAATGCCTGAAAATTATCCTCAACGATAACTTTGAAGCCACCCTTTGTTTTATCGACTATCTTCCCTTCAATTGGAATCCCTTCTTTATGAGACTTCTGTATTTCGCTCCACTTTACTATTTCATCTGCCCTTTGTTTTGAAAGTACCAACCTCCCCTCGCGATTCTCCATTCTAAGAATCATGACACTTATCTTTTCACCCTGCTCTGGCTCTTCTTTGAACTCACCCTTTGGAATCTCTCCCTCAGATTTGTAACCAATGTCGACGAAAACAGAATCTGCAGTCGAAGCAACAACTATCCCTTCTACAATTTTTCCCTCCTCGAATAAGGAGAGATCATCGATAAAAGCCTCGTTGAACGTCTCTTCTGGCCCAGTATCGGCTACATCTTCTGAGCTTGAACTTTTGGTTTCAGTACTGTTTTGCAATTCCAGTTCATCATGATTCTCCATGGTCTAAAACTCCTCTTTATGCTCCTTTAACTTTTCCAACTATGAAATTACAAACCTCCTCAATGGACATGCGGGTTGAATCAATAAATATTGCATCCTGAGCCTTTTTCAGCGGAGATAGTTCACGAGTACTATCGTATGCATCTCTTTGACGGATCTTATCCATCACTTCACCCTCACTCATCGTTGAAGATTCATCCTTTTCATCCTTGAGCCTTCTCTTTGCTCGCTCCTCAATTGTTGCGTCGAGATAGAATTTGTATCTTGTGGATTTGAAAACAACGGTACCGATATCCCTGCCCTCTGCAACAATATCCCTATTCTTACCCATGTCCCTTTGAAGTTCAACCATTTTTTTACGAACAAATGCCAGACTGGATATATAACTTACATTCTCTGTAACCTTTTCACTTCTGATTTCCTTGGTGACATCTTCCCCATTAACATAAACATGAACGCCGTTTAAGTCGATTTCAAATTCTTGTAGTAGTTTTTGTATCCCAACTGTATCTTCAAGGGCAACTCGATTTTCCAATACATAGTTGGTGAAGGCTCTGTACATTGCCCCCGTATCGAGGTAAAGCATGCCCATCGTTTTCGCAACACACTTCGCAACGGTGCTTTTTCCAGATCCGGCAGGACCATCTATTGCAATAATCACCGGTTAGCAGCCCTTTTTTCTTTAATCGTTTCTGATACGAACGGTAGCAATATTTCAAATAAATCAGTATGTGCCCGTTTCTTTGTGGAGGAGTTTGTTCAACTCTCTTTGGGTCAATTCTCTTACTTCACCTAGTGATAGTGAGCCCAACTCAAGTGGGCCAATAGCAATCCTCTTCAACTTGATAACATTGAGATCGATTTGGGAAAAGAGTTTGCGAATCTCTCTGTTTTTCCCTTCAACGAGACTTATCACAACCTTTCTGGCACCTAGCTTTTTATAATCTTGTATCGAGTAACGTTCCCCCTTAATATAAATTCCATTTTTGCACCCATCAATGAAATTATATGGAATATTCTTATCGGTGAGTACGAGATATTTTTTTACGATTCCCCCTGAGGGATGGCCTACCTTCTGCGCAAATTCACCATCATTTGTTAAAAGAAGCAAGCCTTCAGACTGCATGTCAAGCCTTCCGATGCTGAAAAGACCATTCTCCACATATCGACTATCGATGAGATCATAAATGATTGATCTTCCCTCACGTCTTGCCTTTGAACAAAGATAGCCGGGTGGCTTATTCATCATGATGTAGCGGGGACTAATTTTTCGATTGACTACCTGTTGGTCAATTTCTATGGTAGCGTAGTCGGGTACTTTCGTTCCAAGCTTTTTTACTACCCTTCCATTTACCCTCACCCTTCCTTCAGTGATCAGTAGTTCAGCCTTTCTTCTTGAGGTTATTCCATATCGCGCAATTAGTTTCTGTAACCTAATGAAAGGCAAGGGTTTCCTTTACCTTGTTCAGGTCCTCTCAAATTCACTGATTGAGGGTAGGTCCTTCAGGCTAAGTAATCCGAAATACTGTAAAAATTTACTGGTCGTGCCGTAGAGAATAGGTCTCCCCGGCACATTTTTTTTCCCTCTGATTTTTATCATCTCATATTCAAGAAGTACTCTTAGAATATATCCGACATTGACACCCCTTATCTTTTCAATTTCAGCCCTTGTAACCGGCTGTTTGTACGCAATTATGGAGAGTGTTTCGAGGGCTTGGGGTGAAAGACTGAGTTTTTTCCGTGTATCATAATACTGTCCGAGTCGTTCGTATAAAATAGGTGTAATAATAAGATGGTAATCTCCTTTTTCATTTTTGTTGATTGTTAAAGCAGATTCAGTTGACTTTAATCGGTCCTCAAACTGATGCAGAGCATCATAAATTACATCGGTGTCTTTCCCGGTTATCTTTGACATGTATTTTACATTAATAGGTCCGTTTTCAAGAAATAACAGAGCTTCAACCAATTGCACAGTATATTTATCGGCCCTCTCTCCCATTATGATCCTTCTCTTTTAAGAATTTTAATGCTTCCGAAAAGTTTATGCTGCAAAATAAAGATCTTTTTCATCTTGACAAGCTCAAGGAGCGCAAGAAATGTTATGATGAGTTCATACTTGGAATATATCGATGGAAATAGAGCATCAAACATCAATTGACTTTCGTTTATTAAATTATTCAAAATTTCATCAATTTTATCCTCAATCGATATCTCCTCCATTTCAACGGATTTGAATGCTGTTTTGTCAACTTCCCGTGCGACTCGAGCAAAAGCGAGTATCAGATCGATAATGGATACCTCTTCCCAGTTCTCGCTATCCTTAAAATCGATAATAAGCTGCGGATCCTGCCGTATCAGTATGTTTTTAGTTTCTATACCCTCCCTCAAGACATGCGAAACGTTTTTGTACTTTTGGTATTCTATGAGATTTTCAATGAACTCCCTTCTCTCGTCTGGTTCTTCATCGCCCAGTGATAGTTCCTGTGGAATAAGGGATCTCGATTTCAAATAAAGCAGATAAGAAGCAACAAAGATAAATTCAGAGGCAGCATCAAGATTGATACGACCCTCTTTGATAGTTTCGATATATTGGGCCGTAATATTTGAAATGCTCAATTCATGCACGTTGATCTTCGAATTTTTAACCAGATAGAGAAGTAGGTCGAAAGGGCCTTCAAAATTATTAATTTTTACGAAATGGGATTGGTTTTCAATTTCTGGTTTATCCATGTAGCCTTAAATTATCCCTTTCTTTAAAGAGAGATACACCCACTGTGGAATTATTGTGAATATTTTTCCCAGGTGAAAGACGAGCGATTGCATCTTTTAAACGAGTCTTCATGTTATCGATGATTAGCGATTCTGTTAACTCTGCAAGAGGGATTAGAACAAAGAGCCTGTTGAATATTTCGCTATGCGGGATAATCAGATTTTCAGTGGTAATCGATATACCTTCCATGTACAGTATGTCAATGTCGATGAGACGCGGACCCCATCGGAATGTTTCCTGCCTTCCAATTTTACTTTCAATTGACTTCACAAAGTTGAGTAACTCAAAGGGCTCACAATCACCTGAATCAATCTCAATTGCCATATTCAGAAAATCAGCCTGTTTTTCATATCCGACTGGAGAAGTCAGATATATCGAGGAATAATCCAAAAGGTTACAGGTCTTTTTTATTAGCAAAATGGCCCGAATTAAGTTCCCCTCTCTATCACCAATGTTGGAACCTAATCCTAGATATGTTTTAGCCATTTATTTAAAAACTAGAATAAGTTGGTCATGGTCATTCTAATCCAAGGACATGAGCCATGGTATGCAGACCATTTTTTTTCCCAACAATGTATTGTACAGCTTTCAGTGCACCTCTGGCATAGGTTTTTCTGCTGCTGTTTTTAATGCTGAACTCAATTCTTTCGCCGGTGCTTCCAAAAAAAATTGTATGTTCACCAACAACATCTCCCAATCTGAGAGCCATTACACCTATCTCGTCCTTCTTTCGCTCTCCGATGAGTCCCTCTCTCCCATAAACTGCGGCTCTTCCCAGTTTAGTACCCCTTGCCTCGGCAACAATCCTGGCAAATTGCAAAGCTGTACCAGAAGGAGCATCTTTTTTCTGATTATGGTGCATTTCGAGTATCTCAACTTCGTAGTCTCGCCCAAGCAGTTCGGTTGCGCGTTTC
>CAYFYU010000035.1:20964-28079 GCA_964347455.1 uncultured Spirochaetota bacterium | reverse complement strand
AACTGCAATCGATACAGCTGCGCGTAGTAACCGTCTCGCCCGAGCAACTCGGCAGCGCGGTTCACCAGATAAAAAAGCGTGTTTACACCCACACTCATATTGGGTGAAAGCAGGACCGGTATGCGCTTCGAATGGTCTTTTATAATATCCATCTGTTCAGCGGTGAATCCCGTTGTTCCTATGACGATTGCCTTTTTGTATTTGTCGACGATCTGGAGATGGGCTAAAGTGGTATCACGATTCGTAAATTCGACGATTACCTCTGCCTTTTGTACGATTGCTTCTAGATTTTCACTTATTGAAACGCCGATATTATCAATACCAGCTACGTTTCCAGAATCCTGCCCAATAGAGTTCGAATCTGCCGCCTCGATGGCACCGACAATCCGTACCCGGTCGCTTTCATGAAAAACGACGGTATTGGCCTTACCCATTCGTCCGGCAGCACCGGATATAATGACATCAATCATTCAACAGCCTCTGGCTATTACTCATTGACGCTTACTTTATTTATCTTTGACGATACGAAGAATTTGTCGCGGATTTCTTTCTCAATTTTATCTAAAACGGTGGGATTATCGGTAAGATACTTTTTTGCGATTTCCCGACCCTGACCTATTCTCTCATCTCCATAAGAGTACCAGGTACCGCTCTTCTGTATAATGCCAAGGTTTGTTCCCAGGTCCAGCATTTCTCCCTCTTTCGAAATTCCCCGGTCGTACATTATGTCAAACTCAGCGATTTTAAAGGGAGGTGCTACTTTATTTTTTGCAACTTTTACCTTTACTCTGTTTCCGATCGCCTCGGTTCCCTTCTTGATTGTTTCAATCTTGCGGATATCGAGCCTTACCGTGGAGTAAAATTTCAAGGCGTTTCCGCCCGTGGTTGTTTCAGGGTTGCCAAACATGACACCGATTTTAAGCCGTATCTGATTAATGAATACAACACTGGTTTTTGATTTGTTGATAACTGCGGTTAATTTTCTCAGTGCCTGTGACATGAGTCTCGCCTGCAATCCCATGTGCGCGTCACCCATATCTCCCTCGATTTCCGCTCGTGGAACGAGAGCAGCTACCGAGTCGATGACAATAATATCAAGTGCACTGCTGCGTACAAGTGATTCGGTGATTTCAAGGGCCTGTTCACCGGTATCAGGCTGAGAAACGAGTAAGTTTTCTATATCCACACCTAAATTTTTCGCATATCGGGGGTCGAGAGCATGCTCGGCATCGATAAACGCAGCAATTCCACCATGTTTCTGGGCTTCTGCAATTATATGGAGGGACAGCGTGGTCTTGCCCGAGGATTCAGGTCCGTAAATTTCGATAACTCTACCCCGAGGTATACCGCCAATCCCCAATGCAATATCAAGTGCAACAGACCCGCTTGGAATGACGGCCATACCCAGTTCGGTACTTTGGGCGCCAAGTTTCATTATCGATCCCTTGCCAAACTGTTTTTCAATACCCAACAGCGCGGTTTCAAGTGCTCTCTCTTTGTCCTCCATGGTTTGCCTCTCTTCGAGTGGCTCTCGTCCGTGTCCAGATCGTGTAATTCTTTAGTCGCAGGTGGAAAGCACCCACTCAATTAGTCGCTAACGCTCAATACCTAATTATGAAGTTAAGGTAGTACAAACTAAAAATAAAAGCAAGAATCTTTAATACAATTCCATTTGAATACGACGAATTTAACTGCCCTACCTATATTAATTAACACATGTATAAGAAATTATATTTCAATCTATTCTGAAAATATGTATTCGTTGGTATTTGCAGCGATATTAATGAGTTTTTGTAATGTTGAAGGTGGCATCAACCGAGGTATTTGATGCTTCTTTCACACATTTCTTCCCAATCTCGAGCGGTATTCAACTTTGTACTTTCGGGAAAACGTTTAGGAAAGTTATTAAATACTTTAAGAGCTCGGACAAAATCCCTGTCATCATAATAGATAAATCCTTTTAGTAGGTAGGCGTCTTCATCTTTCTCACTTCTTTGGTTACTCATAGTTTTATCAATGAATTGAAGGGCGTCTTTGTAGTTTCCCTTGCCGTAATAGTAGGTCGCCAGCTTATAGGAAGCCAATTCCGCATAGATACTGTTAGGGGCATGAAGGAGCAGGTTTTTGTATAATGCAATCGACTCGTTAAAGAGTTTTTTTTCGAAAAGGATTTCAGCATATTCATACAGGTTATAGAGATAGTATGCACTTAATTTTCCAGTTGTATTGTGGGCAAGTAAATTTTCAAGAATATCCATTCCTCTTTTGTAATTTCCGGTATCTATGTAAACCCTCGCCAAACCAAATTGAGCAACATTTGAATCCAATCCCGTAAAAGTCTCTTCTGCCATTTCATATTTTTGGGCTTTTAAGTATAAAAATCCGAGTTCTGTATTCAGTTCATCTATTATGGTGTCGTTATCGATGATCAATGGATATAAACTACTCTGAGAAGCGTAAACAGACTCAAGTCCGCTTTCGATGAGATGTGAAAATGGTGGCTTCTGCGCTTTCAATGTAATTTTATTCCTGATTATATCGATATATTTTTGCGTAGCTTCTGTTCCATCTTCCGAAACAGATACAAGCTTATTTCTGTATAACTTTGATACTGCGATGACAGAACGTATATGCCAATTATTATGTGCCGTTATTCTCTCATCTGTGATGAGCAGTCGATGGGTCTCAAGAGAGGACTTATAATTTCCAATCTTTTCATAGGTTTCAGCAAGAAGCCACAGGGCAGGTGCACGAATAACACGGTATCTGTACTGTGAAGTGATATTTTTAAGGTGCTCAATTGACGCGGTATACTGTTCATCGGTAATGAGTACAACTGCTCTATCCAGGTCAGTTCCCGCCCTGCGAATTTTTGAAAAGTAATCTGCACCAAAAATACCGATGAAAATAATGACTATCGCAAATAAGATGAGAAAAAACTTCTTCATCCATGCTTCCCTTTAACTATTCTCACAGATGCAACTACATACAGTATCGACTGAAGATAAATATTATTAAAGTACCCTATTTTCTCCTGTTTCCGGGTGTGACGAGACTGTAAAACAGTATAACTAAACAACTAAAAAAAACCGATGCAAGAATATTGATATTGTAAACATCAGTCAACTTCCTGAAAACATCATCGAGAAGAAAACCCCCCAGTACCGAACCTATGATTCCAAGAATGAAGGCCGCCCAGAATTTACCTAATACAGGTTTTTTTAAGATAAAATAAACAAATATTGCACTTAAAAAACCTATTCCTACGTATAGGCTGTACCCAATGAGGTCATAGAGCCATTTCTCCATTCGTGTTCTCCGGTTGTCAAAAGTAATATCATTTAAAAAGCTGGCCAAATCCCAAACTCAATTTTTTCACTTTCTTCATCATTTTCACCATATGCCGATACTGCGATGTAAAAATGCATTCTTTCCTGATAATAAAGGTCCACAAAGCTCTTATTCAGGTTATCCTGAGGATAGAGATCCTTGATATCGACGAAGAATACAGTTTTTGGTGGATCCTCTCCCGTTTTGTCTTCTGATTGAACGATATCCGCTCCTGCTCCTTTCGGTATTGTCGGAAATGGTATGTCTCTTTTATAACCACACACTATGTAGGGATCCGTCGTTGATTTTCTGTACCAGAGTACATATCCTAAAAAATATGGTTCAGTATTAAATCCTGAGAAGGTTAGCATTTCACTCTCCTGGATCTGATCAAAGGGTGGATTTAAAGGGTCGAGAGTTGCATATATCCCACAACCAGCAATTATGAGGAAAAACGGCAAAAACGAGAGACCAACAAGCTTGGTGAGAAAATGGGACCTCTTTCTCATAATTATCCGTCACCTGAACGTCTGAACGATATGTTCCACTTTCTCATATTCTGCCCTCGCACCGGTTATCGAATAGTACTCCTTGAGATGTTCTTTAACAATATCCTCTTTATACTTGTAAAGCAGGGCCATTTTAAAATATGGTTCCGCCGTTTCAAAATTTTGGTTCTGATATTTTAACTCACCAAGTACAAAATAAGCCTCTCCAAACTTTTTTCTGCTTGCCATGTTCTTTGCAAAATCCTTTATAAAACTTTCAGGTATTTTACTTAGTTTCTGATTTTTAAATTCATGCCAATTAGCATCTTTTTCTATGATGGTATTGAGTATCCGTACCGAATCCCCTATTTTGCCTAGTTCTGCAAAAATATCGGCCTTTGTGTAGAGAAAATCATACATGAGATCCGGAATCTGTAATGCCTCATAGTTATTCTCAGCTAATTCAATTTGTCGCAAAGCGAGATCATAGAGTTTTTCCTCTCGATAAATTTGTGCAAGCCTCAGATGTACCTCGGGATATGCAGCGTCACCCTCATAGTTCTTTTTAATAAGTGCTTTCTTATAATGGGCAATTGCCTTCCCGTAACTTCCCTCTCGATAGAATCTATCTCCCCTGCTCTTATAAACCCATGAAGGTTCTTCGAGTTCATCTGCAATTGCCGAGAGGCTAAACAGCAACACCATCAAAATGCAGTGAAATAACAGTCTCTTCATCATTTTGCAATCTTAACCGAGCGAATTTCTCACCTTATTTATCTTTTCTTTTGATTCATTCAATATATCAAATAGCCATGCATTCTTGTATTTTACTTCGTATCTTTCTATTTCTCTGAGCAGCCCGAGAAGCTCTTTGTAATTTGTTCTTTCCATCGGTGGAACAGGTCGCTCTGCGGCCTTACTTTCAAGAAGGATCTCATTCGTCTCCCTTATCAACATACAGTTGTTTTCAAGTCTTTTACCAAGATTAACCGCCATCTTAAGAAATAGATCTTTTTGACCCTGTGCTATTTCCTTTAAATTTTCAGGCTTGACGATAGTTATATTGCAATCGGTTACCGTTTTTACAGTTGCGGTTCTCTTCTCACCGAGTAACAATGCCATTTCACCAATAACCGTTCCCGGTTCATTTATATCGGCAACTTTCTTGCCACCGATATAGACCTCAAGATTTCCCCTATTGAGAATAAACATCTCATGTCCTGTGTCACCCTCTTCACAGATTAGCGAACCCGCACGTAAATCAAAAGTATACTCGGAGAGTTTTTCAGTTTTTAATTTTAATTCCGATTGAGCACTGCTTCCCTTGAAGGCGCGACCCTTTGCATATACGAGGCTGTTGGAGAAACGCTCTATTAACTGATAGAGCCAGTCAGTTTTGTATTTTTTATACTCCTCTTTTAACCTATCGATTATTTCAACATAGATACGAGCATAATCTTTTGAGGCCATTTCGTGACCGGAAAGCATTTGCTCCTTCCGGATGTAGATCTGGTTTGTTATTTCCAGACATTTTGCAATATTTTTTATAATGCTGAAGCCTATATTGTAGTTCGACATAACCTTGTAGAGGTTACTGGAAGGAATCTTATCAATGATTGCATCATCGTCAACATAAACTGTTTGAAATCGAAAGTATTCATCCCTACTTGTTTTATACGCAATGAGGGGTTCCTCAGCACCAAAAATGATTTCTTTTCCTTCTACGGTGTACCTATCATCTTGACTTAACTCAAAGGTAAGTTTTCCCTTGTGCATGATATAAGCCGAATCGGCCAAATCCATAACTTCATAGACTGTTCGCATAAAGACTATACCTTTTTTTCAGATCACCTATCACCATTATCATTCGCAGGCTGAATAATCTCAAGGGCTTTCTCCGCCTCACTTCTCACCCGATCGTTTAGATCATATTGTGACTTAAACTCCAGAATCTCAGCAGCCTCTTTATATTTGAGTTGGGTTAAACCAACCACTGCATAGAATCTGGCTTTATCAAAATCGGATCGAAGCGCCTGAATGAGCAATTCACCGCTTTCGCTTGAATCAATTTTTGCAATACTTTGAACTGCATATTCAACTACTTCGTGAACGTCGTCTTTTAGAAGCTCGCCGAGAATGTCCAGCACTTCATCACCACCAATTTCTCCCATGCTGTGCACAGCATAAATACGGAGATACTTATTCTCATATCCGTTAAGAGCGATGTTTTTCAAAATTTGAAGGGAATCAACACTTTTTACTTTACCAAGGGCAAGTACTGCCCGGCCCCTGATATCCTGATCAACCAGCACATCGGAAACAATTTGTATTAAAACCGTCTCAATACTTCTGTCACCAATGTCTCCCCAGGCATCAATTACCGCCTTTTTAACCCTTTCTGACGATTTGTTACTAAAATAATAACGTTTGAGATGCTCAAGTGAAGATGTTTTTTTTAATTTTCCAAGGGAACGAATGATGTCTTCCCTGTAATCTTCATCGATCTTTTCACGACTGAGTTCCTGATAGAGAATCTCTTCAGCCTCCTCGAGCTTAATCTCTCCAATATACCGGACGAGTATGGAATATACCTGTTGAGAATGTTCCTCATGAAAAATGGCCAGGATACCCATATTTACCTGCTTACCCAGGTCATTCTGAATTCCTGAAAATGCCTTAATAATGTCAGAGTCGGTCCCAAAACGAAGAACCTTGTTGTAAAACTCTTCATTTTGGGCGAATATGTTAATTGGGAAGATTAAAAATAAAAGAGTAAAAAGCAGATATGGTCGGAATTTCATCTCGTTTTACCCAGGGTTATAGTTATCTATAATATCGGAACCTGGGGTGGTATGTTTATTCTTCTTTAGAATAGGACTTTAAGTTTTAATTGATATGAGTGATAGAGGATTGTATCGGGAAAGAACGAGCGTCGTACCGCCTTTCATTGGAAATTACTTCATCTTTCTCACCAATGCACAGGATTTAAACCCCGTAAAGATCTATTTCAAAGACCATGAAGCGGCAATTAAGGGAAAGAAAGTTGATTTACGATGGAATGAGAAGATCTACCTCTATCCGACGTTACTTCAGAGAAAATGGATCGACTATAAGTACAGGGATAGATTTATTCAGGCGGTAAAATATGATAATGTACTTCCCCTTGAATTGGGTTATACATTTCTCAATAGAGTTGGTGAAGAATCGATCATAAGAATTCGATCAATCGATAAGATCTATAGAAATATCGATTTTCATCTATTTAACTCGGGTGGGGAGAAGGTATTTCATTCTGAA
>CAYFYU010000035.1:14974-20954 GCA_964347455.1 uncultured Spirochaetota bacterium | reverse complement strand
TACTCCGGGTATCTATACTCTCTGTTTCTCCTCTGAGGAACTCACCTGCACTACATCCTCTCTGCTCTATTTTAATCGCAGAATATTAATCGATTTGGGTGATAAAGATACAGATGATTACAAGCTCTTTCTTTCCAACCTCGAAAAGAGTCAAGGTAATATTCAGCTCTACTGCAATTATTGTAGAACACCATTTAAGCCAATGATTCCATTTATGGCCCAGGGATATATCCACAAGAACTATATTCCAGTAAAAGAATATCTCGATATCGATAATTTGGGCATGGATTTTATATCTAGTTTCATAATGAAAATGGAACATCCAATGGCTTACCGGAGAGGCCTTGTTCATCTTCTCAACATGCTTCGGCTTGCAACGGTGGGAGATGAAGTTACAATAGTCACGAACCTTTTTAAGGACGAACCCTCCTTTGCCTTCTTCATAACTGACAGACTCTTTCTATTCAATATGATCCCTGTTATGGAGAACCGTGAGCTGCAGAGAATATTAGGAAAAATAGATGATGCACTGCTCGCAGTTGCACTCAAAGACCAAAATAAACACATCATAACAAAGGTCTTAAATAACGTATCTAAGAGGCGATCCGAACGGATCTTGTATGACCTGCGCATAATCAAAAACAGTCAAAAGGGAGCAAAAGCGCGGGCGGAAATTCATCGGCTTATAAAATCCTTTTTTGAGGAGCGATTCGGCCGCGAATTGCGTATACCGAGTGGTAGTAAACTCATCTATAGAGAGAGCGTATTGGATGAAACATTTTTACGGAATCCTGGGGAAATTATCTTTAATCATACAGGCAGTTTCACATTTTTTACCGGCTCAGATATCTTTGAGCTCATTAACTATAATGAAACTCGTGAGAATTCTTCCGCTCAGATGTTACCTGATCAGCTGAACTTTCGAGATAAATGTTTACAGTACGATACAGAAACATATCATGACCGTATATTCTCTATAACAGGTGTTACTGAAAGCACTCTCTATCTCAGGAGCAGTTTTGCAGTCCGATATGCGCTGATTCATATGTACAACTGGACAAATTCGCTCGAGGATTATGAAACGGTAGAAAATATTTCCAGATTTACCGTCATTCCCCTAAGGCTCTACACTTCCGGTATCGTACTCACTATTGGTGCTATCGATGCCAAGGGAAGACCACATGAGCAGGTAATAAGGCTTAAAACAAAAGGAGGAAAATCATAGTCTAAAACCGAACAAGATCGATTCCATATTCGGTCTTTATCTCTTTTAGAACCTCGTCGTAAAGTTTCTCGAAGTGAGGTTTCGGTTTAAAATGATCAAGGTCATAACATTGATTTACCTTTTCACCAAGCGGAGCATCTGCGAGTTTATCGATATACTTTGGAACGATCTTATCGAGTAATTTGTTGGCCTCTTTTCTTGTGATGCCCCTGCAAGCATAACCGATCTGACAGGTAAACTCCATGTCAACGGGAGTACATCCATCTGTAACTTTGGCTTTTCCAGGGTGTACATCCTCAATTCCCGATCCCGATGCAATGAGCATGAGAAGACATGCAAGGGATTCATCAAAATACATCTTGGTTGCAGCGCCTGCAGCTGCATACAAAAGCGTATAGTAGGGAACATGCATGTTTCTCGCGATGGCCTGGATTGATGCGGATGTGGCCCAGAGTACGTCTGGGTGGGAAGAGCAGACATAGGTCATGTGGATGGGATAGATAAGATGGTAGGTTGCCCGTATTACGAGAATGCCGTGCAGACTGTAGGCAGTATTTACAACCGCCAATCCCTCAGGCCCACCCGCATAACCACCGAGTATGGGGCCTGCTTCCTGACCAATATTGGCTCCCCAGGCAGTAAGGTAAGCAGTCTGATTTAGAGAAGAGTAATCCGTTTTCAACTCAGCAAAAGGTGCGACAAGCCAACCGTCAGAAGGTCTGGCGCCAAATTGAGGTGCCGAAGAAGCTATGGTAGAAACACCGGTTGCCGCAGATGAAACATGGTCGATAATTCCCAGCCCCGGCCTCCCAGCCCTGCGGCATCCTTCACGCCCATACTGCATAGCACGAATGGCAGCAAATACCTCTGTCGGTGCGCCGGCGGCTGTACGAATGTGACCAAGAGTATTGATGATCGGAATACTTATGGTTTTAGCCTTCGAGATCCGAGCATAGGATTCCACGAGCCGTAGCGCATTTTCTTCTGTGGTATTTGTACCTGATCCGACATGAAGGTGCGGAAGTTCATTATCGTCGGGTAGCCTCCCACGCATTATGCATCGGTCAGGACCTTCACCGAAATACGCTTCTTTGGGAGCATCTTCCACTGCCTCGAGTATTTCGCTTTTTGTAAACTGTATTACCCTTTCAGTGTCTATTATATATGTTCCGACTTCGGAATAAAATTCAACCGCCGCCTCAAAGATCCGATCCGCAAGCGCATTATCGGTATTGATAAATTCTTTTTTATCAAACTGTATATCATACTTTTTCAGTGTTCGCCGAAGGGCAGGGATGAATACCTTTACATCAAAATCTTTTTGCGACATCATGCGGCCGGTTGCCGCTCTATCGATAACATCGATAAAATTTACCATTACCGGGCACCTCTCTTCCTACTCGTTAACAATTCTTTAGCAATGTGCACCGCACCAACAGCTGAATCGCTCGTCCCATCAGCCCCGATCTCCTCTGCCCACTCTGCATTTACAGGACCACCGCCAACCAGTACAATGTATTTATCCCGTAATCCCTTTTCTTTGAGATAATTAATGACATCGCCCTGATAGGTCATCGTTGTTGTCATGAGTGCAGACATGGCGATGATATCAGCATTTGACCTTTCCGCTTCATCGATAAATGTTGTTGCTGAAACGTTTGCACCGAGATCAAATACTTTAAATCCATGGGTTCTCATGAGGGTTGTTACAATATTTTTGCCAATTTCATGAATATCGGTAAGAACGGTCCCAAAAACCACAGTACCAGCACTTTCCAGCTGTTTCCCTGATTCGATGAGTATAGGTTCGACGATTTTCATGCCTTCCTGAAAAGCATCTGCTGCCATGAGCATTTCAGGTAAATAACATTCTCCAGCACCGAATTGATCACCGATATTTTTCAAGCCGGGCATCATGCCCTTCTGAATGATCTCCAGGGGGTCCGTATCTATTATAACTTTCTGA
The DNA here is from genome assembly GCA_964347455.1 of uncultured Spirochaetota bacterium. Lineage (GTDB taxonomy): Bacteria > Spirochaetota > B62-G9 > B62-G9 > DRHN01 > JAGLSF01. The sequence goes on along the minus strand of CAYFYU010000035.1, from coordinate 17,763 downwards.
AGGGTACTGACCAGTTTATCCACGTCACCTTCCTGTACTGCCCCGGATAATTTCGCAAATGGCTCCTTTTGAACCATCGACCTACCTACCCACTTGTACAATTTAAGTGCATGATAGCTGTCTGTACAGCAATCGTCAAGCCAAAACAAGAAATACAATTAATCCGAAATAAATTTAAGCGGTTAGCTCTATGGGCGTAATATATTTTATTGTTTCGAGGTCAAAAAAGAGGTACAATAGCTTAAGAGTTATTTTTTCTCTTTCTGGAGGAGCAGATGAATGATAAAAAAGTTGAGCTTGATGAAAAAAGAGCTCAATTAGAGGAACTCATCAAATCCCGTTCCAAAGCCACCTGTACATATATGAACTCATCAATGGATGCCGTTGCACGGGAAACAAGGATTGAAGAGCTGGAAGATGAAATAAAGGAACTGGAACAGGAATTGAGCGAAAAAAAGTAATTTCTAACGCATCAAGTTACTTTTTAAATGCCTCAACATAGGAGTCCGCATAGATCGTTTTGTTCATTATCAGCTCGGCAGTGAGTATAGTATCGATCATTTCATCATCAGTTACATCTAAAATCGCAGCATCGAGCCCCTGAGCTATCATCATCGCTATAAACACCCTATTTATCAATTTTTTATATTTCGCTCCTGTTGATATATTTGATAATCCACAGACGATATGACATGGTGGGTCAGAAAAAAGCTTGAACTGTGAAGTTGCATTGAGAATCTCAATACACTGACTCTGCATGCAGTTTAGCGGCATGATGATCGGATCAAGGTAGAGCTGATCAGGAGAAAGTCCATACTCCAAAGCTTTTTCAAATAGTTTGGCTGCATTCTCAACTCTCTTATCAGCATTCGGAGGACTACCTGCTTCATCCATGACGAGACCAATAATCGATGCGTTATGCTCGGCAACGATCGAGAAGAGGTCGTTCATTTTTTCTGCAACTGCTGTTGTGGAGTTAACGAGCGGCGGTTTCTTGCATACCGGCATTGCTTCCTTGAGCATCATCGGCTTGTTGTTATCGATAGATATAGGAGTATCCACCTCTTCCTGAACCATTTCAATCATCCAGCAGAGATCTTCCGGTTTATTCGAAGCTGTGCCGAGGTTAACATCGATATAACTCGCCTTCGCATCTGTCTGCTTGCGAGCCCATTCTTTGATTACGTCCCCATCCTTGTTCTGAATTGCTTGCTTGACGTCCTTGAACCCAGCATTTATTCGCTCTCCGATTAAAATCATAATTCCGCTCCTCCCTCTCTATATGAGTTTTTCTATTGATTTCTGAATGGTCTTGATAGCCTGCGGGTGTGCGAGAACAAGAATATCCGCGCCAGCCTGAAGATATCCACCTGCACACGTCGCTTCCCACATGGGGCCACGCTTTTCCAGCTTACCCCAACCGGGGAGAATGTCCTCGTCAGCTACAGCCTCCTTTACCCTGTAAGTTTCTCCGGCAACATCGCAAATCTGGGGTGCTGCCATGAGCGTGTCGCCCTTGAGACCAGCTATGCGTGCACGTTCAAGAATTGTGTAGACATAGTCAAACCCATACCCAAGTGCAGCTGTTGTTTGATACATGACAACATCCTTTAAATCGTAACCGGCATCCTGCAACAGGATATTCACCTGTTTTCCAATGTTGATATCAACAGGGGCTTCCGATATGATCTTATGTTTATCCGCTTTACATATTGCTACAATAGTCATATAGTTGCTTTCTTTTGCCGATCCGATGAGGCAGTTTTCTCCTTTCGCAGCCTGAGAGCATTCAGGGAGAATATGGTTGTCCTTTTCATCGTCGCCACATCCCCAGATTATAAGGGGAACATCGACCGCTTTCAAAACCTCTTCGACAACTTTTGCACAATCTGCCGGTGAGGCATCGTTCACATTGGGATCAGCTCCGATGAGTTTGAGGCTTAAAAGGTCTGTCTTGTACTCCTCTACATTTTTCTGAGCCCACTCAACTGGAGAATTTATTACACCTCCAATGGCATTCTTTATAGCATCTGGCCAGTCGGGTACCGTATCTGCAATGAAACCAGCAATAACCGGCTTGTTCGGGATATCACCCTCAAAATTCAAAAATGGGAGTGTCGACTGACCTCCGACCTGAACAACTTTTCCTCGAGTACCGCCATCTTCCTTCGTAGCACCAATCGTAACTTCATTGATCTTTCCCGTCCACTTTTCCTTTACATCCGGAATCGCCATATTATCCTCCTAAGATATCAATTATTTTTTGTACGCCTTTTTTTGCAGGCGTGTCACCGATAGTGTCAAGTGATTTTCCAGCATAAATGGCATCGACTATATGCTGATCGTAGGGAATATCACCGAAATAGTTCAGACCGCTTTCTTCTATCCGTTTTTTCAGCTCCTCTTGCATGCCATTGCGTACCATATTCGTGACAACATACTTCCACTTTATCTCATTTTTCAGGTCTTTCGTAATCATGTCAATTGTTTTTGCGGTGTGAAGCGAAATGGGATTATCGTTTACCACGGTTATCAAAACATCAATATTCGATGTAGTTCTTCTCGAGATATGCTCGAGGCCCGCCTCATTATCCATCACTACCCACATATAGGATGGGAGGAGATCTTCGGAGAATTTACGAATCAGGCTGTTTAGATAACAGTAACACCCCGATCCTTCACCTAGGACCATAGTAAGGGCGTCGAATCCCTCTGATTCCTCAATGAGCTGGTGCAAACCTCTCTCCCACGACCTGTCCGGCATTACCCTGCCCGTGTATTCATCGATT
>CAYFYU010000035.1:14733-14964 GCA_964347455.1 uncultured Spirochaetota bacterium | reverse complement strand
TCAATGATCTGGTGTAAACCAGCTTCCATATATTGAGCCTTGGACATACCGGCTGGAAAATCCTTTATCTGCTTTAATACATCTTCCCGAAGATCACCGATTGACTTCTCCACACCTATTCCAAGATGGGTACCGAGGTTTGAGTCGGGATCTGCATCTACCGCAAGAACAGGTCCCATTTTAATATCCCGCAGAGCAAGAACCAGAAGCGCTGCTATGGTCGACTTCCCT
>CAYFYU010000035.1:498-14723 GCA_964347455.1 uncultured Spirochaetota bacterium | reverse complement strand
ACCGTCTTCTCAACGGGGATGCCTAGAACTTCAGCTAGGTTAGCGTCTGGGTTGGCGTCAACCGCCAATACAACTCTACCCGCTTCCGTAAGATGCCTAAGGATGAGAGCGGTAGTAGCGGTCTTCCCTGTTCCACCCTTTCCTGCAACTGCAATACTTTTTGCCATCCCATCACCTTCTAGACTTTTAATACTTGGAACTCATCGATGTCCGTATGAGGTAAAAACAAGGCTTTCTTGAATTCCTCAACATAATCATCCGCGCCCATAAGATCGTAGTACGTTGTTTTTTTCCTGATCTCTGCAACCTTGTGAAATGCTTCCTGATAAAGAGCCGCAATTTTAGCTCCCTTTATCGATGTGTTCCCAACAAAAATAATCTTATCACGACTGATATTGGGAATGAGGCCAATTGATATGGCACTCTCAATGTTGATGTAGTTTCCAAATGCGCCTGCAATGTAAAATCGATCGATTGCCTCAAATTCGATGTCCAGTCTCTTAACAAGAATTTTCATAGCTGCAAAAATAGCAGCTTTTGCGGTGACAACATTTTCAATGTCCGACTCCGTGATATAGATAGGCTTCCCGTTCTGTGTTCTGCTCTGGTCAATTATTACATAGCTCTTTTTCCCTCGAATTTTAGAAAAATCCTGCTTATCAGAGACAAATGTGCCCGATCGGTTGATGATGTCCAACTCTAAAAGAACATGCAGGAGATCGATGATACCTGAACCGCAAATACCTTTTGGTTTGGAATTACCAATCGTTCTGTAGCTAATACGTCCATCTTCTATAAGAAATTTTTCTATCGCACCCTTTTCAGCCTGCATTCCACAGCTGAGACTTGCACCCTCCAGAGCTGGTCCGGCTGAAGCAGAGGACGCTACAATCCACTCCTTATTTCCAATAACCGTTTCGCCGTTTGTACCGATATCAACCAGCAGAGAGGTTTCCTCCTTTTCATGTAGTCCAGTGGCCAGTATCCCTGCAGTAATGTCACTCCCCACCCAGGCGCTGATTCCAGGTAAAGAGTAGAGCAACCCGCGGGGATTGATTTCGATCCCTACCTCTGCTGCCCTGAGAGGGGGTGGTTCGACCGATGTGGCAACATAGGGGAATCTCCTTATGTTTTCGCTCGGTAGCCCGAGAAGAAAATGACCCATAGCAGTGTTGCCCGAGCAGATAACTGCATTAATATCCCTGAGATTTACATTATTCTGATTCGCCAAGTCCTCTATTAGCTGATTTATATCCTGAATCAAAAGCTTCTGGAGCTCTTCATCCCCTTTCTTTTCAGCGGTAATCATCCGCCTGGTAACTTCTCTTCCGAAAATACCCTGTGAATTGAAGCATGCCTGAGCATCGAGAGTCTTAAGTGATGTGACGTCAACCAGGTGAGCCACAATTGTTGTTGTCCCGATGTCAGCGACGATCATGTAATTCGTGTCCTCGTTATTACCCCCTTCAACATTCATTATCTCTGCAATCTCTCGCCGCAGCCCAACGGTAGCGGTAATACGATAATTGTTGTCACGTAGGATCTTCGGAAGTGCCTTAATAATCTTGAGCCCGGTCTGCATCGATTCAACGCCGAGCTTCCTGCTTAATATATCAAACAACCTCTCATGATCAGCGGTGTTGTTTGCAAGTGTGGGTTTTTCGAGCTCTACATACACCTTTTTAACAAGGGGTGATGGTTTACGACCTTTGAGGGCAACGGTTTGTTCAAAATATCGAAACCGTTCCGCATCCCTGTCTGCCCTTACCTTTTCACGTGCAAGCGTCTCTTTTGGAATTTCAACACTTAGATCTCCCTGTACCCTTGTCATACAGGCGAGAACGAATCCCCTCTTTATTTCATCGCGTGTCAGTTTCGGCGACACATCACCGGATACCTCCCCATCCCGTACGATCATTCTGCACCGTCCACAAATTCCGTCACCACCGCAGAGATTGTTGATTGAGATACGAGCTATGGATGCAGCTTCGAGGAGAGAGGTACCCTTCTCTACCGTTACCTCTCTATTGGGTGGTAAAAACACAATTCTACACTGAGACATTCATTTACTTCCACGTGCTGGTGAGAAAACCCGGTATGTCGCGGGCATTTTCGGGACCAATAATCACTTCCTTCCATTCGGAAGTGTCCTCTATCTCAGCCCTGAAAATTGGAAGCAGGCCCGGTATAATGAGTTTGCGATGCTTGACCTTTTCCGCAACCTTCTGATCACTCAGCGACTTTACCACTTTTTCCGCAGATATTTTATCTCCCGCATAGGCATTCAGCACTCCAAGCCCCTCGGTATCAACGACACAGATGTACGCTGGAACCTTGCTCCGTTCCACCTCCGATTCAACACTGAAATAGGTCAAGGAAAAGTTCGTCGTAAACATGACGGGAGAATTCTCATTTGGGCTTCCAACTTCGTAAAGCTTGGCTTCGACCGTATTCGGTACCTGGGGATCGGTATAGACGTTCTGAATAGTGGCCATAATTGGGAGAAGTTCCCAAGCTTCAACGCCGTCGATAATCACAATACCCGCATATTTAGCGGCAAACATACCGGCATATACGGTTTCGTCTTCAGGGTTATCCGCAGTAATTTGTACCATCGATGGATATCCAAAGGGTCGGAAATTCTGCTTCAGACCTGCCCTGCGCGTAATGGTGAGATTCCTAACCGTTTCTCCAAGATTGTCGGATTCAAATGCCAGGATAATATCCTCAACCCCTTTTTCCTTTGCCTTGGAGGTCAATTCGGCCAACTCCTCAAGATTTTCACCGGAAACGGCGAGTGGGAGTTTTGCACCTCCGGCTATCTCTGCAAAGCTATCAATATTTGACTTATTTGCACTGTATATCAGCGGTTTGAGGTCTTTGATTGCCTCGACCGCACTTTTCATGACTCCAGCATCCTTTCCCATCAGTATGAGGGGAACGGTCGATTTTTCACTTATCATTTTTGCCCGAGATCCGGGATCGTTACTTCCATCAACTTCCACAGCACAGAGCTCAACTTTTATTTCCTGTCCGACCCTGGTAAAAGCTGCTTTGTTTACAGACTCGACTCTGGAAAGGGCCTCATCGTCTGAAAGTGAGGCTGCAACTTTTACGGCAATTCCGCTAGGTCGATGAAACTTCTCTTCATGACGGAACAGAACCGTTTCCTGGCCGATTTCAAATACTTTATCACCGGTCCCTATCTTTACCAGCTTCATGGGAGGTGCAGATGCTTCGGAAAGCGATGCGAGCGCTTCGTCTGATAGATGCGGACAATCTGTTATTGCCTTCTGTTTTGCCGCTACCTGCATCGCAAATGCCATACAGGTTGGAAATCCGCAATCTTTGCAATTTGTTTTCGGCAACAGTTTGTAAATCTGCATACCAGTTAAGGCCATTTTCTTCTCCTTCTATCGAATCGAGTTTGGATGAAATCTTACTAGAATAACGGATCCATTTCCAGTGCAGGATGACCGACTTTCGTTAGATACTCGACCAGTTTATCCGGCTCCTCGGCATCCTCTTCAGTTGCAATCTTGTCAAAGAGATCGGGCACACCCATTTGTTCCAGCTGAACCTTCAACCGTTCGGATACCTCATCTTTCAACTGCTTAGGCATCCACACAATCCTTTTCTGTCCGCCCTCAGCTGTAATGAATTTTGGACTCGAAATGTAGAGCTTTCCAATCCCGGTAAAGCCAGGCGTTTGCAAACCGCCTCCAACTTGACCGGCAAGGGTGGAGAATTTCATACCAATTGGGGTCATTCCTGCGAAGTCTCGATCAACGATCATAATCCCATTGGCCTCAGGTACGATGGCCGCAATACATTCAAAGCATCCGCAGGAAGTCATCGGTTCTTCCATAATGGAATATGCATTAAACTTCTTCAGGTTGCCGTTCGACTTCACCTCGATATAGTTGTTGATGTTCTTCCACTGCCCCTTGACCGGATCGATAACCTCTCCTTTTTGCACCGGTTCATTGGGGCCATGTTCGTTTATCTGATATGATGCTTTGCAGTCGAGCCAGGTGTATGCACCGCACAGGCCGAGTCGCTGTGGTGTAACTATACAAACGTGATTAGGTGCATAGGATTGGCAAAGCGTACAGGAATAATAGTCCTCTACGTCTTCATCGGTCATTCCGCCGATCTTGTCGTCACGCCTGTTGTAAACCTTTTTGGCCTCCTCGAGAAGCTTTGCCGTTTCCTTCTCTTCAGTATAGAGTTTCACCTGTACCCTGTCAACAATTCTCGAGAATTCGTTGTGAATCTTGGCAACAAGAATCTCTCCAAAGTGGGTTATCTTGAATCCCTTTTCCTTTGCCTCTTTGCTTATACGTACCCATATGATGGAGCGCTGTCCCATGTGAAAGATACCGTTTGCACAGGAGATGAACTCGTGGATTCGGCGTTCCAGAACACTCTCGAAGTCTTCCTGAAATTCACGGCCTGCAACCTGTACATGTATGCCAAGCGGATAGGCCTCACCCTCTTTCATATCACCGATTTCCGACCCAATGACCTCTACCTTTCCGTCTTCGACTTCGTCCATTGGAGTCATACGGAGCAATTCAAAGGCATCAGTGTATTTACCGCCGAATTGAACGAACATATCCTCTTTGCGAACCCTCTCACCCTCGAATCCGGCACCGAATGGCACAGGAATGGGTATATCCTCTATCTTGATGGTCAGACCCCGCAGTTCAATTGCGCGGGATACGATCTCATCCATTTTGATATCCGAAATTACATGTTCGTAGGTACAGATACCTGAGGGCCGTATCTCCGGTATGGGAATGTTGGATATAACTGGAAATCCAAAATTAATTGCACCAGCAGCCGTTGCGTACTTTTCATCGGTGATCAGCTGATCATCTGATGTACCATTATCTGCACCCAGTGCCATTACAAAGGCATGAACCCTATCCTTGTTGTAGAGCAGTATCTGTCTGGCAGCATTGATGTCGCCCGCTTCAATACCTCCGAAAGTCATAGCCGAGCGTGCAGCAAAGTTCAGCGAATGAACCGCAGCAGTTATCTCTTTACCGTATGGAACCAGAAATGTGTCCCAGTTCATCTCGATACGTTCCTCGTCCAGCTGTTCTGCAATGGCCTTGCCATTGCAGTGACCGGCCATGAAAACGAGTATATTTCTCGCTTGTAAACTTCGAATGAGTTTCACTGCCTCCTCATTGGTCTCCGTGCGTCCCACAATAGCAACGAAACCGGGCATCCTTCCGTCAACGAGCTTAATACCCTGAAGCCTGAGTATTGCATCATCGGTGAATCCGAGCCAGATACCATTAGCGGGATTGGAGCCATCAACGTACTTCAATACTTCAATCGTTTCTTCAGCGATTAGTGTAGCAACACCTGAATCGAGGGCATCCCCCAGATAGGGAAGCCAGAGGTCATCAGAAGGTATATCACCCAATAGATTTCGTGCCTCCTGCATAGATTCTTCTAGATCGCCGAGCTTTTCTACTTTCTGCCCCAGGAAGAGCAGCATAATGGGCAAATAGTACGCAGTATTTGGATAGGCGATGGGAAAATCTTTTCCCTTTTGCTTGATCGCCTTCGCAAGATCCTCTTCGGCCTGCTTAACAAGTTTGTGCGCACCTCTAATGGCAGCAGTTGCGATAATCTTTGACATTTTACGGCTCCTTCATGCTCAATAAATTAGTCATTAATATTTGTTTTCGAGGAGATCACCGCCAGTGATTCTGCGGTTTTCTTTCTCCGACAATCGGGGCAGAGCTTAACGCGATCCCGAAATTCTTTCCAGTTTATTCGAACCTTCTTAAGCATATCCTTGTTTACCGGCTCCGGAACCATCCTTTTACCGCATTCCTGGCAAAAAAGCAACTTCGCTCTTGATTTAAAAGGCGAAATCTCCATTTCACCTGTATTTTCATGAACGCGGATTTGTATCGTTCCCACAGGGCATACAACCGCACATGCACCGCAGGCTATGCAGTCCACCGCTGGCTGTCGAAAAGGTGAAGCCACTGCTCGGTCGACTCCACGTCCGGCAAAGCCTATGGCAGAGTGCCCTATCACCTCTTCACATACGCTGGTACAGAGACCGCAGAGTATACAGTTACGCTGGCTTTCGGTGACCGTGGGATAGGGTGTGCCTTTGACTCCCATTCTGTGAGCAAGTTCTTTGAGTTCAATGCTCTCTGGTGAACGTGCAAGCATAAGCTTCATGACCCCACGTCGTATCCGTACCGCTCTATCACTTGATACACTTACGTTTATATCCCGGCGTACAGGATAATTGCATGCTGTTACCATCTGCTTCCAATCACCCCTATCAAGCTCAACCATGCAAAGACGGCATGTTGCTATCGGAGACATGGTTGGGTTGTAGCACATGGTGGGTATCCAGATTCCAGCTTTCATGGCCGCGTCGAGTATAGTCTGTTCAAATTCTACATCTACCTTTTTGTCATCTATCGTAACAGTAGGCACACCAGCTCCTCCTCTAAACTTTCAATACTGCATTAAACGGACACTTCTCAAGACAGACTCCACACTTCGTGCACTTATCTTGATGTATAAAATAAGGTTCTTTCCGCACACCTGTGATGGCATCGGAGGGACAATTTTTTTCACAGATTGAGCACCCTTTACAAGCATCAGCATCTATCTCATAGGCGAAGAGTCCCCTGCACTCCTTTGCGGGACAGCGTTGTTTAAAGATATGTTCCTCATACTCATCATGAAAATACTTAAGGGTCGAAAGTACAGGATTCGCAGCAGTACTTCCGAGAGCACAGAGCGAAGCGTCGGTTAGCAGCTCGGCAATTTCCTCGAGTTTTTCAAGATCGCCTGTATCTCCCTCCCCGTGGGTAATACGTTCGAGAATGTAAAACATCTGTGCTATGCCCTCCCTGCACGGAGTACACTTTCCGCAGGATTCATCTTTCAGAAACGTAAGGAAATATTTTGCAACATTGACCATGCAGGTATCCTCATCCATGACGATCATACCCCCAGACCCCATCATGGAACCGAGCTTTGTAAGCTCGTCGAAATCCACCTTTGCATCCAAGAATTTTGCCGGAATACATCCTCCAGAAGGACCCCCTGTTTGCACTGCCTTTAACGCTTTACCACCCTTTACACCGCCGCCAATCTCATCGATAATCTTCCGGAGTGTTATTCCCATCGGAACTTCCACAAGTCCCGTATTCTCAACCTTCCCAACAAGGCTGAACACCTTTGTACCCTTTGAATTTTCTGTTCCTATTGAGGCAAACCACTCGCTGCCATTATTGATAATCCCCGGAACATTGGCCCAAGTTTCAACATTATTCAAGTTGGTTGGTAGGTCATGGAATCCATGCTCAACGGTGTGCACGTACTTCGCTCGTGGTTCGCCCGAACGACCTTCGAGGGATGCCATTAGCGCCGTCGATTCTCCACAGACAAAAGCCCCACCACCACGATTTATCCTTATATCGAATGAAAAGTCAGTTCCGAGAATGTTCTCTCCCAGAAGTCTAAGCTTTCTCATCTGACCTATTGCCTTTGTTAGATGGACAACTGCCAGAGGATACTCATTGCGAACATAAATAAATCCCTGGGAAGCTCCGATCCCAAAGGCACCAATGATCATTCCCTCGAGAACGAGGTAGGGATTTCCCTCCATGATAGACCGATCCATGAAAGCACCGGGGTCTCCCTCATCCCCGTTACAGATGACATATTTCTGTGCACCCCCTGCACTACGGCAGGATCGCCATTTTCTTCCGGTCCGAAACCCTCCTCCACCACGGCCCCGAAGTCCAGATTTGTCAACTTCGTCAATTATCTCTTCAGGTTTCATTGAAGTCAGGGCCTTCTCAAGTGCGGAAAAACCTCCAGAGCGAATGTAATCCTCAATGCTCATCGGATCTATATGCCCATTATCCTTCAATACGATCCTTTGTTGTGATTTATAGAACGGTATTTGATCCGCAGTCTCTCCTTTGACACCCGTTTTGGGATCTTCATAGAGAAGCCGTTCGACTAACTTCCCTCCAATAACTGTTTCACGAAAAATTTCCTCGACATCCGGTTCTTCAACCTGCTGGTAGAGAATTTCTCCCGGTTGAATGACAATGATTGGACCTCGTTCGCATAAACCGTGACATCCAACACATTTCGACTCAATCTGTACTGCTTTACCGGATGATCTTGCTGCCTCGGCAAATAGATCGAAGAGTTTGCGTGATCCTTTGGCAGCACAACCCGTTCCGATACAGACGTGAACTGTTTTAGAGGATGGGCTCTGGGCTTTCTCTATCTCCCTTCGTATTTTTTCGAGATCGACTGGACTCCCAATCACTCGGTCTTTGGTGATAATCACGATTCAGCCTCCCCTGCCCCCGTTTTTTTTAACTGGGTACTCTTTTTCTTGCTTGAAGAGACCTTTTTTACCGGTGTCGATTCCTTCTGCTCACCCTCTGTTGGCTCCAGACTGTTTAGTATCTTCATTGCCTTATCAGGAGTTACCCCGTCATGGTATTCACCATCGACTATCATAACCGGTGCAAGGGCGCATGCCCCTACACAATTAACCGGTTGATATGAGAAAAGACGGTCTGGAGTAGTGCCCCCCGGCTCTACCGCGAACTCCTTACATATCGTCTCCGAAATTTTATCGGCCCCCTTTAAATAACATACCGTGCCCATGCAGAGTGTAACGTCATGATGTCCCTTCGGTGCGTTACGGAATGAGGAGTAAAAAGTCGCTACGCTGTAAATTCGAGAGAGCGGAATACCGAGCTCATGTGACAGGGTTTTGAGCTGTTCGACGGGGAGATAGCCATATTCAGCCTGCAGATCCTGCATCATCGGAATAAGCATTCCATCATCCCCATCGTATCGTTTTACTATTTTTTTTACGAGTTCCTTCTTCATTTCTCTTTTTTTCCCCATATTTCTCACCAAGATGTATTGCTTATACCATCTCTATGGTCACTTCTTTTCCACGTGCTTTTAATTCTTCTCCAATCTCCCGTACAACTTTCTGACGAATACCGAGTTGATGGGGAAGATCAGGGTTTTGATGAGCTGGATTAACGGCCTGGCCCACAATAAAATGAATATGGTCAACCCCGAGCATGAGTCTCAACAGGTTAGCCGCACCATCAGTTTGAAACCGTATGGTTTTTTTTTCGACCCCAGATCTCAGCAGTTCACTTGTTTTGGTAAGGGTTAATATACCTTCAGAGACAAGATCGATTCCCTTCAACTGTGCCATTGGTGGAACATCATCGGTAATTGTATTTAGGTCCACTTCCAGAGGCAGTCCGAGATGACGGGCAACTATTTTTGCCGTCGTACCTCCGCAAACGATAAGTCTACCGGATTGTTTTAGAAATCGAACGATCGTTTCCTTATCACGCCTCCTATCGAAGGGGGGCCCGGTAAAGACTGTTGCGGCCTGTTTTCTACGCACCTTGATAACGGCAATGCTTACATCATCTCCGGGTGCATCAGCGTAGAGTTCTTTGACCGCTTCCGCAATTTTATCAGCAAGATCACCGGCAGACAGATCTTGATGAGCTTGCTTTTCCATGAAACGAGCTGCCTGTTCCCATCCCCATCCGAGTGGATAGACACCTCCGATGCCTGCATTGAGCACTCCATCTGATACAAAAATTATCCAGTCGCCACTTTTAAACTCTAAAACCGTTTCATGAACCCTTTTCCCATCAATTGAACGCTCTTCATAGACAATCGGCTGTATCTTTCGCCCACGGAGAAAGATAGCCGAGGGAGTATCGAATTCGACTATCGTTGCAGTACCCTGGCTATAAAACTGTGCGATCGCAAAAGTACTGTATGCGAGTCTTCTAATCCTATCGACGGGTAAAGTTTCACTCAGAGTCTGAACGACCTCGTCAAGGGGTAAGCCATTATCAAGCATGTGCATTGCTATCTGGGTAGTGAGAGTCGCCAGAATGTTGGCCTTTACACCACTGCCGAGTCCGTCTGAAAGTGCAAGAGTGACATAGTCTGCATGACGTAATACTGCTAGGCTATCTCCACAAAGCTCCTCACCATACTTGTTCAACTGTTTAGTTCCCCATTCATAGTAGAGTTTCATCAGCTTTTCTCTTCCTCAAATAGGGACATCAACTTAACGAGCAACACTTTTGTTTCTGCCGTTGTCTCACCCAGAAGCCTTGCAATCTCCTGTGCGGTCTTCATCTGACTTGCAATGACCTCCTGAGCTCTCTCCAATGTCTGAGCTCTAAGGTCTCGGTAATGCTTTTTTGCCTCTTCCTCCTCTGATATATCTATGAATATTCCGCAGTAGAGATCCTCGCCCTCAATAGGGAACAAACCGACCCGGAAGCTCACCCTATGTTCAGGAATATTTTCCTTTACCATCAATCTTCCACCTGCAGCAATGGCCCTTTCAAAGCAGTCGCAATGAATGAATTTTGCCGCAGGCTTTCCCAGAAGTTCCTCGTCTGCACAATGAAACATTTCGAGGAAGGCGGGATTTACAAAATGGATATGTGTATGTTTATCAACGAGCAGTACACCATTCGGTGTCTGTTGGAGTATTGCGCTGATATGTGCTGACGTGTCCTGACTATAGTCTTTCTTAGAGGTCATATGCTTCAATAAAACGACTTTTACTGTGAACCCTGAATGGGTTTTAATATTATCTTTTTGAAGGTATTCACAGCATCCTCGACATCCAGACTCGTCAATTGCTCCTCATCGATCTGCCAGTTAATACCTTCTCCGCACCGTTCCATACAAAAACTTCCTTTGAGCTCCACCTTACTCTCAAGTCCATGCTCCTTGACAAGTTCGTTGAAATGGTTAATCACCTCACGAGCTCCCTTGATATGGCATGAGCTTCCAACACAAATCGTTATGGTTTTCATCTTAGGAAGTTGCATCCCCTTTATTTTCCTGCTGGGCCAAAACCATTTGTTCGGCAAGCTTCTTGCGCTTCACACGGTTCGATTGAGCATCTTCAACCAACTTCAATGCACTCGTTGGACATGCATTGACACATGCAGGGTCTTCACCATGCGCCAGCCTTTCGACACAGAGGTCACACTTGAGTACTCCCTTTCCATCTGATTTAATCGTAATGACACCAAAAGGACAAGCCATGACACACATCCTGCAGCCGATGCAGCGTTCATCGTCGACCAGAACTGGGTCGTCCTTATTGTCACGGTGAACAGCTCCGGTCGGACAGGCCATGATGCACGCAGCCTCTTCACAGTGTTTACAATTGACCGGTACTGCATTTCGTCCATAAGCTTCGACGTTGATTCTGTATCCGGGTTTCTCCCCTTCCTTTACAATCTTTTGCATGTCCTTGCTGGTAGAGTGCTCCACGGCACAGGCAAATTCACATGCTTTGCATGCCATGCACCTCTCAATTTCAACCTCAATAACCCTTGCCATTCCTTTTCCTCTTGGTCTACAATTTATACTGCTGGTTTGAGAGCCTGCTCGTACATCATTGGCTTCAGCTTTAATTCCTTTCTCTTGATATCGATGTGGTTGATCATTTTATGAGAAGCTTTGATGGGATCGATTTCCCAGGCCCACTTTCCGCCGACCTCTTCTTCAATTTCCTCAGTGAGGTATTTGTTTAAATTCTGGCTCCCCATCATCGGGAGAGGATGGCCAATCATTGTGTATACACCGGAAGCGACAAAATAAAATCCTATTGCAACTGCCTTTTCAGACATCCATTCAGGAGCAGCTCCTGCAATAGGAAGCTTAGACAGATCGTCTCCGAGCCCGCCTTCATGAACGATATTTGTGATTGTCTGTAGTATACGGCTGTTGTCAACGCATGCACCAACATGAAGAACCGGAGGTACACCCACTGCACGGCAGATCTCCTGCAACCCCTTACCAGAATACTTGAAAGCCGCTTCCGGTTTTAAAAGCCCGTGCTTTGCACATGATATCGCGTTGCAACCGGTCGTTACGACGAGCACATCGTTTTTTAAAAGCTCCTTCACCATGCTGATATGGGCCTGTTCGTACTCTACGTTGGGATTTGAACATCCTATTACGCCCGCTGCCCCCCTTAGCCTTCCAGCAATAATCGCATCGTTCAAGGGTCTGTAGGTTGATCGATAGGTTCCGCCAAGAAACTGGAAGACCGACTCGGTCGTAAATCCTGCTATAATATTTTCAGTTTCATTTGGTATGTAGATCTTTTCCTGATCTCTGTTTGGAAAATTGTCTATTGCCCTCTCTACAATTTTCTTCGCAATTTCTGCGGCCCTATTCTCATCAAACTCAATATGTTCCACACCGGGCATTTTCGCCTTAGAAGAGGTCGTTATGAGTTCTGTATGATAGCAGTCCACTACCTGGTGCAAACCTGGCATCAGGCACTGTACATCCACCACCATGAGTTCCACCGCACCGGTCAGTATTGCCAGTTCCTGCTGTAAAAAACTTCCAGCCACAGGTACACCCCGTCGCATCAAAATTTCATTTGCCGTACAGCAAATTCCTCCAATATTAACCCCTTTGGCGCCCTTTTTCTTTGCCTTCTCAGTCATCTCGTCACTATTCGAAACTGCGGCAATTATATCTGAGAGGGTTGGTTCATGACCGTGCACAATAATGTTAACATACTTTGAATCAATTACACCCAGATTTGCTTTTGACCGAAGAGGATTAGGTACACCAAAGAGAACATCCTGAAGCTCTGTTGCTATTAATGAACCGCCCCACCCGTCTGCAAGGGCGGCACGCATTCCGTGGCGGATTATGTTTTTATAATCCGTATCAACACCCATAGTGGTTCTGTGCAACACCTCCACAACCTCCCTATCGATCGATCTTGGCATAAGACCGAGCTCACGCCACAGTTTTACACGCGGCTCAGGTGCGGTTGTAGCAATCTTAATCTCGCCTTCCATTTGCCCGAACTCTTGCAGTGCGGCAAGGGCAAGCTCTTCGGCAATTTCATTCGTCTCCCTGCCGTCTGTTTTAATCCCGTAGATATCTGCCATCGCTTTCAGTTTTCTTATATTTTTAATTCCATAATCGGAGTTCGGATTTCGTGAAACCATGAGCAGAGTGTGTGCCACATCCCGTCCATGATCCGAATGTGCAGCGACTCCAGCTGCAATCATTCTAGCAATATTGCGTGCTGCAATTGTATCGCCTGTGGCACCGCAGACACCGCACTGCGGTCCATCACCAAATGGGTCAATTCTACAGGGTCCCATACTGCATACTTTGCAACAGAGACCAAGCGTACCGAAACCGCACTGAGGCTGCTGAGCATCATAGCGATCCCAAACTGTTTCGATATGCTCTTGGACGGCAATTTCCATCATCTTCTCTGACGCTTTATCTGCAAAGTTCATCTTTTTTGCCATTACTTACCTCCGTAAAGTTTAAACAGCCTTGTTTGCACTTGAACAACTGATTTAAGACTAAAATATTGCCTGTTTTCGCGCAGGGATGAGACGATGGATGATGACCTCAACCTTCAACAGGAATTTTTATCAATGATTCGACAATAACCTCGATTGGCTTCATCGACTCGTTCCCAATATCGAAGGGAGATATCTTCCGTAAACTTATCCGTCTAATGTCCTCGGATTGATGGATAAAACCAAGTATATTAAGATCCCCCAGCTCTTCACTTAAAAAATTTTCGTCCTCTGAATTCTGAATTTTATTTCCGATAATCTGAATACTGCGAATGTGGAGATCATCTGCAAGGCGCTTTATTCTGTAGGCAGTTTCAATGCTGGTACCGCTCGGTTCGACAACGATGATCATATGGTCTACACCAATTGCGGTTCCTCTTCCAAGATGTTCAATGCCAGCTTCCATATCGAGGAGCACCCACTCATCACGGGCAATAAATAAATAATTGAGTAAACTCTTTAAAAAGGCATTCTCCGGGCAAGCACAGCCGCTGCCACCTTTCTGGATGGTTCCCATTACCAGAAGCTTAAACCCCTTGTATTGTATACAGTATTTATCCGGAATATCATCAACCTTTGGGTTCATTTTGAACAATGGAGCAGGCGTATCTCTGTGTACACCGGTTCTCTCCTCTATGAGATCCTTTAATTCTATAATTGGTGTTATATCCAACTCGTTGGGAACACCCAAAACAGTTGCCAGGTTCATGTCCGGATCGGCATCGATAAAGAGTACATTGTATCCCTGAGCTTTAAGAGTTCTTCCAATGAGGGCAATAA
>CAYFYU010000035.1:0-488 GCA_964347455.1 uncultured Spirochaetota bacterium | reverse complement strand
CACAATGCACATTGTCGATATAACCGAGGACGCACGCGCGCACTATCATAAAAGGCTCACCGAGATTTATCTTGTGCTTGAAGGCGGTGGATATATGGAACTTGACGGCGAGCGCGTGCCGGTGAAGCCCTTGACTGCAATTTTCATCAAGCTCCTCTGGTACTAGCTACCATAAATGCAATAGAATGTGTCCCCATAACTTCCCCTAAATATATATATATTTCAGGGGGGCAGACAGCTTTTTTTTGATAATGCGTTTATAGAAGAAAAAGATAAATAAATCTTTAACAATAATTAAATCTCGAAACAAGAATGGACTAATTACAACTTTATATATATTTCATATTTTGTCAAGGTGAAATCTACCGATTCCTGTGTACGAGGAATACAGAAATCGAAACAATAGGAGACCTTTTAAGAAGGAATAACGTTCTTAATCTTAAATATTTCGATCATTCACCAATGATCTTTACTAAAACTCGCTTCCG
>CAYFYU010000034.1:34689-37880 GCA_964347455.1 uncultured Spirochaetota bacterium | reverse complement strand
AACATTCGCACGGGATGGTGCGACCAATTCAATGGTTTCAAACACTTTTTTCATCGGTGTACTCTTACCGATGATATTTTCGAATGAATATTTCTTCTTCAACTGATTGAGCAGTTCCCTGTTCTGTCTTTTCAGAGAAGAGTTCTCGAGTGCCCTATTTACAATGAGAGAAAGCTTGTCGATATTCAGGGGTTTTGTTAAAAAATCATAGGCACCATTTCGCATTGCCTCTACAGCATTCTCAATAGTTCCATGCCCTGTTAGAATGATAATGGGCAGGTATGGATGGCTGTCGAGTGCTTCCCTCATCAACTCCTCGCCAGAAAGATGTGGCATTTTTAGATCGGTGATAACGAGGTCCACATCTCCTTCCTCAATCATATCGAGAGCCTCTTTTCCATCCGATGCAAGCTCGACCTCATAGCCATCAATGGTAAGTGCCTTTTCCAGCCCTTCTCGTATATTTTTCTCATCATCAACGATTAAGAGCTTTGCTTTCATCTTTCTCCTCATAGGTAAGCAATTTCTTTTTCTTTTCGAGCACCGGTAGGATTATTGAGAAGGTGCTCCCCTCCCCCTCCTTACTGCGTACCTTGATATCGCCTCGCAATTCCTTAATTATCTTGTATACGATAACAAGCCCAAGCCCAGTTCCGAATTTTCTCGTCGTATAGTAGGGCTCGTAGATTTTACCAATCCTATTTTCTGGGATGCCCTCCCCATTATCAGTCACATTGACGGCCACATCTCCAACCGAAGTCTGCTCTGTTTTTATACGTATTTCCCCGTTCTCATGTATCGCCTGGATTGAGTTTTTTACTACGTTGAGTAGGGCCTGTTTCAGATATTTGGGGTCCACGAGCACTTTCGGTAGATCCTTATCGAGCTCCAGTTCGACCTCGATATCTGCCTCTTCCAGCTCATACTGAAGAAACTGGGTTAATTCCTTTACAGTTTCGTTGACGTCCTCCATACTAAGGTTCATGCTCATCGGTCTGACGGCGAAGAGAAAATCCTGAACTATTGAATTCAGCCTATCAATCTCCTCCTTAACAATTACCAAGAGATTCTTCATGTTCTTCGTCTTGTCCCCGTCCAGCCCAGCTATTTCTTTTTTCAAAAGCTGAATGTGTATATCAATCGATGTCAGCGGGTTTTTTATTTCGTGCGCAACCCCGGCCGAAAGTGTGGTAAGGGCCGCAAGGCTCTCGGCTTGTCTTAGCTGCATCTCCCGAATCTTCTTTTCTGTTATGTCCACTATTATAATAACGTGACCTTCAATTTTACCATCACTTAGAAGAGGAAGAACACTCACAATTATCGTCTGGTCAGTTCTACCCAGGTGAATCTCTTTATCAACAACCTTTTCATTGGTACCCAGAGCCTCGTCGAGCATCTCCTTTATTTCTGGATCAAAGCCAAGGGATTCAATGTCTCGGGAATAAATTCTGTCTGCAGGCAGTTTAATAAAATCTTCAACAGTTTTGTTGGCCAGAATAACATTGTTATCCCTGTTTGTGACAATGACCCCTTCAATGAGTGAGTCGAATACAAGTTGATAGAGCTCTTTTTCGGTGGAGAGCTCCTCTATGATTTTTTTTATTTTTGCCGAATCAAGTTTGTCAATTTTTTTAAATACCTTTTGTATGAAACCTGATTTGTGCATCGTTCAACCTGCGGTAATTTTTAATTTAATGTCTCTCTTTAGTATAATGTATGATCTTTGAATAATTATTCAATAGAAAATCAGTCATGATAGTATCAACATTTACATAATGAGAGATCAGGGAGGTTTTTAAAAATTCCAACCTCTTAAGTAGTTCCTCGACTTCACAAATTTCATTCATATTCTCGACATTGAGCTTAGGGATCTCTCCCGTAAGGGCATCCATCATGAAATCTAGAAAATGAGCTGCCTGTCCATTTTCAACAATTTCGCTTATAATTTTTGTTTGAGCGAACAGATCATTTCCTTTCGATATCATTTTTTTATAGTATTTCTCTAAGCTGCCCTCAGCCGAGGTTTGTGGAACTCTGCTGTCAAATTTTGACCTCCGCCTTCGTTCCTCCACAATATCCCGTTTCTCCTCATTCGACAGTGGAACAAATCGATAATGTCTACATCTAGAGAGAATAGTCTCTCTGATAGCACTCTTTTTCACGGTTACAAGAATTATAATGGCTCCCGAAGGGGTATCCTCGGATATTTTTAAAAAACTGTTTGCAGCCTCCACATTCATGTATTCTGCGCCATCAAGAATTACGGATCTGAAAGCGCTCTCTCCACTTTTCAGGGAGAGAAATCTTTGAATTTTTCTAATTGCGTCTATTCCAATAATTCCATTTAATCGACCGGTTAAAAGCTCAAAGACGAGGTCCATTATATCTGAAAATTTTTCGGAAACATTTTCAGGTACCCTTATCATATTCTGAAGAGCATCGTACTCTTTCTTGAATTTTTGTTCACCCCAAATACTAGTCAACAACCTCTTAACATCACGAACAAAGTCTCGGGTGTCATCTTTCCCTATTCCGTACTGCTGCCAGAGGCTAAAGGTGTTTTGTAATTGTGACTGCGAGATTAAGAGTAAATTTCTTGACTGGAGATTTTGTACCGCTCGGCAAGACGCGCAGTTACAAAAAGACGTTTTAGAATCCTGGCAACACAGAATCTTTATTAGCTCCATTGCTGTTAAAAATTTTCCACTGCCATCCGGTCCATAAAAGAGTAGTACCTGGGGAAGCCGACCGGAGGCAATTTCATTCTCCAGCATGCTTTTCGCTATTTTTTGTCCTTTTACGGCTTCGAACAACTCTACCTCTCTCAACACCTTCTTGAAGACCCCTTTGAGCCATTTCTATACTCGGATCTCTGATACTCCTTAGGTGTTTCATATGGCTCAGCGCGATACTTGCAGCCATCTGCTCAGCCTCTTTTTTATTATCGCCAATTCCTGGACCGAAAGTCTTCTTCCTAAGGGAGACATTCACATAGAATTTTTTACGATGATCCGGCCCCTTCATATCAACGACACTGTATTTCGGAACGCTACGATACCTCTTTTGGGAATATTCCTGCAAAATCGATTTATAATCCTTAACATGTCTATTCTTCTCGACCTCAATTATCTCTTTGAGGAAGAGCTTCTGAACCAGAGCCGGGTGCTCGGCCGCGGGGTCGGAGCGACCGG
>CAYFYU010000034.1:32107-34662 GCA_964347455.1 uncultured Spirochaetota bacterium | reverse complement strand
ACACAGTCACTGATAAGAGATTTTCTATTTCTCCCGCCTGATTTTTCCTCACCCTTCCCTATCAATATGTAATTCTGTATTCCGATCTCCCTTCCTATCTTATCCAAAGTTGCTTCGCTTACGACATACGATTTAATTCTAGCCAGCGAACCCTCTTTGAGGTAGAGATTCTGATTATACAGAGTATCGCTTACCACGAGGCCGAGGAAAGCATCGCCTAAAAATTCAAGTTTCTCATTGTTTTCTAGTAACTCATCGAGCTCATTCACATACGACTTGTGGGAAAGGGCTGTACTGAGGAGGGTAAGGTTTTTAAAGCTGATTCCAATATTCTTTTGAAATTCGTTGAGCTCTTTAAATCTTCCCTTCGAAATACCTTTCTTAGTTCTCTTCATACTTGACTATTACGAGAGTGGCATTGTGACCGCCAAAACCGAAAGAATTGTTAAGTGCTGCTCCAACTTCATACTGTTCACTCTTATGGGGTACAAAATCTAGATCGAATTCCGGATTATCGAGGTTTATTGTCGGCGGGACGGTTCCGGTGTAAACAGTGAGTGTGGTAGCGATGGTCTCTACCCCTCCTGCCGCTCCGAGAAGATGCCCTATCATAGATTTATTCGAACTAATCTTAACATCCTGCACCTTATCATTGAATAGATTACAGATTGCGCGAACCTCCGATTTATCACCCGCTGGCGTTGAAGTTCCATGGGCATTTATATAATTGATATTTTCGACTGAAAGTCCAGCATCTGCGATAGCGTTTCTCATACATCTTTGTGCACCCCTGCCTGAAGGCTCAGGAGCTGCGACGTGATATGCATCGGCACTGACTCCGTAACCTGATAGGGTGGCATAGATCTTTGCTCCACGTGCAAGCGCATGTTTTTCACTCTCAAGAACGAGCGTTGCAGCACCTTCTCCAATTACGAAACCATCCCGGTCACGATCAAAGGGACGAGAAGCTTTTTGGGGTTCTCCATTTCGTGTGGATAGTGCTTTCATTGAAATAAATCCGGCAATACCAAGCTCAACAATCGGTGCTTCAGCACCACCACACAGCATCACATCGGCATCACCACGCTGAATATACCTGAAAGCCTCTCCTATAGAATGGTTTGCAGATGCACAGGCAGTTACCGCGCACATGTTCGGTCCATGAACGTCATACCGTATGGATATCACGCCACTGGCCATATTTGCGATCATATTGGGAATAAGAAAAGGGCTAACTCTCCGAGCACCTTTTTCTAGGAATATATCGTGTTGATCAATGAGCGTCTGAAGTCCACCAATTCCAGATCCGATAATAACACCGACTCGAAAACGATCGACCTTATTTAAATCTAATTCGGCATCCTCCATCGCTTCATCGGATGCAACAATCGCAAATTGTGTAAACCTATCGTTTTTCCGAGCAATATTTTTATCCATGAAATCCGTGGGATCAAATTCAACTATTTCACCAGCAATCTTTGATTCCACATTGACGGGATCGAAGAGCGTAATTGGTTTGATACCAGACTTTCCGTCAATGAGGTTATGCCAGAACTTTTTTACACCGATCCCTATGGGGGTCACCGCCCCCATTCCTGTAATCACTACTTTAACTTTATCTGAAGCCAAAATGTTACCCTATTTATGTGACTCTATGTATTTAACTGCATCACCTACGGTTACAATTTTCTCTGCTTCTTCATCCGGAATTTCCATGCTAAATTCCTCTTCTAATGCCATGACGAGTTCTACCGTATCTAGTGAATCCGCACCGAGATCATCAATAAATGAAGCCTCTTCGGTTACATCTTTTTCATCCACGCTTAGACGCTCTACTATAATTTCTTTTACTTTTTCTAAGGTTCCCATTGATTGTACATCCCCCTTACTCTTTTTCTTAATACATCGAAAGTCATTACATCAATAACAAAATAGTGTCGACTATACATTTATCAAACAAACAACTTAATTTGCTATGACATTACCATACCGCCATCTACTACGACAACCTGGCCAGTTATATAGGATGAATATTCTGAAGCAAGGAAGAGCGCCGCATGAGCTACATCCACAGGATTACCAGGTCTCCCGAGTGGTACATTCTGGAGCATCCTTGCCTTTACCTCTTCGGGTAAATCCTTTGTCATTTCGGTCTGAATATACCCTGGCGCTATGGCATTTACCGTGACGTTACGACTTGCAAGCTCTCTTGCTACCGATTTGGTGATACCGATAATTCCAGCTTTACTGGCTGCATAGTTTACCTGCCCTGCATTTCCAATAAGGCCAATGACTGAGGCGATGTTAATGATTCGACCATAGCGCTGTCGCATCATTATCCTTGAAATGATTTTCGTACAATTGAAGGCGCCTTTTAAATTTATGGCAATGACTTTATCAAAATCTTCTTCGCTCATTCTCAAAAGGAGATTATCACGCGTAATGCCGGCGTTGTTGACGAGTATATCAATGCGCCCAAAATTGTCAACGGCTTTTTTTGCCACATCATCGCAGTTCTTCAGATTACTTACGTCCAATCTGTAGCCTTCTACCTT
>CAYFYU010000034.1:21130-32097 GCA_964347455.1 uncultured Spirochaetota bacterium | reverse complement strand
ACCTTGACCCCATGTTTACGTAATTCAACTGATGCAGTTTTGAGACCTGCCTCGTCAATATCTGCAAGCACAAGATTCGCACCGTTTTGTGTAAAAACTCTTGCAATCTCCAACCCAATGCCCCGTGCACCTCCCGTAATAAATGCAACCTTTTCCTTTAAATCCATTTATAATCCTTTCAGATCATCCCTGTCTTTAACCTGCAGAGTACAAATCCTATCAGATTTGATCCTTTAGTGTAACAATGTCTTCAGGTTTTTCAACAGAAAAAACTTCAGCATCTGGAGAATAGGCTTTAAAAAGACCTCTCAGTACAGTCCCTGGGCCTGATTCAATATATTTTCGAATTTCCATTCCGAGCATCGCACCAAGGGATAAACTCCAGAGAACGGGATGATAGAGCTGTTTGACCATATTTTCTTTTATAACTTCAGGGTTATTTTCAGTTTTTGCTGTTACATTCGATACGATGTGTCCTCGTCCCGGCATCCATTTTATTCTCTCCAGCTCCATTTCCAGCAGTTTCGCAGCGTTCTTCATAAAAGGGGTATGAAACGGTCCTCCAACATTCAGAATTATCGTCCTTCGTGCCCCAAGGGTCTTTAATTTATCCGCAGCCATTTGAACCTTATCCTTCATCCCCGAAATGACAATTTGATTAGGGCTGTTGTAGTTTGCCGGATACACTTCGCCAATCCCCTCACATACCTTACTGATCGTCTCAGCATCACTTCCAATAATCGCAGCCATTCCCCCTCGCCTGGCAGGGTCACAGTCTCTCATTAAGATACCCCTCTGCCGAACAACCCGAAGTCCTTCCTCGAAACTTATATATCCCGAGGCTGTTACAGCGGTATATTCACCAAGTGAGTGTCCGGCAAAAACCGATCCTTCATACCCGTTCTGCACCAGTACCCGATACACAACGTATGAAATCGTATACAATGCAGGTTGTGTGTTCTCTGTTTTCCTCAGGTCTTCTTCATCAGCTTCAAAACAGAGAGAGGTGATAGAACAGTCGGGTAACACACGATCGGCTGTTTGAAAAATCTCCTTCGCCGTTTCATTACTTTCGTACAACTCTTTTCCCATACCAGGCTTTTGTGAGCCCTGCCCGGGAAATAAATATGCAAAGCTACTCATATCTCTTTCTATCCGGCAGTTTACCCTTAAAATGACAACCGCCTAATATAACAGTGTTCCCAATAGAAAACAAACGAAAAACTTCCCCCACGTTAATTCCCTGCATTATATACTCTGTTTCGAAAAGAGTGGTAGGTGATGAATACTGATGGTGATAGAAGGCACCTCAGAATTGAATTATTGCAGAGCCCCAGGTTAATCCTCCACCAAAGGCAGCAAAACCGATTATATCGCCCCTTTTGATCAATCCCTGCTCCTGGGCCTCATGAAGAGCAATGGCGATACTTGCAGCAGAGGTGTTTCCATATTTGTCGATATTAACAAAAACCTTTTCCTTCGGTATTTTCAAATAGGATCTGAGAGCCTCTATGATTCTCAGATTTGCCTGATGAGGAATCACGAGCGATATATCATTTACTGTAACACCTGCTTTCTTCATCGACTTTTGAAACGTTTCTCGCATCTTGTTGACGGCAATTTTAAAAATGGCATTTCCATTCATCTGTATGCAATGTAGATGGTTCTTTACCGTCTCTTCATTTGCAGGGAGCCTCGCACCTCCTGCAGGAACTGAAAGCTGATTCCCATAAGAACCGTCAACTCCAAGGTCGAAGGCAAGAAGTTTACTCTCACCGTTTGATGGGACAACAACACTCGCACCAGCGCCATCCGCAAATATCACGCAGGTGCTCCTGTCCTCCCAATTTAAAAAACTACTTAGCTTCTCTGCACCGATGATAAGTGCGTTTCGATAGCTGTTGTTTTCTAAAAAATTGCTTGCAATTACCAGTGAGTAAATGTACCCAGAACAGGCTGCATTAAGATCAATTGCTGCTGCATGTTTTGCTCCGAGCATATCCTGGACAACACAACCCGTTGAGGGAAAAAACATATCCGGCGATACTGTAGCTACCAGTATCAAATCGATATCCTTCGGATGCAGCTTGGCTCTTCTAAGAGCTATCTTTGCCGCCTCAAAGGCCATGTCTGAAGTGGCCTCATTCTCTGCCGCAATTCTACGGGTTTTGATACCGGTTCTTGTCGTAATCCATTCATCGGAAGTATCGACCATCTTCTCTAGATCGTGGTTTGTTAAGACTTTCTTCGGAACATAGGCCCCTGTACTCTTAATCATTATATTCGCTACACCCATGGTTTACCTTTCTTGAAATCTATACGATCATTCGTGAGGAATAGTGGCCTACTCATCTACGGGAAAACACCCGTTTTAATATGATAAAAACTCGGTTTCCCATCAAGTATATTTTAGTCTGAATTCTGAAGGTACGAACTATAATCTATTAACTTTTTTGTCCTGATCAGTGGAGAGGCTGGATGATCATTTATCTCCCTCGCCAACCTGACCGGCCTTTTTCAACAATCCGAACTGTTGCAGTCGTTTCACCATTGTGTCGTTCACTTTATTCTTCACGAGATTATTTACCATGTTGATCCCGTTGTATGCAGCAATCGCATCGGACGCTCCGTGACCCACGATGATATTACCGTTCAGACCGAGAAATGGCGCACCCCCGTAAGCACGTGGGTCGATCTTTTTGTTCAACTTCTTGACTGCTGGATAGGTGAGCGCGTAGCCGATTCTCTGCAGCAGATGATACTCGATCTCCTGCTTGACAAACTCAAAGGTCAGTTGGAATATCCGTTCAGTAACCTTGAGGACAATATTCCCCGTATACCCATCACAAACAATGACATCCACATCCCCATCTGAAATGTCGTACCCCTCAATATTTCCGACAAAATTACAATCCAAATCTTTGAGAATATCATAGGTTTTAAGAGAAAGCTCATTTCCCTTAGACTTTTCATGACCTATGCTCAGTATACCAATAGTGGGATTTTTCTTTCCCTGAACTTTATTCGCAAAAACTTCTCCCATTATTGCGAATTGAGCAAGGTATTCGGGTGTGCAATCTATGTTTGCCCCAGCGTCGATAAGTATACAGTGCCCTTTGGCAGTCGGCAGGTAAGTAGAAATGGCAGGCCGAAATATCCCATCAATCTTACCCATATTCATAATAGCGGAAACAAGCGTGGCGCCTGTATTTCCCGGAGAATAGAGGCCATCGGCTTTCCCCTCTTTAACGAGGCGTGTGCACACAGCGATAGATGCATCCTTCTTTTTTTTACATGCTTGCGCAGGAATCTCATGCATCCGGATCACTTCTTCAGCATGGAAGATCTTACATCGCCTTCTATCCTCAACCTTCAGCTTTTTCAATGTTGTCTCGATGAGCTCCTGATCACCAACCAACCCAATTTTAAAACCAAAATCCCTCAGGGTATTCACTGCTCCTCTTATATAGGTCTCAGGTGAATGCTCACCGCTCATGACATCCACGGCTATCATAAGTTTATTCTTCCTCTTGAGAAATGATCTCTCTATCCTTATAATAACCGCAATAGGGACAAACATGATGCGGTTTTGTATACTGACCGCAGTGGGGACATTCAACAAATTTTACAAGGTTCACTCTATCATGAATTGCCCGTCTTGACCTCGTTTTCGATTTGGATTTTCTTCTTTTTGGTACTGCCATTGGATTTTCTCCCCTAGTTCAGCTCGTGCTGTCAAAATTGCTAACCTTGAATATACCGAAAAAATAGTGGATTGAAAATCAATTTAATCTCGAGTGACGCGGTAGAGATGTGACGCCTCACATCAGGAGAATCGCTTTTTCAGATACTCTTCAACAACGGGAGGTACTTTATCAGAAATATCACCACCAAGACGAGCCACCTCCTTTACAAGCGAGCTTCTAATGAAAGAATAATGCTCATCGGTCATCATGAATATGGTATCGACCTTTTCATTGAGGTGTCGATTCATGAGGGCGAGTTCAAACTCGTATTCAAAGTCAGAAAGAGCCCTGAGTCCTCTCAGGATTGTTACAGCACCAACGCGCTCCGCATACTCCACGAGGAGGCCGCTGAAATGATCCACTTCAATATTATCATATACCCGTATGATGTCCTCAAGCATGGCCACCCTATCCTCAACGGAAAAAAAATATTTTTTTTCAGGGTTTTCAGCAACCGCGACAATAACGTGATCGAATAACTTCGACGAACGTTCTATTATATCACAATGGCCATTTGTTGGTGGATCAAAACTGCCCGGATAAATTGCTGTTCTCAATCTTGGAACCTTCCTTTATAATTTCATTTTCGAACTACTCACAAAATACAGTCTATATTATAATAATCGTGATTTAAAGATTCAATAAAATGCAGCTTATATGCTCCTCGAATCCTGTTCTCCGAATGGAATAAACTATCTTGTTCGTTGGGGGGACACCTTAGGAGAG
Organism: uncultured Spirochaetota bacterium; assembly: GCA_964347455.1. Classification (GTDB taxonomy): domain Bacteria; phylum Spirochaetota; class B62-G9; order B62-G9; family DRHN01; genus JAGLSF01. The sequence goes on along the minus strand of CAYFYU010000034.1, from coordinate 27,625 downwards.
ACGTGATGTTTGAGAGATTATTCATTATCGCAGAAGCCGGATCCAATCACAATGGGAACCTCGACACCGCAGTGGAACTGGTGTACCGTGCAAAAGATGCGGGAGCCGATGCGATTAAGTTTCAGGATTTCTCACTCAACACACTCTTTGCTCCTTCTTACTACGAGAAAAGGCTTAGCATTGAGGATACCGGCTGGAGGCAGCTCATAGATAAATGTTCCTTCAAGCAGGGCTGGCATGATGTTGTTGCCAAGGCTGCTAGGAAAGCCGGTATACACTACTTTTCTACACCCTATAACCTGCGAGCTGTTGACATCATCGATAAATTTGTGCCATTCTATAAAATTTCTTCTGGCGATATTACCTATCTACAGCTTCTCCAGAAGATTGGTAAAAGAGGAAAAGGCGTCTTTCTCTCAACTGGAGCTTCACGGCTTGAGGAAATTGATAATGCGGTGCGAACACTTGAAAAATTCAATCTACAGTTCATCTGCATTATGCATTGTATTATGCTTTATCCGCCTCCTGATAGAGCTTTGAATATAAATTTCATCGATACACTGCGCTCTCGATACAATTATCCTATAGGATTATCTGACCATACCCTCGGATTCGATGCAACATTGCTCGCACTGGGAAAAGGCATACGGGCACTCGAAAAACACTTTACTCTTGACAGGAATCAGGAAGGATTGGATCACAGAAATTCATTCGATCCCGATCAATTCGGCGAGCTCGTTAAGAAGGTTCGTCTCTGTGAGAAGATGCTGGGAAATAGGGAGCGAACGATAACACCGAGAGAAAAGCTCGAGAGGGTTTATGCAAGAAGGGGTATCTATGCGAAGCGTGATCTCAATAAAGGTGAAAGAATCTCGAAAGAAATGGTAGACTTTCTCAGGCCAAATACAGGTTTTGGGGCAGAAGAATTCAACAGGCTCAAGAATCGGGTGCTCAATACCGATGTTTCTAAAGGAACTCCTCTAAAAGGTTCTATGTTTAAATGAAAATGAAAACCTCGTTTTATATTGAAAAAAGCATTTATTACGCTAAAATTTATATGGGAGCCCTTGACACAGGACCTTCGGCCCTTGCAGGATCTTCGATTTATGAAGAAATTAATTATTATTTTCTTTACAGCGTCTCTAATCTTATATTTGAGCTGTTTAAGCAAAACCACTGACGATGAAGGAGCTTTCCGTAACTCACAAAGCGATAAAAAAGGGGAAATTTTTAATGATGCAGAAATCTCAGAACCATACAAATCCGAAAAATCTCCCACTATGGAGAATAACAAAATAGGGCGGAGCGTTCAAACACAGGAATTTCAGGCTCACTCTCCTGCTGACGCAAAGAGGGAGGCAGAATCAATTATTACGGTCATTGAAAAACTCGAAGATTGCTATAAGAACAACGATTTTGATAATTGGCTCGATCTCTTGACTCCACGATATAGGGAACGATACAATGATCCGGAACTTCTCGCAGAAGAAGGATGGAATGTACGGAACATCGGTGAGTTTTTTAATCTTCTCGTCGATACACGAAAAAAGGAAAATATACGGGCCCTTCGAATATCAAGAGTCGATTTTATAAACCCGAACAAAGCATACGTCTATGTTTTTTTGGAAAATGAAGAGTTTCCCAAACCACAGCACACCTTTATTAAGGTCGGTGATTCCTGGTTGAAGGGTCTGAGCAAAGAGGGGGATTAACATGAAAAAGAAAATCGTGCTTTTTATTATCATTTTCATCTTTGGCTTTGGCATTCTCTACGCACAGGAAAGCGTGGAACAGTACCTCCTGAGTCTAAAAGAGCCCACTGCCCAGGATTATATAAAGCTCATGTACGAGGGTTCCCAAGATAGCATGCGTCTTGCTGCAACTAAGCTCGGTGAAATTGGGTCCAATGATGAGGAGGTGCTCGAAGCTCTCATCTATGGTCTTGAACAGGGAACATTTTATGTCAAACGTAAAAACAACAAAGTGGTAAATGACTTTTGGGATGTAAGGGCTGCAAGTGCCTATGCCCTTGGTGAAATTGGCGATCCACGGGTCCTCCCTAACCTCTACATGTCACTCCGATACGATCCAGACAATGTGGTAAGGAGTTCGGTCGCAGCAGGCATTGGGAAAATAGGTGAAGATGATTCCGTATATCAGCTTGCCCGTGCAATTGAGGTCGCGAATCCGGCTGGACCCGATGAAATCGTCGTTTTGGCATGTGTGGAGGCTCTCGGTGAAATAGGGCACCGCGACGGCTTTCTACCTCTCGTTGAAGTCATGCGGGGACGATTTAGGAGAAGTATAAGACTTGCCGCCCGTGAATCACTGAGAAAAATAGACTGGTAACAACCCATCTTAATAGCTAAAAGGTTTGCCCCTTTCTTTGTAAAATCGTTCGAGATCCGTAACCTCCTTAAGGAGCAATTTTACGTTCAATGGTTTAGATCTGATAAGTGTTCCAATGCGGCTTATTATATCCCGGGTAACACGATAACTCGATCGTACCTCACCTATATTCCTTCGCATATAATCGATGAGCGCATTCATCTTATCGGCAAGATACCTAAACTCGTCATTTCTCCGAAGGGTAATAATAAAATCCATATCACCACCCAAAAGCATATCCATGCTCTGCTCGAGACGGTATATTGGGCCCGCAACCTTATGAGAATAAAACAGCGAATAAGGAATTATGACACAAAGGACGATTAGATTTGCAACGATGAGAGGAGTTAGGATGATCTGAAACAGCCCTGCCACATTTGTTTCTCCCTCAGGTGTAATGACAACGATCAAGCTCTCGAGTTCCGCTCCACCGGCGTGATATTTGAAATAAAATAATCCCATTATTGCTCCAGTTGAGAGAAGGGTTGCGCCAACAACGACAAGTATAAAGCGCAGTATAAACCGAGTTTGAAAATTTCCCTCAATAATAAATCTCTTTCGCCTGTTCTTCATCTTGCGCTCCCACGTAGCTTGATCTCAGATATGGAAAACCAGCTAATTATATTGCATTACTTGACAGCACCTTCGTCGCTTGACAGCACCTTCGTCGCTTGACAGCACCTTCGGCTAATACAATTATAGTGAGTAACATTTCCTTTTTCAAGAAAAGCTCAGTTATGGTGGGTTAGGAGCCATACACTTTCGTAGGCTCCTCTATCTTTTCATTTATCTTTTCAATAATTTTGAGGGTAATATCGAGGGTTTTGATATCATCTTCACCACTCACTATCGGCTCCGATTTTCCTCGTATACAATCTATGAAGTGCAACAGCTCTTCTTTCAGTGCATTCTCCTGTTGTGCCTTTACTCTTTCTACAAAAAATTCCTGCTTATAGGTTATCTCGCTTTCCGATACAAAAAAACTGGCCGAAGCACCTCTATAAATATCGATATCCTGTGATTCGAAGTTGAGTGTAATGAAGGCCTTATCCTGTGATACTGACATCTCTCTAATTCGTGTCTCACTCAATCTGCTCGATGTAATATTTGCAATAGCACCGTTTTCAAACTGAAGAATAGCTGAAGCAATATCCTCGTATTTGCTCTTTACCCGTTTACCCATACCATCGATATCTTTTACCTCACTTTTTATGAGACTTAGAACGATATCAATATCGTGAATCATCAAATCGAGAACGACGCCCGTATCCCAATCCTTTTCTATCCAGGGACTGAGCCGTCGTGCTTCCACAAGATACGGATTCTCAACTATCTTACGTAATTCAACGACCGCACCCTTAAATCTTTCAACATGTCCTACCTGAAATATGAGATTCATCTCTTTTGCCGTATGGACCAGATCATTTGCTTCCTCTATGGTACTGGAAATCGGCTTTTCGACGAGTGTATTCACTCCTGCTAAAAGAGCATTTTTCGTTGTGTCGTAGTGAAGATGAGTCGGAGTCGCAACAATAACACCATCAACTTCACTGAGGAGTTCTTCCATTGTGGAAAATCTTCGAGTGCGGTACTTTTCAGCGATATACTGTGCTCTTGAATCGTCGGTATCATGTATGCCAACAAAACTAAAATCATTGTGTATTGCAGCAAGTACGTTAGCGTGATAGGTTCCCATCCTCCCAACACCAATAATACCGATCTTCACCTTGTCTTCCCTCGTTTTTTGTGCCATCGTTTCAATCCTGGTGTTTAGTAATTAAATAATCTGACCCAATATACCACATTATAGTGTACCTTTACAAATAACGCTATTAACACTCTCGAGCTTAATGACCTATTTCTCGTCAGAATCAAACTTGCAGCAACATTTGCGGTATGCTATGAACTTCCAACTACCTAAAAGGTTAACGCATTTTCACTATTTTTCCATAAAGTTGACATCAATGCACGTATAACTAACTTCGTACGCCGGCATTGCAGTAAGTCGCGACCTAAAGGTCGCTCAATCAAGTAAATCCCCATTCTGATTTACTTGAGTGTAATTATATTTTACCTTTTATTATCTTTATGTGCAATACTTGACATCAATACAATTATTCGAACTCACTGACTGGGAGGAGATCGGGCGTATCGGTGTCTTTCCGCTCCCGGTAGATTTGTTGAAGCACCTTTTTTTCATTGGATGATAGACTTTTCGGAATCCGTACAATAACCTTTACAAGCTGATCACCTTTCCCCCACCTCTTCAGATAGGGGATCCCCTCCTTTCTCAAACGGAAAGTTCTACCACTCTGCGTGCCTTGTGGTATGCTAATCTTTACCAGCTTACCGTCCAGTGTTGGCACTTTTATATCTGCACCCATAATCGCCTGAAATACCGTTATCGGGACTTCACAGATCACATCATTGCCCTTCCTGAGAAAAGTACGATGCGGTTTCTGATGAACAACTATAATTAAATCGCCTCGAGGACCGCCGCTAGGACCGGCGTTTCCCTCTCCTCTAAGCCGCAGCACTGTGCCGTCCTCTATTCCTGCCTCTATATCCAGCATAATCTTCCTCGATTTATCAACAACGCCACTTCCCCTGCATTCTGGACAGAGGTCCTTGACAACCCTTCCAGAACCTTTGCAACGTGGACACGTCGAGGCAATGGTAAAAAATCCCTGTGTCCTGGTTATCTGGCCTGTGCCACCACACTGTTCACATGCAACCGAGCCGCTCCCGGCACGTGCACCGCTACCGTTGCACTCTTTACAAACCTCATTTCTCCTTATCCTAATCTCAATTTTCTTCCCGAATGCTGCTTCCTCAAGGCTTAGGTTGACATCGTAGCGGATATCTGAACCTCGCATCGCTCTTTCACGCCTTCCCGCTCCCGTTCGGGTTCTGCCGAAGATATCCCCAAACCCGAAAAATGACTCAAAGAAGTCTGAACCAAATATGTCTGAAAATCCACCAAAGAGATCCTCGAAATCTGTTGTACTTCTGAAACCGTGAAAACCGCCCGTACCGGCAGTGATACCCTCGTGACCGAACTGGTCGTAGAGCTGTCGCCTCCTATCATCACCGAGAACCTCATACGCCTCAGTTGCTTCCTTGAACCTTTCCTCAGCCTGCTTGTCTCCAGGGTTTTTATCGGGATGATACCGTATCGCGAGTTTTCTGTAGGCCTTTTTTATCTCATCCCTCGACGCACTCCTCTCAATACCGAGAACGTCGTAATAATCTCTCTTCGTTGCCATTTATGCTCCATACAAAAAATACCCTATAAGTCACCTTATAGGGTATTTGTCCATGTCATGATATCTCCTGGTTTAACCGTTCAGCTCTTTGTATTTTTATCGTCATCAACTACTTCGTATTCAGCATCCACAACATCCTCATCGGTTTCTTTCGTTTCTTGCTCCGGCTGCTCAGCGGTCGCTTCTGCACCCTGTTCTTCTGCTGGTCCCTGTTGCGATGCAGCCGCTTCCCTGTACATCGATTCGGAGATCTTGTAGGAAGCTTGTGTCAGCGCCTCTGAGGCTTGCTTTATCTGATCTGCATCCCCCTCATTCATGGCCTTTCTAGTGTTTTCTAACTCTCTCTCGATGTTCGTACGATCGTCTTCTGATATCTTCTCCCCATATTCTTTGAGCATTTTTTCAGTCTGGTAAATAAGACTATCCGCCTGGTTGACTGCCTCAGCTTTTTCCTTAGACTTCTTATCCTCCTCGGCATGCATCTCTGCATCTTTTACCATACGCTTGATCTCCTCCTCGTTGAGGCCGCTTGAGGATTCGATCCTGATCTTCTGCTCTTTGCTGGTGGCAAGATCCTTGGCCGAAACATGCACAATACCGTTTGCATCGATATCGAAGGTAACTTCAATCTGTGGAACACCCCGCGGTGCGGGAGGTATGCCAACGAGATCGAATCGACCGAGTGTACGGTTGTGAGAAGCCATTTCACGTTCTCCCTGGAGCACATGAATGCTCACTGCCGTTTGATTATCTGCAGCAGTCGAGAAGATCTGACTCTTTCTGGTTGGAATAGTAGTATTTCGCTCGATGAGTCTCGTCATAACACCGCCGAGTGTTTCAA
>CAYFYU010000034.1:0-21120 GCA_964347455.1 uncultured Spirochaetota bacterium | reverse complement strand
TCTTTCTTTAATATCTTCTACACGATGTCAATGACGGCTGGAATACGTGTTGAGCCACCAACGAGAATGACCTCGTCGATTTCATCCGGCTTTAAACTGGCATCTTTCAGAGCACTCTCGCAGGGACCTCTCGTAGAATCGATCAGATCACCAACCAATTGTTCAAGCTTTGCCCTCGTTAAGGTGAAATTCAGATGTTTGGGTCCACTCGAATCAGCAGTAATGAAAGGGAGATTGATATCTGTCGTTGTCGTACTTGACAACTCTATCTTTGCCTTTTCAGCTCCTTCTTTTAACCGCTGCATTGCCATCTTATCGTTTGATAGATCAATACTGTACTGTTTTTTAAACTCATCTACGAGCCAATCCATGATGCGTTTATCAAAATCATCTCCGCCGAGATGGGTATTTCCGTTTGTAGATTTGACCTCAAATACACCATCTCCCAATTCGAGAATCGATATATCGAACGTGCCGCCCCCGAGGTCATAAACTGCTATTTTTTCGTCCTTCTTTTTTTCAAGTCCGTATGCCAGAGAAGCAGCTGTAGGCTCATTTATAATCCTTTTTACATCGAGACCTGCAATCCTCCCCGCATCCTTTGTTGCCTGCCGTTGAGAATCGTTAAAATAAGCAGGAACAGTTACCACGGCCTCGGTTATCTTTTCTCCTAAATAATCCTCAGCTGTTTGTCTCATTTTCTGTAGAACTCTCGCTGAGATCTCAGGGGGTGAGAATTCACCTGCGCTCACCTTAACTCTGGCATCACCATTCCGTCCCTCTATAACCGCGTAGGGAACCATTTCCCTCTCTCTAGCTATCTCATTGTAACGTCTTCCCATGAAACGTTTTATGGAATATATAGTGTTATCAGAATTGGTTATAATCTGATTTTTCGCCGGTTGTCCAACTAGAGTCTCGTCCTTCTTTGTAAATGCAACAACAGATGGTGTGGTCCTCTGCCCTTCTGCATTTGTAATGACCTTCGCTTCATTACCCTCCATTACGGCAACGCAGGAGTTTGTAGTTCCAAGGTCAATACCAATAATCTTACCCATTTTTTACTCTCCTTCCTCAGAGGATTTCTCTTCATCATCTGCACCCCTATCATCCATCTCACCTTCTAAGTTGACCGGTTTTGCCACTTTCACTTTTGATGGTCTGATAATGCGGTCGTGCATGACATATCCCTTTTGAAAATCCTCAATAACGGTGTCAGCGTCATACTGTTCTGATTCTTCCATCATCATTGCTTCATGTATCGTGGGATCAAATTCCTTGCCCACGGCTTCTATCATCTTAACACCGTACTTGTTTTCAAGTACTCCCTTGAGCTGCCTCTCGACGAGTTGAATTCCTTCGAGAAGCGCATCAAAATCCCTCGACGACTTTGTTGATTCTATTGCTCTTTCAAAATCATCGATAGTATTCAGAATATCGAGTATGATTTCAACATTCGCATACTTTTTAAATTCCTGGGCCTCTTTATGAGCTCTCTTCTTGTAATTTTCGAATTCTGCCTGCTTCCGCTTCAGAAGATCCTCATACTCAGCAAGCAATTGTTCCTTCTCTTCAACCACTTTTTTTTGATCTTCAAGTAATACTTTTGTCTGAATGAGATCCTGAAGGATATCCTCGTCTGTTGCCAGGGAGGACTGCTTTTTGGGGCTTGCTTTTTCCTGAGGCTTACTTTTCTTTTTTTGTTCTTTCTTTTGTCCTTCTATATTTTTATCCAATTCGTCAATTATTATACTATTATCTTCATTACTGTTACCTTGTGTATTTTTCGTTTCCTCTTTTGATTCCAATTTATTTATTCAATCCTTCATATCGATTATACTGTTTTTGTCTTATTTTTATAGATTCTTTAAATTCCTGTTATTATTAAAAAAAGATAAGTTAAAAACAATATAGCGTCAACTAAAACCATGGTTTTGGCCCATCATGCAATGTTTTTCCATACTTCCGTAAAAGATCTGTTGCTAAATAGATGTTGTGTGCTTAAATGAGTATCGAAACCCAGAACACCATATTCTATGGACACGGAAAAAAGCAGTTATTATACTAAAAAAGAACCGAAAATCCTGTCAGGATTAAAAGTGAGCATGGGTGAAATATTAATCGTTAAAAACAAAAAAGCCTATCATGACTATACCATTCTTGAGAGGTTAGAAGCCGGTATTGTATTGATGGGCACTGAAGTTAAATCGATAAAAAATAGAAATGTTACACTGAAGGATGGGTACTGTTTTATTCAGAACGGGGAGATTTACCTGAGAAATGTGCATATCGGTAAATACCCATTCGGTAACCGTGTTAATCATGAACCATTGAGAGAAAGAAAACTGCTCCTTCATAAAAGAGAGATACATAAGCTCTATCAGAAAATTAAGGAAAGAGGCTACACTCTTGTTCCGCTTCAGATCTATCTGAAAAACGGAAAAATTAAATTTGAACTTGGTCTTGTAAGGGGAAAAAAACTCTACGACAGGAAAGAAGAAATAAAGAAAAAGGATCTATCGAGAGATTTGAGGAACAACTATAAACTATCAAACCTTTCGGGACCTTTGAAGCATTAATCGGACTGTTACTCATAATTTTTGAGTTCAACTACCTTCGCTCTGTTTTTTTATTTCATCGAGGATATTCCTGATCTCAATCATTTTATCCTCGCTGAGACTTTTCTCCTCACTCTGTAATGCTGCATTCAGGCTATCGAGCACCTCATTGAGCCTATCCAGGGAGCCTTTGAGAACACTGATCCTCTCAAGCGCTTTTGCTATCGATTCACCACCTACCATAAGACTCCGCGCCTTTGCGGGTCGAATCGTGTACTCATCATCACGGATACCATAGTCACCTTCACCACGCAAACCGAGAATCATGTTGAACTCATGTGCGTCTCCCGGCCATAGAGCGACAGGTCCATAGTATAACGCAACAGCACTATCATTCTTTGAATACGGCAGATTATCAAAACCCATTTTTCTTGAAACTCGGTAGTCGAACGGGTGTCTTCGTAGCGACCGGTAATTTGCAAATACTACTTTTTCTGGAGTTGATACCAATTCTCCACGGAGTACTCCCCGTATTACAACAGGATTATCCTCCACCAATCTCATCGATTCCCAAGAACGGGGAACATCTACTCCTTCCAGTCGAGTTTCCAAATCCAGCTTTTCCCCATTGGACAATACGAAGTGACTACCGCTCTGCTCTCCGAGCCAGGTATCGAAAAGCTGACGCATACCTATCTCACGCTTTCTGTCAGATTTATTCTCAACGGAATAGGTAATGAGGATCCCATCCTCTACACCGCTATCCATCCTTGGAACGAACCGTACTTCCTGTCGGACTAAAACGAGTTCATTCTGCCAAACAGCCTCTACCGAATCATCGATTGTCACTGGGATTTTGGTGAGTTCTCCCCCTTCACCACCAAAAAAGAATATATCGTCATCAACGTAAATGAGAGTATAACTGGTAGGGGGATTATCATAGAAGAGTAGGTTCGTTTTTTCATCACCCGTGATATCATCATGACCTTCAAGGGTACTTAAAAATATCCTTCCCGTTCCATCATCAATATCGACAAGCAGGAGTCTGTTCTGCAGGGTTGCTGATAATGATATCTGAGAGCTAAAAACCAGTAAAAGCAGAATACATACAAATATTCTAATCATCGGGGGGGTGTTCCATTTGTTTTGTAAGTTCCTGAATGCGCTCGAATTCCTGATCAAGCTGCACCTCTTTTTGATCGAGAGCTTCTTCTTTCAAATTCAGGATATTCTCCCAAGCTATAAGAGCCTCTATCTTCTCTTCTATCTGTGCTGCACGTTCATCTTCTGTTCCTTCCTTAATCTCTTTCAAGGCATTTATTTCGGACTCCAATATTTCAACTCGATTATTCAAGTTTTCTATTTCCGACCTGTACTGAAGCTCTCTATCCTTCCATTTCTCCATATCTTGCGGGCTATACGTCATCTCATCATCTACACGGCTTATAAGAGTTGTTGCCTCTTGTCCGGACAGTTGGTTCTCCAGTTCCATTAATCTTAGCTTAAATCGTGCAGCGTCAGCTTTATTTCCATAAGGATAGTGTTTCAATAATGTATTTAAAACAGTCCGAGCCTCATTGCGGCGGCCATCTCCGATAAGAGATTCCGCCTTCCAATACATGCTGTTGTCTGCAAAATCCTGTGTGGCATATTGTTCCAGGTATGCGTCGAATCGCCCAATAGCAGCTTTAAAATTTTTCAATAAATATTCACATCTCCCGTAAAGATAAAGAGATTGCGAATAGTAGTCGCTTCCGTGAAGATTATCAGCAATATATTTAAAATTCTTTCGTGCTTCCTCGTACCGTTTCATTGCGAGGTGTGAATTTCCTATATAAAAATAACTCGCGTCTAAATATTTTTTTGATTTTAAATCGAAGAGTAAGCGGTTGAACTCATCGATTGCACTATCGTACTTCTCATTTTTAAAAAGTTCAAAAGCAAGGTCGAACTGTGCCTTTTCAATAGAGCCATTCAGCGGAAAAATGATTATCGGTATAAGAACCAGCCCCAATAAGATGGCGAAAAAGGTTATAATCCTCTTTTTCATATTTCCACCTCACATCTACAAGTTTAGATATTTCATACTCTATTTTCCATTAAAAAGTACATTCTCTCTACTCATTTTTATAGTCGACCGACTCAGCTTCTCCATTAAGTCGAACTTCGTATAATTTATCCTTCTTTATAGTTTTTTAAGTATTTGACTTATTCTTTTAAAATATGTTAATATTTATATTTATACAAATAGCGTTATACCTACCCTTCCTTTTCTTCAAAAAACGCGAATAGGATGACATAAATGTTATGTAAACAAAAAAGACAACTAATATGGAAAACGACGGGCAATTAACATTCGAAGACGATCCACTCTATATCAAGCAGAATAAAGCTCACAAAATGCTTGAAGAGGGAAGTTTCGCTGATGCCATAAGGCTGTTTGAAAATATCAGAGAGGAAAATTCTAATTACCCTGGTGTTCCAGACGGTATTCGGTCTGCAAGGTTCTGGATCAGTCGTGTAAACAAGCTCAACAAATACAGCAACTCCTATGATAAAGCAAGGCTATTGCTTAAGGAATGGAAGGATTTTGAAAAGTACATGGTCAAAAATAATGTTAAACATGGACGGTCAACCGCTGCAATACAGAAGTATATATTCAGCGATATTATCGAATCTTTCACCAAGGCATACAACGAAGGGGTCGTGCCAGACACAGCCATACTCATCCAGATCGGAGACTGCTTCAAGAAGCTTGGAAATTTTGAGAAGGCAATTGATATTTACGAATATGCAAGAAGTTTTATCAAAGAGGATCCGTCTCTTTTATCAAAACTTGGAGACTGCTATTTCAGTATTGATGAAACCTCCAAGGCAAAGGTACTATTTCGGGAGGCATTTTTTATCGATCCCGGACTCATAGAGCTAGATTGCATCGAATCACCTTTCATTCACATGCTCTATAAAAAAACTGAGGATCAGATTAAGAATCCAGAGGTATCTATTTACTGGCTTCCAGTCTTTGCTGAGATCAACAGAGCCTTCAATGTCAAAAGGGAACCGAAAAAAGGGGAGCTCGAAAAACTTCGTACTGAGATTCAAAAGCTTGAGGGTGAATACCTCAGCAATAGAAAAAAACGAATGTTTATAAAACCAAAACTCATTAATCATTATTTTTGGCTAATTGATAGTCTTAAAATAGTGGGGGGAAGCAAAAAAGAGATAGAGGAGGCCTTACAGCGGATAAATGAAATTGATTCAGAGATTTTCGCTCTCTATCTGAAATAATAAATAATCATCCAAATTAATATTGATTATAAATAGCTTATTTTTTACTTTATGCTTAGGAGATATACATGGCTGTATCTGTTGTTCAAAAACTTTCCGAGCTTCTGAACGAGGAAAAATGGACTCGGGCTACACTCAACAACTATATTATCAAGAATTTCACAGACCTCGATACACTCATATCCGAAGCGGGTAAAAACAGCAAGCTTACGGATCTACGTGAACTTGTTTCAGAGCACTTGAATCACACACCGAACAGTATTATTGCCCTCTACGTTATGGGAAAACTGAACTTTGAGGAAGAAGCACTCGATGAAGGTCATATTCAAAAACTGATCAATCTTTTCATCGATAACAAGAGATTTAACATTGTTGAATTTTTGGCCAATGAAACGCTGAAATACGGTGAAAACAAATATGCTCTTGAGGCCTTATCCCAGTGTCTGACGAACGATAGTAGAGAGGATGAACTTGTAATCGTTTGGGAACGACTTGTAAAAATCGATTATGATGAAGCAGAGTTGACACGAAAGCTCGCTGCGCTCAAGGAGAAGAAAGGCAACAGCGAAGAATCGGTGGATTATTACAAAAAAGCTCTTCTGAGATACCTCAAGAAGGGAATGTATAATCCTGTTGAAGAAATCTGGCTGAAGCTGATTGAGCTCGTCCCTGAAGATTTAAACTTTTTCCTAAATACCGAGAGAAGAATTGCGGACAGCATTGGCATCGACAAGTCTGGCTTCCTCCTCTCCTTTATCGTTCCCTACTACAAGGACAAAGGTGAATACGATATAGCAATTGAGATACTGAAAAAGATTCTCTCCTATAATCAAAAAGACAAGGAGGCACGAGAGGAACTTATAAGCTGCTACTCTGAGAAGCATAAGGAACATTCCCATCTGGAAGAATATGTCGAAAAATCTGGCTTGAGCGACAACACTGTAGATATCCAGACAGCAATTGATACATTTGAGAAGCATATTATCTTTGACATAAAGAGCTCTGTGTATCATAGGACGTGGGGCATAGGAAAATGCACCCAAATTAAGGATGATACTCTCGTTATAGATTTTAAAGATAAACCGAAACACCAAATGACTCTACAGATGGCCCTTACCTGTCTTCAAATTCTTCCTGAAGATCATATCTGGCTCATGAAGACAAAGAATCTGAAAAAGTTAAAGGAGCTGATTTTAAACGATGTGGAGGAAGGATTAAAAATCGTCATTAAAAGTAAGAACAATTCCGCAACGGTTAAAGATTTCAAGTACGAACTTTTACGGGGTATCCTCACAAAAAAGGAATGGACTAAATGGTGGAACAGGGCAAAAACCATACTAAAGAAAAATCCTTACTTTGGCACGTCACCCGAAAACAACGACCTTTATTTTATAAGAAAGAATCCCATTTCATATGACGAGGATATATTTAACAAGTTTAAAATAGAAAAGAACTTCGATAAGAGGTTCGAGCTCTTTAATGAATTTATCACTCACGGCGATATCGATTCAGAATTCTTCGAGGACATGCTGAGTTATTTTACCGGTTTTATCTCATCATCAAGCACAATGAACGAGAATAGTCTCAAAAGCTTTCTCCTCCTCAAGAATTTAAAGAAATCCTATGCTTATTTACCTTTTGATTTTTCCTATGATTTCAAAGATTTCCTTCAAAATTTCAAGGATATACATGGATACCTGCCCACAATTCCAGAAAATGAACTAAAGAAAAGCTTCCTACTCAATATCAAGCGGTATGATGAGAATTGGCCAGAGACCTTTGTAAAGTGCTTTTATAGCTATCCAATGAGATTTATCATTGATGAATTAGTGGCCACCGGTAATCAAAATCTAGTTGACGAAATGATAAAGAATGTTATCTCCCATTACCGGGAGTACTGTGACCTTTTCATATGGATAAGTAAGAATCTAGTTATCAAAGGGTGCGAATCGGACATTCACATCGATTTCGATCAAATAATCATGGGACTTTCACATCTGCTCGAGATTGCAAATCGGGAATTGATAAACGAGAGAAACGTAGTTGCGAATAGGAAGCTCTTCAATACAATTGTCGATATTCTTTTTCGTGACAACCTTCTCATTGAATATATAAAGTCAACAGACGAAGTTAAAATCAGACGGTTGATACCGACGATTCTCAATATCGATGAGCTGAAAGACGACTTCATTATAAAGATGCGATTCGCAATCAAGACAACCTTTCCCAACATCGTTTTTGAAGATGAAATTGAAAGCATCGATAATTCCCAGCAACTTCTGGTGACACAGCGTTCCTACGAGCTAAAACAAAATGAGCTCAAATATCTGATGGACGTGGAAATTCCCAACAACAGCAAAGAGATCGGTATAGCCATGGAAAAAGGCGATCTCCGTGAAAATGCAGAGTACAAATACGCTCTTGAAAAGCAGGAATTCCTGAAACAGCAGGTAAAAATGCTAACCGAGAGTTTAAACAGGGCGCAGATATTAAAACTGGAAGATGTAAAGACAAATGTGGTTTCCGTTGGAACCGCGATAACACTCAACAGCCTCGAGGAAGACAAAACAGAAAAGTTCACCATCCTTGGGCCATGGGAGTCGGAACCATCTAAAAAAATAATCTCATACACTTCACCCATAGGTGAAAATCTTCTAAACAGATCGGTTGGGGATGTTATTGAACTTGGCACAAAGAATAATAAAAGACGATATAAGATTCTGAAGATCGAGAAGTCTGTGGTTTAGTACACCTAGCATTATTATGAATTACTTTCTACTATCTCCCCAAAGGTATGTTCGGGTGTTACTGATGTTACACGGACGTGGAATCTTTCCCGGCTGAGTTCTTTCGTCTCTCTTACCTTCAGCCGTATATAGTTATCGGTGATTCCCTCATAGATATCTCCGTGACGCTCAAAAATTGCGTCCAAGATCGCCCCCTTAAAGTCCTTACGATACTCATAGTTGAGTTTTTTCCCGAGGTTCATGATCTTTTTGCTTCTCTCCTTTTTTTCCCTGTAAGGCACATCGTCCTCGAGTAAGGCCGCCGAAGTACCATTTCTTATCGAATACTTAAAGACGTGCAGCGAAGAGAATCGAAGAGATTCGATCGCCTGTACTGTTAATTCTAAATCGCGTTCATCCTCTGTGGGAAATCCCACCATAACATCAGCCGCCAGGTGACAACCCGGTCGAATCTCTCGTATGTTTTCAATGATCTGCATATAGGAACGAACCGTGTAGGGCCTGTGCATAAGTTTCAGGATACGATCGGATCCGCTTTGAAGTGGTATGTGAAAATGCGGTGTAATGCGTTTATGCTCAACTATGTTTAACAGCCTCCTGTCCACTTGATTCGGTTCAATCGAAGAGAGTCTGATCCGCATCTGGTGAGGAGTTTTCTCTAAAATAAGCTCGAGAAGATTGGAAAGCTTTGTTCCATTGAAATTATAGCTCCCGAGGTTAACTCCAGTCAAAATTACCTCTCTATAACCATTCTGGAATAGCTTTTTCGCAGACGCGACAATTTCTCTCCAGTCTCTACTACTGGACCCTCCCCTTGCAAGCGGAACCTTACAGTAGGAACAGTGCATATCGCATCCATCTTGAGCCTTTACATAGACCCGTGAGCGATGAGGCATTTGTGGATCATCAAAGGCGAAGGGAGACTGCGCATTACACCTATTGTAAGGGTGCCCTCGTATATATCCATCAATTACAGCCGGAATGGAGGGCTTTTCTACTTGCCCTATAACTAGGTGCACGCCACGCAGTGTCTGAAGCTCTTCGGGATCTGTTTCTGCATAACAGCCGGTAACTATGAGTAATCCATCCCTGGTGAGTGATTTTGCCGCCCTTAAAATCGTATTCCTTGACTTGCGATCACTCTTATTCGTCACAGTACAGGTATTCACCACCACAATATCAGGACGCTCTCCATCACGCAGGTGGACTATTTCGCACCCCTGTCGTATAAGCGAATGTTCTATCGCCTCTCCTTCGAACTGATTGAGCTTACAGCCATGATTTATAACGACCGCTTTCATCCTTTTTAAATTCATCGAATTTCAATCCTTGCCAGCACCTTCGGTATGTTCTCCTATAGAATAAAAATACCCACATCTAAGAGGATTAAAAAAGGAAATTAGTGGATGGGCCATTTAGTACTTGGCAGCACTTTCAGTACTTGGCAGCACTTTCAGTACTTGGCAGCACTTACAGGCTTTATTCATCAACTATGAGGCTTTCTTGCTCAGTCTGTTTACTGATCACCCGTATAAGTGCTTCCTTCAATCCAGGGTCATTCGGTTTCAGTGTGAGTGCCTGTTTATAATCCTCCTCCGCAGCCCTGTAGTTAGCCATTCGTTCGTACACCTCACCCCTATAACGGAAAAAGGTGTATCGATCAGACCGTAACGCAATACCGGCCGACAGGGCGGTTTCAGCAAGAATATATTTTCCCTGTTCGAGATAGGCACGTCCCATATAGTAATAATTAAATGCATTTTCCGGATTGAAAGAAACCGATCTTTCAAAGTATCCCAGTGCTTCATTGTATCGCTTCAACTCAAAATATGCTCTTCCCAGAGTGGTTAGAAATCGTGCATCCGACCCTTTAATCTCTAGACCTTCATTACTTATATCCACTGCGTTTTTGTAACGACCCGTATTGAGGTAGCACCATCCCAAGACGGCATATACATCGAGGTTTTTCGGAGTGAGTTCCTTTTCGCGTAGAAGTACCTTTTCGGCATCATAATATTTACCTCTCTTATAGAGATCGTACCCCTCCTGGAAGCTCGCGAGCATAACTGTGGGGATAAAGAGCAGAGCAAGAAAAAAAGCAATTAATGATACCGCTTTCATATGGGCCACCAACCTTGACAGCACCTCTGGCTGCAAACTTATTTTTTAATAGAATGCTCTTGAACTAATTCAGTATTGGGTTTTGTATTGAATGGCTCGCCGCTCATAGAGCACTTACCGTTAAAGATACAACCGCTTTCAATTATAAAGTCAGGCGTCTTTACATCACCATTTAATTCGGCACCTTTTAGAAGTTCGAGTTTTTTAATCGCTTCAACATTTCCGATTATCTTACCGAAATTCGTCACAATCCCAGCTTTTATAGTCGCCTTTACTTCTGCATCCGGACCAAGAATGAGATGGCCTGCAGCATCGATCTGCCCATCGAATTTTCCCTTGATCATGAGAGAATTTTTGAACTTCATGGTACCTGAGAAATCGATATCCTCTGCAAGTACTGTGTCAACATCCTTTTCCTCAATAACTTTTGAATCATTATCCTTTATCATCGAAGCATCCCCCATCATAGCTTAGATTAAACTGATGCCAAGTTACACCTTTTTCATCTTTTCTGGACGCCATCGGTGCCAGTCAACAACAATCGCCGAGGCAACAAACATCGAAGAATAGGTGCCTGCTATTATTCCAACAATAAGGGCAAAGGCGAAGTTCTTCATGGTGTTACCGCCGAATATATAGAGCGAAATAATAACGAGCAGAGTTGTTAGCGATGTAATCAAGGTGCGCGACAGCGATTGATTTATACTCTTGTTCACCGTATTCTCATAATCTTCAAAGGCTTTGGAAGATTTGAGATTCTCACGTGCACGGTCAAAAACAACAATAGTATCGTTCAGTGAATAACCGATGATAGTAAGAATAGCGGCAAGAATGAATGTATCCATCTCTTTTCCGAAAAAAGAAATGAAACTCATAACAATGAGAACATCATGAATCAGAGCACAGATTGCTGCAATACCGAATCTGAAGCGAAATCGTAAAGTTGTATAGAAAAGTATCAACAGTATTGCGACAAGCCCGACTATGTACGACGTTCTTAAAAGGTAGCTGCTGATACGTGGACCCACAATATCAACTTTTTCAATGCGAACCGTACTGTCTCCAAATTTGGTTTTTAGAGCGCTGGTAATATCATCGATTATCTTATCATTGTCTCGCTCAGCTGCCAGTGTTCTGAGAATGTACAAATTCCTAACCGGATCGTCGATCTTCTGAACATTGTTCCCATAGCCGGTTCCGATGAGCACATCACGCACATCACCGATTGAAACATCACTATCCATGATGTCAACCTGCAGTATGTTACCACCGGCAAAATCGATTCCCATTTTCAACCCGCCCTGAATAGCAATATGTGCAAGTCCCGCAACTATAATGACAGCAGATATGATATAGGTGATTTTTCTATAGAGCAAGATTTTCAGTTTTTGTACGGAAAACATCTGATCCTCGAAGCATTCAGTGTTTATATAGAGAGTTTCTTCACTCTGAAAGTATCGATCCCCAAACTGAATAACAATCGGGTAACAAAAATAGATGTAAACATGTTTATGACAATTCCGATGCTCAACGTTACGGCAAAACCTTTAATCGGTCCTGATCCAAACTGGGAAAGGATAAAGGTCGCGATGAGTGTTGTCATGTTGGCATCGAGAATGGTGCGGAAAGCTTTTTCATATCCCGACTGAACTGCTGCGGTTATTGTCTTCCCGCTTCGCAGCTCTTCTTTGATCCTTTCAAATATTATTACATTGGCATCAACCGCCATACCAACAGTGAGAATCATACCTGCTATTCCTGGAAGGGTGAGGGTAAAATTGAGCCATGCAAGTACACCCAATAGGAGGAACATATTCAATGCAAGCGCAATATCGGCGATAATTCCAGAAAGCTTGTAGTAAGTGATCATGAAGAGGACAATAATGATTGATGCGATTATCGCCGCCTTAACACCAGCTTCTATCGAATCCTCACCCAACGAGGGCCCTACAACTCTTTGTTCTGCAATTTGTAGAGGAACGGGAAAGGCACCAGCCCTGAGGACGAGTGCTATATCCTGAGCATCCTTGACTGTGAAGTCTCCGGATATCCGAACTTGTCCACCGGGAATTCGCTCCCTGATGACGGGCATGGTCATGATCTTTCCGTCGAGAACGATGGCAAGTCTCCTCCCCACATTTGCCTCGGTAACACTTGCAAATTGTTTTGCACCCTCTGTACTGAGAGAGAAAATTACTTCAGGTTTACCGAATTGATCGGAGCTTACCTGCGCTCTCTTAATTGTGCTCCCATCGAGTAGCACCTCTTCGTATAGCACCACCGCACGCCTTCTTTCAAGTACATCGAATTTGTTTTTAATCCATAGATAGAGAAGCTCTGAATCCTCCGGTATGATCGAGCTGTCAATAAGCAGTCCACTTTCATCAAACATATCTCTTCGAAGGCTAGTCGTAGTGTCCTCGTTAACGATTTTAAATTCGAGGAGTCCTCTTCCCATGACGATGTTCTTTGCTCTATCGGGGTCCTTTGAACCGGGAAGCTCAACCACGATTCTATCCTCACCCTGGGTTCTGATTGAAGGCTCCGAAACACCAAATTTGTCGATTCGGTTCCTCAGTATCTCCATGACCTGTCGCATTGCATCTCGTATCTCAACCTGTGAAAGCTCTCTTTCAAGGCGTCTCTCAAGCTCCTCGTAATCGGGTTCCAGTACCAGATATATTCCTCCCTGTAGATCAAGACCTAGTGAGATAATCCGGGTTCGGAGGGATTTCATCTCCCTTATCTCAGCTCTCTTTTCCTCTGGATACTGCATGAGTTCCTCGGCAGTGAGATTTGTCAGGGCCCTCGCTTCTTTGCTGTACCTGAAATACCATGTATAGGTATAGGAAAATCCCCAAACAGCTATTCCGATTGCTACAAGAACGATAAGGATTCGAAATGCTTTATTCATATTGTCCCTGGAGTATCGACAAATTTATAAACGGCATGGAAACTAGCTACTTGATTCTTCCTTGTTATTACCTTCAGACCTTGAAGTCTGAGGTCTTGTCTGAGTTTTGGAAGACTTAGAAGAAACAATCTGACTAATTGCGGACCTGTTTACTTCTACTTTCACGTTATCTGCGATTTTTAATATTACCGAGGTATCCTTCACACCGGCAATAGTACCGTGAAGACCTCCAGTAGTAACAACTTTATCGCCCTTTGATACCTGACTGAGCATGTCTTGATGCTGACGTTTCTGCCTCTGCTGCGGGCGGATCATTAGAAAGTACATAACTGCAAATATCGCAATTATCATAAATATGAGAGACATAGGACTTCCACCGCCTGTTCCCTGTCCCGTTGCACCTCCCTGCGGTCCATACGCTGCGAATAACTGGTTAATCATAACAAATTGTCCTTTCTGAAAATAATTTTTCCATATGACAGTTTCATAAACCTGCAAAAATTAGCATATCAATAACGTGTCGTCAAGGTTTTTTTATTTCAGTCAATTGTGTGGATCTAAATTGTAGTAGCCTAATTCTTTATTTTTATAGGTTTACAGAGATCATTGAATACAGGTAGAGGTGTAATAAGTTGATAAAAATATAATTATTATTGTTATTATTTAAAGGGAGGATTAAATCTTAATTTCTACCCCTCATTGATACCGCTTGAGTTACAAGAGATATTTAAAAAAAATAACTTTTTTTGTTGTACATTAACTCAAAAATAGATTAAAATGTCCTAACAATTGTCATAAGGGAGGTATGACGTCATGACCGACTATGTAGCCTACTGCGTGAAGTGCAAAGCAAAGCGTACCATGCAAAATGCACAGGTTGTAACAAACGAAAAGGGTCGACGCCAGGCAAAAGGTACGTGCCCGAAATGTGGTACTAAAATGAATCTCTTTTTGAAATCTGAAAAGTAGAGCTTACAGTAGCCGATTTTTATTCGTAAAACATTTCTTTGTTCAATGTGTTACTCGAATATTGTTTAAAAGTCGATGAAGGGTGGAAACCTCCTTTATTGACACAACTATAGAGTTCTAAAGCGGAATGTGGAACCGCCACGGGGGGAATCATTGCGCATGATGCTCACATAATTTAGATTCGTGTGGAAGCCTTCCCCCTTCAGAGGACCTTCGTTCCTTGACAGTACCCGCGATACTTACAATCCTTGGCAGGATCTTCGACCCTTGACAGGATCTTCGACGCTACTATTCTCATCCTGTTTTTATTGACATGCTATAGCCCTCCTGCTAAAGTATGACTGTGGAGGCATGGATGAAAAAAAGCCTGCAATTGCGCATTCTGGCAGTAATTATCCTGATAGGCCTTGCAATCGTCGATGCAATTGCATTTATTGCGCCTATTGCTGCCATAGCAGCCATCATCTTGATTCTATTCCGTCCAAAGTGGCTCTTTAGCTTCTTTGAAAAGATATACGATAAAGGGGACACCCAGCGCAACAACATATAGGTAGAGAACCGAATTTGACTTCCATTCCTTGACAGCACCTGCGGTACTTGACAGCACCTGCGGTACTTGACAGCACCTGCGGTTTAACTTACGCCTCAAGCGCTCCTTAAATTTTCGATGTGCCTTTATAAATAAAATGCTTTTCTCTTTTTATTATCAAAATTTATTATTCACCAAGAAATAATTATTTGATACTTTAAAGTCACAAGAGGAGGAGAAATGATGAGAAAGGTATTTAATTTCTCGGCCGGCCCATCAATGCTTCCGGAGAATGTGCTTCAAATTGCTCAGAAGGAAATGCTTAATTATAACGGTTCGGGAATGTCAGTAATGGAGTTAAGTCATCGATCCGCAATTTTTACAGATATTATACAATCTGTCGAGGGACTTCTCCGTGATCTAATGGAAATTCCTGAAAATTATAAGGTGCTTTTTCTCCAGGGGGGAGCATCAACACAATTCGCAATGGTTCCACTTAACCTCTTCAGGAATACAAGAAAGGCTGACTATGTACTCACAGGGGCCTGGGCAAAAAAGGCAGCTTCAGAAGCCGCTCGCTTTGGTGAAGTCAGAATTGTCGCCTCTTCTGAAGACAATAACTTCAGCTCAATACCTCCCCTTGACCCTGAAAGTTTTTCTCAAAATGCTGATTATTTCCATATAACAACAAATAACACTATTTACGGCACCCGATTTAACCTGATCCCTGATACCGGTTCTGTTCCCCTTGTAGCAGACATGTCATCCAATATACTCTCAGAGCGTTACGACGTTACTCAGTTTGGGCTCATCTACGCAGGTGCGCAGAAAAACATTGCACCAGCTGGACTTACCATTGTAATTATTAGGGAGAACCTTATAGGCCACGCACTCGACATAACACCAACTATGTTGAGCTATAATACTCATGCGGAGAAGGATTCACTGTTTAATACACCACCCTGCTACTGTATTTACATCGCAAAACTGACCTTTGAATGGATACAGGACAAGGGAGGTGTTCAAGCTATCGAGGAAGTTAACAGGGAAAAGGCGCGTTCTTTATACGATTTTCTCGACAATTCAAAAATGTTCAGTAGTACCGTAAACCCAGAACACCGCTCACTCATGAATATCACCTTTACACTGCCATCGGAGGAGCTTACCAAAAAATGCATTAAGGAAGCGTCTGACGTGGGACTGGTTACCCTTAAAGGACACCGATCGGTTGGGGGAATGCGTGCCAGTATCTATAACGCGATGCCCCTTGAAGGTGTAAAGACACTTGTCGAATTCTTGAAGACCTTTGAGAAGGCAAATGGCTAAATGGATAAAAACACATACCTCGTTCAAACCTTAAATAAGATTTCCACTCCGGGTCTTGAAAAATTCCCCCGCGATCTCTATAAAATCGCTTCCGAGATAATTCACCCGGATGCGATAATCGTTCGAAGCCATGAGATGAATAGTATGGAGTTCCCCCCATCTCTTAAAGCAATAGCGCGAGCTGGAACAGGCGTAAACAACATTCCTGTTGAAAAGTGTACTCAAAAGGGAATCGTCGTATTCAATACACCTGGAGCAAACGCAAATAGTGTTAAAGAGCTTGTATTAACCGGACTGTTGATCTCATCGAGAAACGTTATACAGGGAATTCAGTGGACCAAAACACTCGTAGGAAAAGGACAAGATGTTTCAAAGCTCGTGGAAAAGGGAAAAGGAAATTTCGCCGGACCTGAGATAAAGGGAAAGACTTTAGGAGTCATTGGATTGGGTGCAGTCGGCGTCATGGTCGCCAATGATGCAGCTGCACTCGGTATGAAAGTTTTTGGGTACGACCCCTTTATCTCCGTTGATTCAGCATGGGGCCTTTCAAGGAATATAAAAAAGGCGAGAGGTTTAGAAAGTCTCCTTGCTGATTCAGACTATATTACGCTCCACGTGCCGCTTACGTCGGAAACTCAAGGAATGATAGATCACTCCCGATTTGCCATGATGAAAAAAGGCGTTCGTCTAATTAACTTCGCCCGCGGAGCTCTTATCAAGATAGACGACCTGAAAGAGGCAATTAAAATGAACATTGTTGCCGCCTATGTGACAGATTTTCCCGACGAAGAACTCCTGCAAATAGAGAAAGTGATCTGCATACCTCACCTAGGTGCATCGAGCCCGGAGGCTGAAGACAACTGTGCCATTATGGCCGTAAATCAGGTTAGAGAATTTCTTGAAAAAGGCAACATCCGCAATTCAGTCAATTTTCCTACCTGTGAAATGGACATAACGGGAGAAAAAAGAATAGTTATTGCAAACAGGAACATTCCTGCAATGGTTGGACAGATAACCGCAGTACTCGCTGATGAAGGAATCAATATCGCTGATATGCTGAACCGTTCAAAAGGCAACGTGGCATACACCATTATTGATATCGATAGTAAAATCAGTGCAAAGAGTATTGAGAAGATCAGAAACATTGAAGGAGTATTGACGGTTCGAATTATCTGACCATTACATTGCAGGATAAGACTTAAGCAATCTAATGTATAAACTTTCTGCCTAGGAGCCATCCTGCTATCGACATACCATCAACAATTTTTCCCTTTTGAATCATTGTATCGACCTCTTCTGGAGAGGCGTGGATGACCTCGATTTGCTCCGTATCATCGGGCTTCATACCGACAGACCTAAGTTTCTTTGCAATGTAAACGCTGCAGAACTCATCTGAGAGACCGTTATAAGGGATAAATTTACCTACCTTTCTTAATTTATCACATTCATACCCTGTTTCCTCTCTGAGCTCTGCACGTGCCGCTTCTTCCTCGCTCTGTCCCTCCTTGATACCGCCACAGGGAAGTTCCAGAGACGCATTATTGGTAAGATAGCGATACTGTCGTACCAATAGTACTTTTCCGTTGTCTATTATTGGAATCGTCAGAGCACTTCCCTTCGTATGCATGTAGAAATAGTTACCCTTTTTACCACCAGGCATCTCAAATTGGTCATGATAAATACTCATCCACGGTGTAGAAAAAACCTCTTCCCGCAACAGTGTTTTCCATGATGAAAATCGTTTACCCATTTTTACTCCAGGAGAAAGAATTGTTTTTCTAATGAGTCTGACAGGCACACTATGAGAAGGACAAATACAAATCGGACATCAACTACAAACTATCTATCCCTGACAGGATCTAAGACCCTTGACAGGATCTACGACCCTTGACAGGATCTATGATATTACAGTATTGTGCATTATAATACAGCAAAACCATCTTAAGTCAAGTCTTAACCCATATAATGTTTTTATAATAAAAAAAGAAGAGGGATTGTAATTCCCCCTTCCAATTAATACCGGCTTTCTATTTCCAGAAATTGTGTGTTAAAACAAGAATAGGTATTTGGAATATCTATATCTACTACTTGGCAAGGCTGCTTACAACCTCAACTGCTGTTGCCGCATCGGGCGCATATCCATCCGCACCAATCTCATTTGCGTAATTCTGCGTCAATGGTGCACCACCAACGACAATCTTAGATTTGCAATCCTTGTTCTTCGCAATCTCGATTACCGATTTCATATTCACCATAGTCGTTGTAAGAAGCGCACTCAAACCAATGACATCGGCTTCCTCATCGATAGCAGCCTGAACGAACTTTTCGGCATCAACGTCAACACCCATATCAACAACCTTCCATCCTGCACCTTTCATCATCATTGCAACCAGATTCTTCCCTATATCGTGAATATCACCTTTCACCGTACCAACAACAAAAATTCCTCTTGCTTTCGCCCCAGCTTTTGCAAGAAGGGGCTCCAAAATCTCCATACCAGCATGCATTGCACGGGCGCTGACTAAAACTTCCGGTACATAGATCTCACAGTTCTTAAATCGAACTCCGACAACTTCCATACCTGAAATGAGGCCCTCATCGAGTATTTGCTGTGGCTGGGTTCCCTCATTAACCGCAGCTTGTACGAGTTCCTTCACCTTCCCCGCATTACCTTCAATTAATGCTTCTGCCATACCTTTAAAGTCCGCCATTAAAATACCTCCCTACACAATGAGAAAATTATCATCATAATATACGAAAATCCAAATTAGGTCAAACATAAATATTGAAAATGAAAAGAAAAGACTGTTCTTTCTGTCCAAATATTTGTTGACATTCTTTCTATCAGCCTGTACTATTATCAAAATTATACGAATGGGTTATGTTCAGGCGGAAGCCATCCAGACCCTTAAGAGGCTGGATGGCTTTTTTCATTCAATCCTTGACAAGACTTTAGGCACTTAACAGAATCTCCGGTCCATTAGGAGAACTTTATGAATATGCGATTAATAATTCTTCTCATTTACCTGCTGTTAACACTCTTCGTTGGAATAATATTCCGTAAAAGAGCCAAACAAAGCAAAATCGAATTCTTTCTTGCTGGGAGAAGTCTGTCAAAACTCATGCTCTTTTTTACCATGGCAGCGACCAATTTCAGCGCGTTTACAATCTTTGGTTTTTCAGGAGCCGGATATAGAATCGGCTATGCGTTTTATCCTGTAATGGGATTCGGTACAGGCTTTATGGCTCTATCTTTTTACATCATCGGGAGCAAGATACTATTCCTCTCAAAAAAAAGAAATTACATAACTCCTTCAGATTATATAATGGACCGATACAACTCACCTTTTCTGAAAAAACTCTTTTCACTCGTGATGATTGTTTTTACTCTCCCCTATATATCCATCCAGGCAATCGCGAGTGGCAAATCTCTCGAGTCGCTGATCGGTATACCCTATCTCAGTGGTGCTCTGCTCATAACTGGATTTGTCGTGACATATGTCGCCCTCGGTGGACTCCGTACTATTGCATGGACCGATTTCATTCAGAGCTTAATGATGATACTGTTTACCCTTGGTGCATTTATCATAATCGCACAGCGAAGCGGCGGATTTACCGGTGTTCACAACAGAGTTTTTAATAGTATTCCGGATCTATTTGCCAGGCCTGGAAACAATAACGCCATGGGCTATGGTATCTGGTTTGGATATCTTTTTCTCTGGTTCTTTGCAGACCCCATGTTTCCCCAACTCTTTCAACGTTTCATGGTGGCGAAAGATGAAGAAACGCTGAAATCAACTATCGTCTTCTATCCTATTATAACAACTTTCCTTTTTTTCCTCACCGTCTCGATCGGCATTATGGGAAGGGGAACCTTTCCCGACCTTGCCCGTGAAGCTACGGATACTATTTTTCCGATGCTACTCGGAGAGTATACCGGTGTTCTCCTTGGAACTGTCCTCATCACGGGAAGCATAGCTGCTCTGATGTCAACCATGGATTCTCAGCTCCTGACCCTCACATCAATGATCACGAACGATTTCTTTCACATTAAGAAAAATGAAGTTCTAAAGGAAAAGCTCACCATCATAATTCTCGGTACACTTGGGTTTCTCATTGCAATACGGCCACCTCAGACCATACTTGATTTTATTGGAAAGACAACCTTCAATGGACTAGCTGTTCTCGCCCCTGCTGTGATAGGGGGTCTTTACTGGAAGAGAGCTAATAGATTCGGCGCTGCTGCAAGCATTTTTGCAGGAGAGAGTATGGTAGTGGGATACTATTTACAGATCATCCAGATTAAAGGAATTCATCCGGTAGTTCCGATTGTTGGTGTTACCACGGGGATTTTCTTAATCGGCAGTTTTTTAACCCATTATGAGAATGAAAATACTGAAATTGTATTCAAGATTGACAGAAGTGCTCTTCCTTGGATATGCGTTTTCGGTTGTATCTTCATTCTCGGAAATGACTTTTGGAATTGGGGACGAACACCAGCTGTAATTGTAGGGTTACCTCTTTGGGTGTGGTACTTTTTTGGACTTGGAATTCTGCTCTCGATTACCTACAAGATTTTTTTAAAGAATCGTGGAAATTCCGCGTAAAGAGCAGCACCTTCCTAATCTGTTCATATCCTTGAACTTATTATAAAAAATGTATTTGTTC
>CAYFYU010000033.1:34219-38463 GCA_964347455.1 uncultured Spirochaetota bacterium | reverse complement strand
GGCGACTACAAAGGGATTTCTGAAAAAGGTGAATTATTCACCAAACACTAATTAGACAAATAATTGGATGTATGAAGGGATTAAAAATTTTCTTACATTGGAGGGCTCCTATGTCATGGTATGCTGCTCTAGTCCCCCGCCAGGCTCGGGTTCGGGTGGGTGGAGGCGGGCGGTTCTTGACAGCCCTGGGAGCTGGCGTGGTTTTTATTTTTAGAACGATCAATCGGAAGGTTTTAGACGGTATGCTCGGGTTTGCAGCCGGTGTCATGATTGCAGCGAGCTTTTGGTCATTACTCGCACCTGCAATAGAAATGGCAGAAGAATCCTCGCTGCCCGCATTCATACCGGCTGTGGTTGGATTTCTTGCTGGCGGTTTCTTTCTCCTTTTAATCGACAAGATTCTACCTCATCTGCATCCTGGGTTTCCCAAGAGTGAATCCGAAGGCATCAGTACAAGCTGGGAGAGAAGTATACTTCTCATACTGGCAATTACTCTGCACAACATCCCTGAAGGTTTGGCAGTTGGAGTTGCATTCGGGGCGCTCGCTGCAGACCTTCCTGCAGCATCGCTTGCAGGTGCAATGGCTCTTGCACTTGGAATCGGTATTCAAAACTTTCCCGAAGGCACTGCAGTTTCAGTGCCGCTGAGGCGTGAGGGCTTTTCACTTTTCAAGAGTTTCTGGTACGGTCAGCTGTCTGGAATTGTTGAACCTGTTGCAGGGGTTCTGGGTGCGGTAGCAGTGATTGTTATGAAACCGATCCTTCCATATGCACTTGCCTTTGCAGCTGGAGCTATGATTTTTGTTGTTGTGGAAGAGCTGATTCCAGAGTCACAACTCGAGAAGAATACCGATATTGCGACCATCGGCACACTTCTCGGCTTTGCCGTAATGATGACGCTTGATGTCGCTCTGGGTTGATCCTTTGTTTGGTTTGTAATTACTGCTCCACTAGAGACCTCCAATGAAATGCTCTATTAATATTTTTATACCTATACCAATGAGTACTACGCCCCCGATGAGCTGGATTTTATTTTCAAAAAGGTGTCCAATACTATTTCCAATGTAAATTCCTATGACACAGAGTATAAATGTTATTGCACCGATCATCAGTATGGGGAGAAGAATAGCTACATTGAGTACAGCAAAGCTGATGCCCACCACCAGTGCATCGATACTCGTTGCAAGTGATAAAACGATGAGTGTGGGAAAGTGAGTGCAGTCTTTGGATTCACATCCAGTATCGAGGGAGCGCGTTTCGATTATCATTTTAATTCCTATGAATGCCAGCAGGCCGAAAGCAACCCAGTGATCGAGGGGCTGGATATAAGAACTGAACTGCATTCCAGCTGTCCATCCGATAATCGGCATGAACGCCTGGAACAGGCCGAAGAAAAAAGATATGCGAAAAACGTGATGAAATTTCAGTTGATTGATCATGAATCCGTTCGCGACGGATACGGCCAGCGCGTCAAGAGATAATCCAATGGCCAGTCCTATGACAACCAGCATATCCATAACCAATAATGTAACATGAAAAATGAGAGGACTGTAAGCAATTTATAATATGGACAACCGGAAAAAAGAGAAATCTAGCGACCCTGTGAAAGCGGAGGTTATTCCACCAGAGGGGTATATTAAAAAAATAGTCAATCCCGTCGGAGACTGCTCCCTCTTAAAAACGTTCTCGCAGGAACAGGTGAAGAGAAGAATAGCATTTTACCAGGAATTGAATGCCAAGAGAAGGCTCCTGAAGAGAAAGTCCGGAATAGTTCAAAATAAGTATGCTCTCATGGGATGGAAGGATACTACCACTGTACACGTGTACATGAGGGAAACCGTATCAAAAATAGCACAGGAACTGTTTTTCTCCGAATATTTCCTTTCAGTTGAAAACGTGAGTATTGATAGGGGAAACGGTACACTCGATGAAGACAGAGGCTACGTCTCTCTCACTATACGTGCGACAGAGCCTGAAATAGAAGCTTTGCTTAGTTATATAAAACCAGGTGCTTCCTTTTTTGTATATGACGGAGAAAAGTCAAAATATGTGGCTGAAAACACGGCTAAATCAGAGTTTATAATTACGAAACCTGAGGGACCTCAACAGCCCCAAGAATTCTGGAGGAGAAGTCAGTCATTTATTTACAGAGTTCTCGAAGTGGATGAAAGGGATTAACCTTTCCAATCTGAACCGCGTATATCTTTCCAGGGTCCCCCATCCTTATAGCGTTCAGGATTAAGTATTGCCGGTCTGGGATCCTCTGCCTGGTCGAGCTGAAGGACCATCCACTTTGGATAGGGAGTTCCTTGATCAGAAATATCATTGAGCAGTTTAAAATCATCCTCAGATAATTTCAAATTGGTTGCCTCTATATTGTCTTTGAGATGTTCCTCTTTGCGTGCAGCTATAATTACACTCGAGATCATTGGTTGTGAGAGTAGCCACGCAATGGAAACCCGTGCCGGACTTACATTATGCCTGCTGGCTACCTTTTGAAGCGCTTCTACAACTTTGAAACCGAATGTCCTGTCAAATGGGACAAATCGACCCGCCTCGGCAAATCTGGTTCCTTTTTTCGGCGGCTTACCCTGCTCATACTTTCCACTGAGAAATCCTCCCGCTAGTGGGCTCCACACGAGGATTCCCATTTTATGGTATTCTGCGCAGGAGAGCCATTCTGTCTCTAGACCCCTTCCAACGAGACTATAGTACATTTGAGCTGTAACAAATTTCTCAAGATGTTCCCGTTCCTGGATGCCGAGAGCTGTTGCAGCCTGCCATGCTAAATAGTTACTCAGTCCGATGTAGCGTACCTTTCCGTGGCGCACGAGATCATCGAGTGTCCGGAGCGTTTCTTCGAGGGGAGTATTGCTGTCCCAGCCGTGTACCTGATACAGATCCACGTAGTCTGTCTGGAGCCGTTTGAGACTGCTTTCAATTCCACGCATTATGTTAACTCGGTTTGCTCCACATCGATTAAAATTATCACTCATCGGCAGCCGTACCTTGGTGGCCAGAACAATCTCATTTCGTATTCCTTTGAGGGCATTTCCTAAAAGGGTCTCACTTTCGCCACGGCTGTATACGTCGGCTGTGTCAATAAAGTTGATACCCTGATCCAGAGCAAATTTGACCATCTTATTGGTTGCGCGTTGATCTAGATTTCCCATATTCATTTTTTTTCCAAACTGCATCGTACCGAGAGATACCGCACTCACGATGAGCCCGTTGTTGCCAAGTTTTCTGTACAGCATACCGTAACCTCCTGTAAAATTCATTATGCTCTGATAAAATTCGAGTTTTGAACTTCATAAGTACACGCGAACTTAAGTCGTCCTGATATTATGTAGCGTGAATACCATTTGTTCAATGAAAAATTTGGAGTATTCTTTTGGTTACCATTTTTGGTTGATACATCCAATTCTACCCCTGACCGTCATAGAAATGTTGAAATAGAATTTTTGGTCAAGATGCAGAATTGTCTTGACTCGGTTCAATTTTTTGAATAAAATACTGCTTCAGGCATAAACATCTCGGAACACGGTGAGAATCCGTGGCGGACCCGCCGCTGTAAGTGGAGACACCTCTGCAGGCGTTTAAACCATTTCTGGGTATTAAGTCAGGGAGAAGGTTGCAGTAAGGTGGTTTGATCCACAAGCCAGAAGACCTGGTTATGCCGGTAATATTAAGAATCTGAAGGTAAAGGGTTCTAATTGATGGCAACATCAACTAGAACCCTTTTTTTATTCAATTAAATCTAAGGAGTGAGTCATGAAGAGAAGAAAAAAGGCAAAAACTATCATCGCGCAAAGGAAGACCTGTAAAGCCGATGGAACCGGGCTTTCCCACTATATCTTTATTGATAAAAAGGAGAAGTGATGGAAGAATCGGTTTTAAAACGTGCGGTAATGGCCCCTTCGCGGGGCCGTTACATTAATTCAGGACGAGGTCCAACCATGTTAGCGATCGACATTGGACATAAAGAATATATGGGTTTGGTCGATCCAGATACGGCCTTCTGGGCTCTTGTAAAGTGTAAAAGATTAGCGAGTATTTCTTCGGACCCATCGTTCATCGAATCCTACCGGGAAAAGTTTATAGATCTTTCAATGGAGATGGAAACACTTCGTTTCGGTCTAAAGCCGGCGGCAGTTTATTTCAATCCTACTGAACGTTGCAACCTGAACTGCACCTACTGCTACATCCCAGAAAATATGCGTAGCAGCGGGAAAGATATGTCA
>CAYFYU010000033.1:0-34209 GCA_964347455.1 uncultured Spirochaetota bacterium | reverse complement strand
TGCAACCTGAACTGTTGCTACTGTTACATTCCGGAAGGAATGCGCCGAAATGGTGCTCACATGTCTGTAGAAAAGCTTATGGGCGCACTTCAAATATTGAAAGATTATTTTAAAGTTACGGTTAGCAGTGATCGCCTGCCACAGATCATTTTCCACGGCGCGGAACCCCTGCTAAACAGACGGACGGTTTTCCAGGGGATTGAAAGATTCAAGGACGATTTCAGATTCGGAATTCAAACGAACGCAACACTTCTAGACAAAGAGTCCATTGATTTTTTTACAGAAATGGGCGTGGGCATTGGCATATCTCTTGACGGACCCAACGCTCGGATAGCCAACCTTACGCGCTACGACTGGGGTGGAGCGGGGGTGTTTGAAAAAATCCTGTCGGTTTTGGAGCTTCTCAGAGGCTACGAAGGGTTCAACGTTATCTGCACAGTAACGAAAAATAATATGCAACACCTTCCAGAAATAGTTGATTTCTTCCATGAGCACAAAGTGCCCGTTTGTATGCTCAATATGATACGCTGTACCCTCCCTCGAGCGCAGGATTTAAAACCTCTGGACCATGAGGTTGCAGGATTTTTTTTCAAAGCCTTGGATCAAAGCTACAATCTCTATGAAAGGACTGGCCGCAAACTGGTCGTAGCGAACTTTGCAAACATCCTCGTGAGTATTCTAGCCCCAACAGCTCGACGCTTGATGTGTGACATTTCACCTTGCGGAGGCGGACGGTGCTTTTTCGCCGTTGCAGCAAACGGGGATACATATCCCTGCAGTGAGTTCATCGGACTGCCCGATTTTAAAGGAGGGAACCTCTTTAATGACAGGATAGAAGACATCCTTGCAAGCGAGCCATTTTCACAGGTAACAGGACGCAGATTGGAAGCCATAGTTCCCTGCAAGAACTGTGCTATCAGACATTTCTGTGGTAGTCCTTGTCCAGCAGAGGCTTACAGTATGAATGGCGCCTTGCAGACAACCGGGGCTTTCTGCGAATTTTATGAGGAACAGGTTCGATACGCCCTGCGTCTAATTGCTGATGGGAGAGAAGATTCATTCCTGTGGGATGGATGGAACAGGGGCACAGAAAATGTAATTGATATTACATACTGATACAAGGTGGATAATAGTGCGAACTGATTTCACGAGGATTATGTAAAAATAGGGTACATAAGATGAAAAACAGAGAAGGTGATCGTACAATTACCGTGATGCTTGTTTTCCGCACAATTATGGCATAAGGTTAATCGCGTACAGGTTATTCGTACCGTCCATTACATATACGTACTGTCTGTTGACCATAAGTTTTACAGCAGGTGTTGGGGTGACGTAATTTAGAACCGAAACGGGATTAGCCGGATCAGTTATATCAAACATTTCAATTCCATTAGCTCCCTCGGCCAGATAGGCGAAATTTCCCCTGACGACGACATCGGTTATGCCCCCTTCTGATCCTGGGCTTCGCACTGTCGGGATACTTGATTCCGGGTTTGATATATCAAAGATATAGAGGCCATTAGTCTCATCGGCGACGTAAGCATAATCCCCGCTCAAAGTCACGCTAACGGCTCGACCAGTAGTGGCTCCGAAATTAGACACAGGTGCCGGCCATTTTGGATTACTTACATCCACCACCCTGAGTCCAGCTTCGCTGTTTGCGATGAAGGCATAGTTGTTCCTTACAGCTATATCAACTGCATCATACGAGGTATTGACAGTCTGTGTATCACAGTTTCCAACTTTGCTCAGGTTGGCTTCCCAGGATAGGTCGACAATGTTCAATTGTGAGTATGAAGAACCAGAACCTTCAGTGGTGATATAGGCATAGTTCCCGAAAACATCGATACCGATCGCATATCCACCGGGAAGATTAACGTACCATGGTGGCATCACTTGTGGATTAGAGACATCGCTTATATCATAGATCATCGTTCCGGAGCGCTCTGCTGCAAACAATGCATACTGACCAACTATTTTCAGGTCCACAGGGGTATAATCGAATGTGTCTCCTGAATCACCGGCCAGTGAAAGGCTTGAAGGTTGCGTTGCGTCAATTACGACGAGAGCCCAATCAATCCTCTTCTCGGTCACAAACAGGTGATCCCTCATTACAGCGATGTTGGTCGGACCGTTTAGTGAGGAGTAAGTATCTTCCAGAATTCCGGAGCTTGGATTGGCGATGCCGAAAATATTAACTCCATAATCGAAGCCGTCGGAAAGGTAGGCGTAGTTTCCGAAAACTGTAATGCCTCTTGCTTCGCCTGGTGTTGCGTATGATTGAACAAGAGCAATGTTCTTTGGATCGGTAACGTCAATGACGCAGAATCCGGTGTCCCTGATGGTGGCATAGGCTCTCCCGTTTGCTACGTCCAGAGCTTCAACGGGATTTGACGGATCCGGCCAGATCGAATCTTCTAAAATGGGCAGATTGGGATTGGTTATATCGTAAACCTCCAGAAACCAGCCTGAAGTAATGTATGCATAATTTCCAATAACTTTTACATCGTCGGCTCCAGACATGCTTGTTGATAAATTTACAAGAGAGGGAGATGAAATTGGTCCCGTAACCTCATATATGGCAGTCAGAGGATTTGAAGTCACAAACAAGGTTATTTTTCCGGAAAGATCAACAGCTGCCATATTGTAAACCTGCCCAAGACCATCAGTACCAGCGGCGGCATGGTACACTTCGCTTATACTGTTCTTATTCGATACATCTATCACCGAAAATCCATCATCGAAACAGGCAACAAAGGCCAAATCTCCCAGAACGGTGATTCCCTCCGCCTGAGAGGAAGTCACCTGGATAGTATCTTTCAATACCGGAGATGAGGGATTGCTGATATCGAATATGGAAAGTGACTGCCAGTGAGTTACATACGCGTAGTCTCCCTGAATCACTATGTCCCTTGCTGAAGAAAGCGATGCTGTGGTCACCGGAATTGGAGTAGTGGGCTCATTGATATTGGCAACATGGAGCCCGCTGGAATAATCGGCGATAAAGAGATAGTTATCCTTGATCGCGGAACTCCAGGGAGCGTTCACCGAGCTGTATACTGCAATCTCAGCATTGAGGTAACTGGGGAAGGGATCGGGAATCGCTTCGGCAACTTCACTGAGAGTATCCGAATATTGAGCCAGTTTTACCGCGTAGTAATAGGTAGCGTCCTGCTGAATATTACCGTCACTATAGGAGTCACCAGAAATCGGACCGGAAACGCTACTGAATACCCCATCGGGGGAGGTTGCACGCATTACCTCGTACTCAGAAATCCCCGGGAAGGGGCGCCAGGCAATCTGGATATGGTTAAAATAGGGAGACACCGAGGGGAAAAGGTCGAAAGAGGAGAGGGGAACAGATCTTTTCACCTCCGAATAGTTGTCAACCCCCGTTGAGGAAATCCCTCTCAGGAGAAAACTGTAGATTTTACCGTTCTTAAGGTTCCCCAGAACGTATGGTGAGGTGACATTTTCAATTTGGCCTGCAGAGTTAATGGTTGGAGCGAGCGCGGAAGTCTCAAAATATATTGTATAACTGTCAACTCCTGGAACTGGGTCCCAGTTGAGCGTAACCTCTCTATTCCCGGATATCGCAGAAAAGGACGGTATATCATTACCTTCGTAAACCAGTGGGAGTCTGCTAACCGAAAAATTCCCATTCCAATCCGTCGCTTTGAATTCAATAACTATATTTTCCCTCAAGTCAGTGGATATGGTAACCTGAAAAGTCCCATCACTATTTATAGCCACTGTTTCAGGTGATGTGTGAGTGAGGATTTCGTACGTCAATGACATCACGTTACCTGGTTCACCTTGGGCCGTGGATTGATCGGTTACTGTACCTGTGATGACTATGGTTCTGCCAAAACTACTGTATTCAGCGGGGTTTATTATTCTAATAAGAGGATTAATCTCATCTTTGGCATTGTTCAGGTCTAAGTCGGTTACCTGAGAAATACAAGAGATCAGTAATAAAGCGAATGGAAAGATCGCCACAAAGCAGATAAATTTTTTCATTGAGCTTCATCCTTTTGATAGGCCCTTATTATATCAAAGCTATTCAGATATGAAATGTAAGCGCTTCGCTCTTCGAGTATTTTTATTGTTTCTAGCTCGACCTTTGCTCAATATATATGTTTAGTATAACGTAATTTTTTTTAATTCCAATTAATTTAATTTATACGATTTATATTATTCTTGAAAAAACCTAACAATTGGTGGACGTAGTACTGATAAATCTACCTTATTCTATATATTTTGAGTTTTAAATACTTGATAGAATTTGACATTATATTTAGAATGGTTATATTAAGGCAAGTTGAATTTTTAACAGGCATTTAAGATTTTTATTTCCCCGATTTATTTCTCAAGACACTTGCAGGAGAAGAAGCGTGAAAATTGATAAAAGCACGATCAGGTGGGTTGCCGAGCTGGCAAGAATCAATCTCAGCCCTGAAGAGGAAATACAGATGGAAACGCAGCTTGCGCAGATCCTTGATTATATGGATGTGCTCAATGAGCTTGACCTGCGAGATGTCCAGCCGACGGCTCACGCACTCGGTTATACGAATGTAATGCGTGCGGATAGGGAGGAAAAGTGCTTTCCAATCGAGGTTGTGAAGAGACTTGCTCCTGAATGGGGCAACGAACATGTGATTGTTCCAAGAGTGGTATAGGAGGAGCCGTTGATGGGGTCGAACCGAATGACGATCATAGAGCTTTGTGACAAACTCCAAAATGGTGAGATTTCACCCAGTGATATACTACACGATATAGCTGTTGCTGTTGAAGAGGACCGTCGAAAGGAATATCCGCTGAATGCGTATATCTGGTTTGATCCTGACAGGATAGCTCATGAGATTGAGGGAGCTACTTCCGGTGATAACGTGGCACATGCACCTCTGAAAGGCATTCCAATTGCGATAAAGGATCTCATAAATGTCAAAGGAACAGCGACGACATGCGGTTCAAATATACTCAGGGAGTATATTTCACCGTACGATGCAACTGCTGTTGGGTACATGCGTAAAAACGGAGGAATACCCGCGGGAAAGCTCAATATGGATGAGTTTGCAATGGGCTCTTCCAATGAAAATTCCGCCTTTGGTGTTGTTCGAAACCCCCATAACCGACACAAGATACCCGGGGGATCCAGCGGGGGAGCAGCATGTGCGGTTGCCGCTGATCTTGCCATCGCAGCGCTGGCAACGGATACAGGGGGCTCAATTCGACAACCTGCGTCGATGTGCGGTGTATTCGGAATAAAGCCGACATACGGCAGAGTATCCCGTTATGGCCTTGTTGCTTATGCATCATCGCTTGACCAGATAGGAACGATCTCGAAATCGGTTCGAGATGGAGCCATACTTCTGGAGACTATTTCTGGACATGACAGCCACGATTCGACATCTGCTGATGAGACGGTTCCAAAATTCACACAATCGGTAGGAAGGAGTATAAAGGGCCTCAGAATCGGAATACCCGATGAATACTTTGAGGAAGGATTGCACGATACTGTTCGAACTATCATTGAAGGAGGTGTGGATATTCTGAGCGATGCTGGCGCAGATATAAAGAAGATCAATCTGCAGTATACGAAGTATGCAATTGCAACCTACTATATCATTGCAACTGCTGAAGCCTCATCCAATCTTGCGAGGTTTGATGGAATTCGCTACGGAACTCGCGTTGTTAAAACAGATGATCTGATCAATCTCTACAAAGAAAACAGAAGCAGAGGTTTTGGTCGGGAAGTGAAGCGGAGAATACTACTGGGCACCTTCGCTCTCTCCTCAGGATACTACGATGCATACTATCTGAAGGCGCAGAAAGCGCGTACGCTTATACAGGAGGATTTTAAAAGAGCTTTCGATCAGGTCGATATCATTGTTACTCCGGTATCTCCTTTGCCCGCCTGGGATATTGGTGAACTGATCGATAATCCACTCCAGATGTATCTTGCCGATATATATACAGTTCCGGTCAACCTGTCGGGGCTTCCAGCTGCATCTGTACCCTGTGGAAGTACTCCTGAAGGTCTCCCTGTTGGACTGCAGTTGATCTCAGATCATTTCAGAGAGGAAGACATTTTCAGGGCAGCATACATCGTTGAGGAGGGGGCAGGATGAGATATGAAGCAGTCATCGGTCTCGAAATCCATGTTCAACTCAACACGAGAACAAAAACGTTCTGCGGCTGCAGCACTGAATTTGGAGCACCACCTAACACCCACACCTGTCCGGTTTGTCTTGGATTGCCGGGAGCTCTTCCCGTTCTTAACGAAGAGGTGATCCGAATGGGTATTGTGGCGGGTCTTGCCCTTGGCTGCAATATCGAGCTCAATTCTGTTTTTGCCCGTAAGAACTACTTCTATCCGGACCTCCCAAAAGCATACCAGATATCTCAGTATGAGTTGCCTATCAATCGTAATGGTTCAGTACGCATAGTCGAGACGGATGAAGATGAGAAGAACATTGGTCTAATCCGTGCGCATCTTGAGGAAGATGCAGGAAAGTTGGTTCATGATGAGGATCCCAAGGGTCCGAGCTTTATTGATTTTAACAGATGCGGTGTTCCGCTTCTTGAAATAGTGACCGAACCGGAGATCCGTACTCCTGATGAAGCTTATCTCTTCCTTCAAGCGATAAAGGAGATTATGCAGTACACCGGAGTTTCAGAATGCAACATGGAAAAGGGAGAGCTTCGTGTCGATGTCAATATATCGATGCGCGAAGGGGGCAAGACGGGATTTGGCGTTAAGCAGGAAATTAAGAACATGAATTCTTTCGCAAATGTAAAACGCGCTCTTGAATTTGAGATAAAACGTCAGACAAAAAATCTCAGATCCGGCCATACGCTCAAACAGGAGACACGGCTTTTCGATCCGCGAAAGAATTCAACGATACCCATGCGCTTTAAAGAGGAGGCTCAAGATTACCGCTATTTTCCCGATCCTGACCTCGTTCCGATAATTCTAACCCATGAAATGATCGAGAGTTTACGCAAGAATCTCCCCGAACTTCCCGATGCGAAGAGAAAAAGGTTTGTCACTCAATACCAGTTGACTGAGTATGATGCACTGAATCTCTGCTCTTCATACAGGTTGGCCAACTATTTTGAAGATGTAGCACGGGATTACAGTAAACCGAAGAAGATAGCCAACTGGATATTGAGTGAGATGATGCGTGTTCTCAATGAGCAAAAAATAAATATTGAGCAGTGTCCGGTGAGCCCCGCAATGCTGCGGGAACTCTTTGAAATAATGGACAAGGGGATTATATCGGGAAAGATAGCCAAGGAAGTTTATGATAAAATGATGGCTTCTGGAAATGGGGCAAAGTCGATTATCGAAAAAAAAGGATTGACACAGATGAGCGATGCAACACAGATCGATGCTGTTATTGATGCGGTTATTACTGAGAATGAAAATGTGGTATTCGATTATCGGAGTGGAAAACAAAAGGCCTTCGGATTTCTCGTTGGTCAGGTCATGAAAAAAACCGGTGGAAGGGCGAATCCTAAAATGGTGAATGAATTGCTCAAAGAAAAGATCGGAGGGTCCTGAAATGTTCTGGAACAAAGAAATGGAAACTCTGACCGATAGCAAAAAAAGGACCTTGCAGAGTGAACAACTGAAAAATCTCGTCAGAAGAACTTATGACAATATTCCCTTATACAGGGAGCGCTTTAATGAATTGGGTTTAAAACCTGAAGAAATATCCTCAATAGACGATATTCGGAAACTTCCATTCACAACAAAGGATGACCTTAGAAAAAATTATCCCTTTGGAATGTTTGCAGTACCGATGAAGAATGTGGTGGAGACACACACCTCATCTGGAACAACAGGAAAACCGGTTATTGGTGGATACACAAAAAACGACATAGACCTCTGGAGTGAGGTAATGGCACGCTGTTTAAGGTTGAGCGGTACAACCAAAGAGGATGTCGTGCAGAATGCGTACGGTTATGGATTGTTCACCGGGGGTTTGGGAATTCACTATGGAGCAAGTCGCATTGGAGCAAACGTTATTCCGATATCAGGGGGGAATACAAAACGGCAGATTATGATAATACAGGATTTCAAGAGTACCATTCTTACCTGTACACCCAGCTATTCCCTGTATTTGGCTGAGGTCGGCGAGGAGATGGGAATTGACTTTAAAACTCTGTCGCTCAAGGCGGGAAATTTTGGAGCTGAGCCCTGGTCAAACAACATGAGAGTAGAAATTGAGAACAGGCTAGGTCTTCTTGCTCTCGACATATATGGGCTTACTGAAATCATCGGCCCAGGTGTGGGAAATGAATGTGAGTACAAGACAGGTATTCACATCTGTGACGATCATTTTTATCCGGAGATAATCTCTCCTGATACAGGTGAGGTTCTTCCGCATGGTGAAGTCGGTGAATTGGTCATCACGACGCTCACCAAAGAGGCGACACCTCTTATCCGCTATAGGACCAGGGATATGACCTCTCTTATACCCGGAAAGTGCATGTGCGGACGCACCTCAATCAGAATGCAGCGGCTAATGGGAAGAACCGACGATATGCTTATCATCAGAGGAGTAAATGTGTTCCCTTCTCAGATAGAAGAAGTACTTGTCAGATTTGAAAAGACACAACCGCATTATCAGATCATTGTTGACCGCGTAGGAAAGCTTGACATTCTCCAGGTGCTTGTCGAAATGAATGAGCAGATGATATCAGACGAGATTAAAGTGCTCGAACTCATCGAAAAAGAGATACAGGACGAAATCGAGAGTGTTCTCAACATAAAGGTGGGAGTAAATCTTGTTGAACCAAAGACAATCGCCAGGTCTGAGGGTAAGGCAAAGAGGGTAGTGGACAAACGAAAATTGTAGAGATTTTGTAACTATCATATACAATATTTTCAGATAAACACCGCATATTAAGTGGAGAGGTGTAGGATATGAAAATCAGACAGATATCAGTGTTCATTGAAAATCGGGTTGGACGGATAATGGAAATTACGGAAATTTTAAAGGAGAGCAAGATTAATATCCGGGCACTTTCACTCGCGGATACTTCTGATTTTGGTATATTGAGGATGATTGTCGATGACATTGATACAGCGATGAAAGTATTGCAGGAGAAGGGATTCATTGTCAAGGAGACCGCTGTTGTTGCAATTGAAGTGCCGGATGAACCCGGGGGTCTTGCAACGGTACTTGAAATCCTCTGTATAGCCAATATAAACGTGGAATACATGTACGCCTTTTTCGAACAACCAGAGAATAAGGCACTTCTAATATTCCGATTTGAGGATCCCGATAAAGCAATATCCGTTTTAGGCCAGAAGGGCATAGGTATATCGGGTAAAGAAAAGCTCGGTGTACGTTAATTGTACACTACCTCCCACACTTGTACCATTGAGCTTACCTGTTTGACGTTCCGTATTTCAGGGTCGAATTGGTCGCTTATTGGTGTGAAAACCTCTTTATCAATTCTACGCAATTTCCTGGTTCGCGAAAATTAACCTCGTCAAAGAAGAGAGAGGCAAGAAGGATTCCCCTTCCATGATCTGAGATAATGGTTTCCGGATTTGTCATATCTGGAAGATTTTTGAGATCAAAACCCTCCCCCTGATCCTTCACCTCTACAACTATATCATCTCTGCTGTATCTGCAGTTTATAAATACGTTCTTTTTCTGACGATCAGCTTCGATCTTCCTGTCGTTGAGAAGTTTTTGATAACTATTGTTCTGCAGGGCAAGGGATTTTTCCTCATAGGATATATCGAGATTTCCATGTTCAACTGCATTAATGATAATTTCATAGAGCCCTATGCTGATACCTTCGATAGTATTATGGCTGATACTTGAATGAATATTAAAAAGTATCTGGT
Source organism: uncultured Spirochaetota bacterium (assembly GCA_964347455.1). Classification (GTDB taxonomy): domain Bacteria; phylum Spirochaetota; class B62-G9; order B62-G9; family DRHN01; genus JAGLSF01. The sequence continues at coordinate 24,338 of CAYFYU010000033.1, read as the reverse complement.
TAACGATTCCCCACACCTCTGATACGTTATTACCGATAATGATTTCCTTTTGTTCCTTGAAGACAATATCCTTTGCAACTTCGATTCGTTTTCTGTTTTCACGTTTAAAGATTATGGCATCGAGAATGTTGAACAGTTCGTCGAATGCAATAGGTTTTTTTATATAATTAGAAGCGCGTGCCCTCAACGCCTCGATGACAAGTTCCTCGGTACCAAAGCCGCTCATGATGATAACATCAACATTATCTGAGGCATCTTTAAGCTTTTTTGTTACTTCAATCCCGTCCATCTCTGGCATCATAACATCGGTTATCACGATATCAGGTTCTTCCTCTTGAAATATTTGCAGACCCTGTTTGCCGTTGGCTGCCACAGACAACAGGTATCCCTCTTCAGTCAGAGCGATATTCAGTACATCTCGTACCGGTTTTTCATCATCGATAATGAGTATCTTTTTCATAACTCAGCCTGTAGCTTTTGTTCAATATTTAAGGCGAAGCAACCCGTGCATTTTCAATCAGGGAGGCCACTCTTTTTTGCAGCTCCTCTATATCTTCTAGCTTGCCCCTTTTTTTACATCCCTCGATGTAAATTTTAGTTTTCTGGTTAAATACATCAATCGCTTCATGAAGAAATTCGCTCTTCAAATTACCCTCTAGAATAATTTTTTCAAGAGCCTCTAGCCTGAAATATTCAATACCATCTATTTTACCTGAAAGCTGGTCTCCATGCCCTCCGATCTTTACGATGAGTTTTTCGTCTAAATAGCCAACTGGGTAACGTGAACAAATCCTTAACCAGAGATCATAATCCTCCACGTATTCAAAGCTTTCGTCAAATCTACCTACCGATTCGAACACGCTCCGGTGAATCAGCACCGATGAGGGGCTGATAAGGCAAAGATGGAGCGAGGGTTTAAAAAACCAGCCCTCATGCTTTTGATGTTTCTTTCCCTGGTTGATCCGTTTGCCATTTCTAATCCATATCTCATCGGTGTGGCAGAGTCGATAACGAGGATAGCTGTGATTTGGAGGCTTTCGTGTATCGAGGTACTCAAGCTGCTTTGCAAGTTTCATAGGGAGCCAATAATCATCTGAATCGAGAAATGCTATCCATTCTCCCTGTGCATGCTCGATGCCAGTGTTGCGCGCTTTGCTAACACCAGAGTGGGGTATAGAGAAGTATTGGACGGTTTCTTTAATAGATTTTACAACATCGACTGTATTATCGATGGATCCATCATCAACAACGATCAATTCCAAATCTTTGTGAGTTTGTGATGTAACTGAATCAACCGCTCTTTTCAGCAGATGGGCCCTGTTGTACGTTGGTATGATAACACTAACCATTATACCTATCCCTTTTTTCATTCCTCCTCTTAGGGCTGTTTTTAATAAATGTTTTGAGTATTTTCTTTGATGCGGGAATGTTTTTGTCTCCAGCCCTTATATAGGCGGTTTTATGATCCTCGAGGGTGACATAACAGGGTTTATTTACACACTCTCCCACCTGCACTAGTATTAATTCATTCCTCTTGAATTCAACAGCCTGAACAGTAACGTCAGGCTTTGGGATCAAAAGAGTAATTGCCCTTTCAATCTTTTCTACTTCAGAATACTTATCATTTATTGACACTGTGTCTCCGTTTTCACTAATCCCAATAAACAAATTCCCACCTTTTGTATTGGAAAAGGCGCAAATGGTTTGTGCTATTCTGGTCATAGATGGAAGTTTTTCTTGAAATTCGGTTTTATACCCCTTTCCAAGTGCAATTATTTCTTCCAGTATGTCAATTGGTATCCTTGCGTATTCAAGGTGTATCATATTCTCATCATAGGTTACGCTATTATCAAAGTCAAATGAAAATAAGAAATACAGCTTAAGGTTGAATAGGATTTAGATTTTTAGAAAAGTACAGGGTTTCAGATACAGAATGTAGGTATTCTATAAAATCCCTATCTGCCGCAGCAGTATTTATACTTTTTACCGCTGCCGCATGGACATGGTTCATTCCTTCCCACCTTCTTACCCACAACGATCTGCGTACGTTGCGCTTTGGGTGGTGCAGCAACTGCAGTGGCAACCGAAGGACCCGTTTCAGAAACCTCCTGCCCTGGTTCGGGGTAGCTGTCACGAGCGCGAAATTGTCCATACGCATCATGCTGCACCTTGTTTATCTGCCATATTGAGGGTCTCTTGATGGTCGGTGCAACTCGTACTCTGAACAGGTTTCTGATGATATCTGTATTTATATTTCTTATAAGCTCCTGAAAAATATTAAACGATTGAAACTTGTACTCTATGAGTGGATCTTTCTGTGCATAGGCTTGATATCCTATCCCCTCCCGTAATCCATCCATTTCATAGAGGTGCTCCTTCCATCTTTTGTCTATCGATTGAAGAGTCATGAATCTTTCTATATGTGATGCTATTTCTTCTCCGAACTCCAAGGTTTTTTTTCTCAAAGACTCTTCGGCGAATGCAATGAGCTTATCACGCAACTCATCGAGTGAAATTTCATCCTTTAAACCGAGATCAATTTCCATATCGCTTCTCGTGAGCTCTAGGAGCCAGTCCGATATTTCTCCAGAGAGTGAAACAGGTATGCCCGACCTTGGGAGCTCCATTTCTTCCAGTTTAGATTCTATAAGTTCGGCAATTGTGTTTTTTATCTCTTCCTCTATATTTTCATTTTTCAGGAATTCCATTCTCCTGCCGTAAATATAGCTTCGTTGATCATTCATCACATTGTCATATTCAAGGAGATGCTTTCTTATCTCAAAATTTCGATTTTCAACCTTTTTCTGGGCACTTCCGATTGCTTTGCTCACCAACGAAGAGTCGATATTTTGATCTTCTTCCATACCCATTCTTAGCATGATATTTGAAATCTTATCTGAACCGAACAGACGCATGAGATCGTCTTCCAGGGAAAGATAGAAACGTGAAGAGCCTGGATCTCCCTGCCTTCCGCTTCTTCCTCGCAGCTGATTGTCGATACGCCGAGCCTCATGTCTTTCAGTTCCGATAATGTGAAGGCCACCGTTTTTTACGACACCTTCCCCGAGCTTGATATCGGTGCCTCTTCCTGCCATATTGGTTGCAATGGTCACAGCCGATTGCTGGCCGGCCCTCGCAATAATCTGTGCTTCCTTTTCGTGATATCTGGCATTTAGAACCTGATGATCAATTCTGCGTTTTTTAAGAATTTTAGAGAGCAGTTCGGACTTCTCAACTGATATGGTACCGACGAGTACCGGTTGCCCTCCTTGGTAACACTGCTCGATCTCATCAGCGATCGCTTTCCATTTCTCCTTCGCGGTGCGGTAAATTCGGTCTGGATGATCTTTGCGTATAACAGGTTCATTGGTTGGAATTACGATTACATCGAGGCCGTATATTTTTAAGAACTCCTCAGCCTCAGTTTCAGCAGTACCGGTCATTCCTGCGAGTTTTTGGTAGAGGCGAAAATAATTTTGAATCGTTACGGTTGCTAATGTTTGTGTGTCTCTCTCAATGGGTACATTTTCTTTCGCCTCGATTGCCTGATGTAGTCCTTCACCAAATCTTCTACCCGGCATGAGGCGTCCGGTGAACTCATCAACTATTATTACTCTCCCATCGCTGACGACGTATTCCACGTCCTTCTCATAAAGTGAATACGCCTTTAGGAGCTGGTTGATAATATGGAGCCGCTCAGAGGCCTCGAGATACTCTTTTTCGAGCTCCTCTTTTTTAGTATATATCTCCTCCTTCGAAAGTCCTGAACTGTCGAGCTGAGCTATTTTATCGGTATAATCGTGAAGAATCAGCTTTTCAGGGTTCGATGGAGCAAGGGCAGTTCTTCCTCGTTCTGTAATGGTCACCGAATGGCCCTTTTCTTCGATTACAAAATAGAGTTCCTCTTCTATCTGCGATATACTTTTGGTCTGATTGTATAAAAATTCTGTTTTTTGGATAAGTTTGATGTTTTCCGGATTTTCCTTGAATTCTAAAAGCCTCTTGTTTTTCGGGTCCCCCTTCTCGGCCTGGAGCAGCCTCTTTCCAGCATCTTCCGTGTTTCTTTGGTTGAGAAAGGTTTCCGCTTCTTTTAAATAACGATTTACAATCGATTTCTGCCGTGAAACGAGATTGCTGATACGCGAATTCATCTCAGTGTAGAGATGAGAGTCCGAATCAGTTGGCCCTGAAATAATGAGGGGCGTTCTCGCCTCATCGATAAGCACGCTGTCGACTTCATCGACGATTGCATAGTAATGGCCCCGCTGCACCATTAGTTCGGTACTGTCAGCCATATTGTCTCTCAGATAATCAAATCCAAATTCATTATTTGTTCCGTAGGTAATATCAGCTTCGTATGCCTTCTTTCTTTCGTCCTGTGGCATATCATGATAAAGATAGGCAACCCTTAGACCGAGGAGTTCGTATATGGGCCCCATCCATGTGGCATCACGTTTGGCAAGATAATCGTTAACAGTGATGAGGTGGGTACCTTTTCCTTCTAGGGCTATCAGATAGAGGGGTAATGTGGCAACAAGTGTTTTTCCCTCCCCGGTTTTCATTTCAGCAATCTTGCCCTGATAGAGGACAACACCACCCATAATCTGAACATCAAAATGCCTCATTTCGACCGTTCTCTTGGCTGCCTCGCGAACTACGGCAAACGCCTCAGGCAGAAGATCGTCAAGCGTCTCGCCATCGACGTACCGCTTCTTGAACTCATCCGTTTTAGACCTGAGTGCCTCGTCGGAAAGAGATTGTATCTCGTCCTCGAGTTTATTTACTTTTTGAGCTATGGGCAGAAGTGCCTTGAGCTCACGTTCATTTCTACTACCAAAAATCTTTACAATAGGATTTTTCATGTGACAAATGTACTATTGGTAAGAGTAAAAATCAATTTGTAAAAATTCACCCTGCTGTGAGTACATAGGGCGAACTGAAATGAAACCCATCATTAGTTCATATATATGTTTATCCTTTAGCCGAAATTTATTACAATAGGAATGATTCAGGTTAGAAACAAATTATCCCAAAAGGACTCAAATGATTAAGCGATGAATAGAAAATTGAAAATAAACATTCGGTTGACGATTTTGCTCGCAGTTCTGCTCTCAATAGCGATATCCAGCTGTGAGAATAAAAGAATCGTTGAACTGAACAAGGAACACCTCTTTTCCATTCCAATCGGAAACGGGGAAGAGGAAATTGGTATCCTGCGGGAAAGTAGCGGGAGATTCTTAGGTCCAAGCCATGTTATTTTTCGAAACGGTTTCTTCTTCGTTGTTGATCCGGTCAATCAGAAGATAATGAAAATTACGACGCCTGGTGATGTGATCATGATTATTTCTGACGGAGATATGGATACAGTTGAAGAGGATGAAGGGTCGATTCTCAGGACGAAGCAGAAAAAGTATTACGATTTCGACGAGATAAGCAGAATTGCAATTGATAATGAGAACAACGTATACGTGGAAAATGTATTTATTCAGAAAAAGGAGGTGAAAACGGTAATAGATATAATCAGTATCGATGATAGTGCCGACACCGAAACGGAATATGAAGAACAGTACATGTCATATATCTTGAAATTCGACCGTCTCGGTACATTTGTGCACAAGATCGGAATAAATGGAGTGGATTCAGAACCCTTCTACTATGTGTATAGCATAGATGTCGATGAAGAGGGCAATCTTATCGTGCTCACCGGTGACGATAATTGGGAGAATTGGACTTATTATAACTATGATCAGGATGGAACGAGAATTGATACTTATACTATTACGAATGATGACATCATCGGAGAAAAAGACCTTGAGGGGAAGGCATACTTCGTTATGAATGTCATCCCAACGGAGATACCTGATAAGATCGTTTACTGGATTTCACTTTATGATACTTCTCATGATACGTTGGAAATAAGGAAAGAGGAGGATCTCTGGGGCGAGGAAATAGAGATCGAGAACATTGAACACTATAAGGAGGAAATGGAGGGAAAAACATCCGAGATGGAAGTGGCCCGTGATCTTCTCTACTATGAATTGCTCTTCTATGATTTGAAATCAGGCTCGGAGGAACGGTCACACAAATGGGAGACGAGCATGAATAACAGCGTTGAAACAACAGAGGAGTTCCTCGGTATAGATGGCCTGTTAAACTGCTTTTTCTGGAAGTATGTTGATAAGCATAAGTCAGTGATATCAATACGCGATCCCAACGGAAATGTTGTCACACAGCGTAGTTTTGTCTTCGATGAGGACGGATTGTGGACAAATCTCGCCGTTGCGCTTGATGGCTCTGTTTCAGCGATCAAAATTAACGGATCAAAAGTTCATTTCTATCGATGGAGGAGTGATAGGCTAATCTACGACAAGCGGGAAAAACAGACGTTGAGAGAGTTTATAATCGAGAAGATAGAGGGATTTAAAAATGCGAATCGTTAACCGGGCCCAGATGCAGGAAATCGACAGAATTGCCATCCACGACTTTCATATATCTGATGAATTGCTCATGGAAAACGCAGGATTCGAATTTGTAAACAGCTTCATTGAGGATTTTACACCTGAGAAATCGGCAAGAATCGCAGTTCTCTGTGGGGGTGGGAACAACGGAGGAGATGGATTCGTAATTGCACGGCACCTGAAGAGGAGGGGTTACTCCGTGTGCGTATTTCTTTTTGTTTCTTGGAAGAAACTGAGAGGTATTGCACTGGAGAACTTTAAAAGACTTTCTCTTTTTGATGTTCAGGTGGAAGATCTTTCAAGTGTTGAGGGATGGGATAGAAATAATGAAAAATTGTCCGGATACTGCTTTTACATAGATGCACTTCTCGGTATCGGCTTCTCAGGTATGCCCCGAGGTATGATAAAGACGGCTATCGAAGCAGTTAATAAACAAAGCGTTCCTGTTATATCCATTGATATGCCATCAGGTGTCGATGCCGATGGGGGACAGCGGGAATTACTGGCAGTACATGCCCGTGCCACATACACCGTTGGAATACTTAAATTTGGTTTAGTCGATTTTCCGGGCAAGGAACTTGCAGGTGAGGTAAGGATTCTCGATATTGGATTCCCCTTGCAGGCTGTGGAAAAAATGGCTGATTCCCTGTTCTTTATAGATACGGCCATGGTCGACGCCCTTATACCAGAAAGAAGGGGAGATTCTCACAAAGGTTCATACGGTCATCTTGGGGTCATAGGGGGCCGACTAGGTTATGAGGGAGCCTCGCTTCTTGCAGCACGGGCAGCATCACGTGGAGGCAGCGGTCTCGTCACTGTCTATTTTTCAAAGGGGAGAGATATTGTAAAGCCAGACGAGATTATTGCAGGTTATTTTCCTGGGGAGATTGAGAACCTGCCCGGAGATCTTGATTACATTAAACTGTTTGGGCGGCATAATGCCCTTATAATAGGACCTGGTCTAGGAATTTTTCCCGCTGCCTCCCAAATAATTAAACATATCATAAACCTTGATAAAAAAGTACTCATCGATGCGGACGGATTAAACAATATTGCAGCAAATCCAGAAATACTTAAAAATAAGGTGGCAGAAGTAGTCATAACGCCCCACATTGGAGAGATGGCAAGACTTACCAGTCTTACAAATGAAGATGTCAAGGCTCACAAAAAGGAAGTGGCCCAAGAATTTGCAAAGAAATATGGAGTAACGGTAGTTTTAAAGGATGCTGTTAGCATGATTGCAACGGAGGAGGGGAAGGTATTTATTAATAATGGAGGAGTTTCCGCTTTATCCAAAGGGGGGAGCGGTGACGTACTGTCCGGTATTATTGGTTCTCTTATGGCAAGAGGACTTTCCGGGAAGGATGCAGCCATTGCCGGGGTCTGGTTGCATACGGAGTGCGGGAGAATTGCAGGAGAAAAACTCTATTCCGATTGTGTCGGTGCCGGAGATCTTATTTTGATGCTCCCTGAAGCTTTCAAGAAATTGAGGAAATATCATTAATGGAAGCTGGAAATGATGGAAATAGTGACCGAGAAGAGGTGAAATTTCATTATGACAGGGAGCAGCGCTTAAAGAGATTTCGCCGAAGTACGGCTGGAGGAAGATCCCTTCGTATAGGTAAAAAACGAAGACGAAACTTGATAATAATATTTATTGATCTTATCATCATTGCCCTCGTCTATTATCTGATTAACAGGCCTGCTAATATATACCTCGAGAAAGAAGAGCATGATATTTCCTTTGAGCTAAACGTGACTGGAATAAGAGGGAAAAAAATCCTCGTTGGTTTCACCATTAGGAACAGTTCAGATGAAAAAATGAGTTTGGGAGATTCCAACCCTGTTCGTGTGATGATCCTACCTAGAAATGGAGATCCTCTGACTTTCCAGAAAAATGTTGAGGGGGACACGGTTCTCCAACCAGGAGAGAGTATTTCTACGATTTTTTTATTCAATGAGGAAGATCTGCCGGGATGGGCTACTCTTGAAATCTACTATGGTTCAGATATAAAACCGATGTTTACCCGAAATATTCGATTCTGACCATATTTTTTTCTTTTCCCTCCCATCAATTGTTATATTATTAGTTCGATGAACGTCGAATTATAATTTGAAAGACCACATAACTATCAAAATCACCTAAGCATGGAGGCACGACATGCCTGGTCCAAGGGGAAACGCAGTAATCGGACAATCAGGAGGTCCAACTGCTGTTATAAATAGAAGTTTCATCGGTGCAATAATGGAAGCACGTAAACATGCGGAGATACGGGAGTTTTACGGAGCCCGGCATGGCATCCAGGGAATGCTCCAAAATGAATATGTCCCACTCTTCGAACAGCCGAACTTTGTACTCAACCAGATCTCACAGACACCAGCTGCAGCACTCGGTTCGATACGGCATAAGCCTACCAGTGACGAGTGCAAAAGGATATTTGATAATTTCAAGAAAATGAACGTCAGGTATTTCTTTTATATCGGAGGTAATGATTCTGCTGAGACTGCTTACTTTATTAATAGCTTCGCTGCTAGTGAAAAGTACGATCTCCGTGTGGTTCACATTCCCAAAACAATTGACAACGATCTTCTGGTGACAGATCACTGCCCGGGATTCGGAAGTGCAGCCCGTTATGTCGCCTGCGCCTTTATCGGCGATAATGAGGACAATAGAGCCTTGAAGGGAGTGAAGATCAACGTTGTTATGGGGAGAAATGCCGGATTTCTTACCTCTGCCAGTATTCTTGCGAGGCAATATCCAAAGGATGGGCCACATCTCATTTATATACCGGAACAACCGTTTGATATAGATGGATTCTTAGCAGATATTGATCAGACATTTAAAGAACATGGAAGAGCGCTTGTTGCAATTTCAGAAGGTATTAATAGGCAGGGAATTTACAATTTGAAAGATGGTGAAAAACCGGAGTACATATCCACATGGTTGAACTCATTTATAAATATTTCGCTTCCAAAAAAATATCTCCCAAATGCTGATAGTAAAGCCGTAGAAGTTGATTCACACGGTAACGTCAGTCTGAGTGGAACAGGCATGATGGGTGATTTATTATCTATTATTATAAAGAGCTCACTGAACATAGGCAGGGTCAGAGCAGATACACTCGGTTACCCCCAGCGATCGTTTCCCCTTGCAGTATCACAAGTTGATGCACGTGAGGCTTATCGAGTTGGAGTAGAGGCAGTTATAGCAGCATCTAGGGATAATTTTGACGAAGGCAGCATTGCAATTCGCCGGGTCGATGAGGATGGTATATATAAAGTCGAAACTTTTGTTACCCCCCTGCAGAGTGTGCAAAAGCATACGAAGAGCTTTCCGAAAGAATGGATCACACAGGAGGGTTCGATTGACGAGAGAAAATTCAGAGAATATATAAATCCACTCGTTGGGGAACTCCCTTCAACGGGGAGGTTTGTGAAAGCTATATTCTAAGAAAGCTCAGGCATTCTGTTCATACCAGTTCGTGCTGTATCCTGTGGTCTTTTCTCTTATTTCTTCATGAGCTTTTTATTAAATTATAGAGTGAAGTACAATAAAGATACGATATTAATCGAGAGTGTACTTGTTAGAAGTCACGTTAAATTAATAAAGAGTCGATGACTAGAGATAGAATATAATAAATGAAAAAGTTGCTTCCATTCATAACGGTTTTTTTTCTTGCTTCAGGTTGGACTACAGTAACAGTGTATGCAGAGAACAGGTCACTTACCCATTTTTCAATGGGATACTATTACCTCTACAACAATGATTTGGAAAGGGCACTTGACCAGTTTGAAATGAGCCTCCTGCATGAGGATGACCCCCCTTCTGCCCTCTATGCGATACTTGCCGAGATAGCGAACCTAAAGGGCGATCGTGAAAATGCAGAGAAATATGGATTGATGGCAATAAGACTTGATCCTGAAAATGAATCTGCAATGCGAGTCCTGTCTTTTATTTATATTGATGAAAGTAAATACGACATGGCAATACCCCATCTTGAAAAGTTGCTGGAGATTGAGCCGGATAATCTCCAGGCATTGTTTTTTCTTGCTGAAGCCTACAATGCTGTTGAGGATGAAGAAAAGCTCATTAATATCTACGGGAAAATACTGTTGTTCGATCCTGAGTCAGTCGATATTGCACTCAATTTGGGCTATCTCTATACGAAAAGAGGTGCACTTTCTCTCGCAAAAAGCGAGTACGAACGGGTGCTGAAGATTGAACCTGACAATGAGCGGGCGCTATTTTATTTAACTTATATATACCTCAGCATGGGAGACACCTCAGAAGCCCTGGAAATATTTAAGAAACTCGATAATAAGAACTTGCTAAAAGGGGAGACACTCGAAGACTATGCAAAAGGTCTTTTTATAGAAGGTCAGAATCCAGCACCGGTATTAAAAAGGATTGAAAACTGGGAAAAAGTATCACCAACCACAAAGGGAATACGTCTTTTTTCAGAGGGTAATTTTGAAGAGGCGAGGCTACTATTTGAAACGATCTTTGTTGAAGATCCGAACGACATCACCGCCCTCAACGGTCTGATCAGGATCGCAGAAGAGATAAGAGACCTCCATGCGGAGAAGAGATGGCGCTTCATGCTTGCAAAGAGCCTTTATAGTATTCATCATTATGAAAAGTCACGCAAAGAAGCTGAAAGGGTAAAACAGATTGATCATGAGCATCTTGAAAATCGATATTTGCTCGGTGATATATACAGTTCCCTTGGTATCACTGATAAGGCAATAAAGGAGTATGAGTATTACTTGCAGAAAACCGATGAGAAAGGCGATGTTCTCATCAAACTGGGTATTAGTTACGACGAGATGGGAAACCACGAGGAAGCAATACGCAGCTTTCGTTCGGCTCTGGAATATTTTCCACAAAATGATGAGCTCTACTATTTTCTTGGAATTGAATATCGTATAATCGAAGATTATCAAAACGCTATTGATGCTCTCCAAAGAGCTATACGACTAAACGAGAATAATGCTCGTTACTATTTTCACCTAGGTGTTTCATATGAACGTCTTGGAATGATTGAAGATGCTATACACTATCTTCATAGATCGGTTCAACTTGACGACTCGAGTGCATCTGCTTTGAACTATCTTGGATATCTTCTTGCCGATGGTAATATCCGACTTCAGGAAGCCCGACTTTATATAGAAAAGGCTCTCGCCATTGATCCTGAAAACGGTGCTTATCTTGACAGTATGGGGTGGGTTTACTTTAGGCTTTCAGAGTATGACAAGGCGAGAACGTATTTGGAAAGTGCAATAAAATATATTGATTTAACCGATGCGGAGAATTACGTAATTTATGAACATCTTGGAGATGTATATTATAAGATTGGATTGGTAGATAAGGCGGTTGAGGCATGGCAGGAAGCATTGAATTTGAAGTACAGTGAAATCATCCAAAATAAAATTAGAAGAGCAAAAACTGAGGTTAATCCTTGAAAAAATTGACGCATCTCCTGTTCACTCCATTAATTCTCTTCACAGTAGTATCATGCGCATCAAAGATGGAAAGAGAAGCAGATGAGCAGAAAAGCAGTTCGGTACTGCTCGGTAGATTGAGCCAGTATAATGACAGTGTTAAAACAATCGATGCAGAGGCATTATTCTTATATAAGGACAGCTCAAAAACATTGAGTTTCAGGGCATTTGTTGTTGTTGACGATAGGACAGAAAGACTCAGGCTCGAGCTTACGGATTATGTCTTCAAAAGACCGGTTATTACGATTGTCAGAAATGAGGAAGAGATTATCGCTTTACTGTACACAAAGAAGGAGTATTACAGACTGCAGTACTCCAGCCTTGATATTGAAAAACTGACAGGCTTGGATATTCCAAAGGAGATCCTCATTCCTTCACTTTTGGGAAAGGTATATACTGGTACAGGAAGTGGAATCGTTTCATCGGTCGATGCATATACACTCCAAATTGATAATGGCGATTTTACACAGGATGTTTTTTTTAACGAAACATTACTCCCTATTCGGATACTCTTCAAACTTGCACACGGTTCGTATGAGCTGGTTTTTAACAATTATTTAAAACTTCAAGATATCCAATTTCCGAAGAAAATAACCGTGCAGAATAATGACCGATTCCTTGAGATAAGTTATACAACCACACTGATAAATCAGGAACTTGATGTCAGATTATTTCAAATAGGTGATATAGATATATCGGATTTCAATCGAGCCTCACTGTAAGAGGCGTGTTAAAAAAGAACATCTTTGTGTACTTTTTACCACAATTGTTCTAATCATAAGTCATCCTATCCAACATGTTTTTTTAATTCAGATAATATAAAGATTTAATATATTTGTATCTATTTAGAAGTAGATTAAGAGGAGAGATCTGTAATGTTGCTTCAGAGTACAGTGAAAGATACACTGGAACTCAATGGAATCGGATTACATAACGGGGAGAAAACAAAGGTTATAATTTTACCAGCACCGGTTAATACGGGGATCGTGTTTCTTCCTCTTGCAAGTGAAGACATGCAGAGGGTAAAAGCACACTACAGTAACATTCTCGATACAAGCAATGCAATTACCATTGGTAGTGGTTCGTTTAATGTCAAGACGGTAGAACATTTTATGGCTGCATTTTATGCTTTTGGAGTTACCAATGCTCTTGTTAAGGTAGAAGGGCAGGAGATGCCGATTCTTGACGGTTCAGCCAGAAAAGTCGTAAATATTATCGAAAAAACGGGTGTACTTGCACAAAATGGACTGCAGGATGTATTTCAAATACCGTACCCTATTTGGGTTGAAGAAAGCGGTAGTTACCTTGTTGCGCTTCCGAACAGCCAGTTCAAAGTAACCTACACCATTGATTTTTCACTGAAGAGCGAGGCAATTGGGACGCAGACTGCTCATTTCTCGATTGATAGGGAAACATTTAAACATTCCATTGCTCCCGCTCGAACCTTTGGTTTTTATGAGGAAATCGAACATTTGAAAGAGAACAACCTGGCCCTTGGAGGCTCCCTCCATAATGCACTGGTTTTTACTAAGGATGGTCTCATCAATGAAGGTCTCCGATTCTCAAATGAATGCGTGAGACACAAAATACTTGATCTTATAGGAGACCTGGCGCTGATCGGCTATCGATTGTCAGGTCATTTTATCGCTCATAAGGCTGGTCACTCGATGGATCTGGAACTTGTGAAAAAGATCGATAGGGTAATGAAAAGAAAACGAAGGATAAGGGTAATCCCAAAGGAAATTTTACGGAGAAAAGAATTCGAATTTAATCAATTTAAAAACAGGATGAACTTAATCTAGCTTCCATATACCGCCGTATGCGAAGCTGCAGTGGAAGGGAAGGACCGGAAGTGTAACATAACTCACTTCCGGTCTCTTTTTTAGTGGCACTTGAACAGTGGCCTTATTAGAATGCATTGATACTAAATTCTGCACCAAATCCTACTGTAATGAAATCATCGAGTATATCATAGGTAACGAGGTTGAATTTCACAAAATCCTTGAAATCAAAAAGGAGTCCGAGATTAAAAACACCTCTTTGTGAATCCCACGCTAATTCACCCCCTTGCCTTACGCTATGATTGGTAAATTCCTGAATAAGAAAGAGTTTGTCCTTAACAAGAGGCCACTTCATATTAAAGAAGAAATTTATCGCGTACCCCGCGTCTATTCCAAAAGTATAGCCTAGTCCCGTATTTACAATTCCTAGCTTTCCTGCATAATCACTGAGGACAATGTATATATCAAAGGGGGTTCCGTCCAATCCTGCTGCATCTCCGAGCAATTCTACGTAACCTCCTCCAGCTATTTGGAGACTCTTTTGTTCTTTGCCATAGAACTTGTATTTTGAACCGAGTATATAAGGCGTAAGTCCAAGATCGGTATTTTCAGAAACGGGAAATTCTTTACCGGCGGAGAGCTCCCAGTTCGATAGTATTTCTGTATTTACAGCAACGAATATATTGTTCGGACCTAATATGAATCCGGTGGCAATGTTAATCTTTCCCTTTCCCGGAGTAGCGGTGGTAGGGGTCGTAAAATATCCCCACGCACCGATTATCGACGTGACTGCAAAGGAGGTGGAAACGGGCATTAAAAAGAGCAGTAGTAACAAGGCGATTATGGCATTCTTACGCATACTTTCCTCCCGAATGTTGTGTTGTAAAGTGCAGAAAAGTACTGCAATAATATACGGTTCTTCCTTGTTTATCAATAAAAAAAGCTGAAGAAGGGATTTATTTGAATTCAGTTTGCACTTCAAGTGGACTGTTATTATCTTTTTGCATACTTGCATCATCTGGGGTGCCCATGCGTTTCAGCAGTTTCTTCATTCCAACAGAAAAGGAAGCACCGAAGGATGCGGCCATTCAGAGCCATATACTCATGATCAGGGCAGGCATCGTCAAGAAGCTTTCCAGCGGCCTCTATTCTTTTCTCCCACTAGGCAATAGAGTATTAAAAAAAGTTGAAAAAATCATAAGGGAAGAGATGGATCGCATAGGTGGCAATGAGTATTTCCTACCCGTTTTGATTCCCGGTGATCTGTGGAAACAAAGTGACCGCTGGTATTCCATGGGCGCAGAGCTTTTTCGGCTACGGGACAGAACTACGCAGGATTTCGTTCTTGCACCAACCCATGAAGAGGTATTTACCTTTCTTCTAAAGGATCATATAAAATCATATCGAGATCTGCCGATGACAGTCTATCATATAGGACTGAAGTTCAGAGACGAAATCCGGCCTCGGTTTGGCGTAATGCGTGCAAAATCCTTCATTATGAAAGATGCATACTCATTTCACTCCGCATCGGACGAATTATCATTGGAGAAAACATACAATGATATGGCAATAGCATACCGGAGAATTTTTAAAAGATGTGGGCTGAGCACCATACCAGTGGCAGCGGATTCGGGCACTATGGGAGGTTCCGCTTCAGAGGAATTCATGGTCCCCGCAGCTGTCGGTGAGGAAGAGATTGCTCAATGTACCCAATGCGGTTATGTGGCAAACAGGGAGAAAGCAAGTTGTAAGGATGATAACATCGATTATACCGATACGGGGGAGCTTTCATTGATCAATACACCGGATGTAAAAACTATTACTGATCTTGAAAAATTTCTTGAGATGAAACCCCACTATTTCATAAAATCTCTGCTCTATTCAGTTGACTCCGGAGTTGTGGATTCGAAAAACAAAAAAGATACGAAAGAAGCATCGAAAATATTCATCATGGCACTCATCAGAGGAGATCTCGATGTCAATGAAACAAAACTGAAGAATTATCTGGGCGTATCCGAAATTGAAAAAGCCGAGTACGATGAGGTAAAGGGTAAGCTTGGTGTACCACTTGGTTTTGCGGGTCCAATTGGCATCGATGGGATAACTATTGTTGCAGATCAAAGTGTTAAGAGCATCAGAGGAGGCGTAACCGGTGCCAATAAGGTCGACTATCATTACAGAAACGTCAATTCTGAAAGAGATTTCATACCGAAGGACTATACCGATATTCGATTAGTAAGGGAGGGAGACCTCTGCCCGAATTGCGAGGGAAGGATAAAGATATTCAGGGGGATTGAGCTCGGTCATATCTTTAAACTTGGGGACAAGTATACCAAGGCATTCTCTGTTACTTACCTTGATGAGGATGGTCAGACAAAAGTGCCTCTTATGGGTTGTTATGGCATCGGCGTAGAGCGTACAGTAGCCGCTGTGATTGAGCAGAATCATGATGAAAACGGTATCATATGGCCAATTTCAATTGCGCCATTTCACCTCTATCTCCTTCCCATTAAATATGGTGGCAAGACGAAGGAGGTTTGTGACGAAATATATAGGAAGCTGACTGATGAGGGCTTCGAGGTTCTCCTTGACGATCGAGATTTACGGCCTGGTGTCAAATTCAAAGATGCTGATCTTATAGGCATTCCCTTCCGAGTTACCATTGGAGATCGTGGATTGGAAAAAAATAGGGTTGAGCTTATCAACAGGAAAACAGGTACACGCGAACAGGTAAACGTTGATGGTCTTGTCTCCAATGTGAGAGAAAAGATATTAACAGAAATAAATTCTTTTCTTGATATAGAGGTCAATTAACTTTATAATCCAATCGATTGTATACAGAATTAGAGGGGAGGGGAACGTGAGCGCTGTCTCCATCATACTTGGAAGTAATTCAGATATAGAAGTTTTCGATGGCGCATCCTCGATTCTAAAAGACTTTGACATACCCTTTGAAAAGAGAATTATATCTGCGCATCGCACACCGGCTTTGCTTAAAGAGTATGTAATAGATGCGGAAAAACGGGGAGTCAAGGTTTTTATCGCCATTGCGGGAATGGCTGCTGCACTACCGGGAGTAGTAGCCTCCTATACCACCCTCCCTGTTATCGGCGTTCCAGTTGCTCTCAAATCACCAGCCATGGGCTTAGATGCTCTCTTCTCCGTTGTACAGATGCCTCCGGGGATACCGGTTGCGACTGTGGCTCTTAATGGAGGAAGGAATGCCGCAATTCTTGCAGCTGAGATTCTTGCACTGACTGACCAAGGTATCGGTGATAAACTTAAAAATTTTCGAGAGCTACAGCGTCGAAGTATCGTGCAAAAAGATAAAGATTTCACCAAGAGTTGAAATATATACCGGCAGCTAAAGTCTATACCCTCATCTCTATCAATCTGTTTTTATCATTATCTCTATACAGGAAACCTTTTAAAAAAGGAGTATCTCAGTGCAGAAAGATATTTTTTTAAATATAAGTCCTCTCGACGCGCGTTATTACAGCAGTAACACCAAACTAATCGACGAGCTTTCCGACTATCTATCCGAACGATCGGTCATCAGATACGAAGCAGCTGTTGAAGCGGCAATAATCATCGTTATGGAACGGTGGGGATTAGTATCAAAGGGATCGAGAGAACAGATAATCAATGCGTATAGGAAGGTAACACCCGAAGATGTGTATGAGGAAGAATCGAAAACAAAACACAATATTCGGGCTCTGGTAAACGTAATGCAGCGGTATGTAAGCAAGGAGCTTGCACCCTATATTCACCTGTCTGCAACCTCTGAGGATATAACCGCAACGGCGTACTCTTTGCGTGTAAGGGATGTGTTTTTCAAGATTGTTATTCCCAAATGCGTCGAACTTCTCGACATACTCATCGATAGAGCGGAAACTGAGGCGGAAACGGTTCAAATTGGAAGAACCCATGGACAGCATGCCATACCCATTACCGTGGGATATCTCTTTTCCGGATATGTGGACCGTTTCGGTGGGAGAGTAAAGCAAATTACAGAATCTGTGAAAAACCTCAGAGGAAAGCTCAGCGGAGCAGTGGGTGCGTATAATGCATCTTCCCTGCTATTTGACGACCCGAGGAAATTCGAGGAAGACGTTCTGAATGAAGTTCGCCTGAAACCTGCAAACTTTTCATCACAGATTATCGAACCGGAATTTATGCTCGATGTTGTTCATGCAGTGATATCGGCCTTCGGTGTACTCGCTCATATTGCTGATGATATGCGGCATCTGCAGAGAACAGAGATTGGAGAGATGGGTGAAAAATTCGAAAAGGGCCAGGTTGGATCCTCCACAATGCCCCATAAGAGGAATCCCTGGAATTTCGAGCATGTAAAATCGATGTGGAAGGAATTCGTTCCCAGAATACTTACGCGGTACTATGATCAGATTTCAGAACATCAGCGTGATCTTACCAATTCTGCCTCGAGCAGATTTATAGTGGAAATTATCACTGGTTTTACTCTTTCCGTCGACAGACTCATAAAACAGTTCAAGAAACTGGTTATCGATTATACAAACCTCAAGAGGAATATAGATTTGACCGATGGAATGTTTCTCGCTGAGCCGCTCTATATTTTACTTTCCTCTAGAGGAGCTTCTGACGCACATGCCATCGTGAAAGAGGCGACGCTCAAGGCTGAAAGTGAGGGAAAGAGTGTTTTTGAGGTAATCGGTGAGAATGAGAATCTCAG
Source organism: uncultured Spirochaetota bacterium (assembly GCA_964347455.1). GTDB lineage: Bacteria > Spirochaetota > B62-G9 > B62-G9 > DRHN01 > JAGLSF01. The sequence continues at coordinate 5,886 of CAYFYU010000033.1, read as the reverse complement.
TGCGATAACCAGTATGGAGGTATGGAGAGATTTACAGAAAAATCCCGCTCTATACATTGGAAGAGCACCACAGAGAACCCGAACGATAAAAGCGATCTGGAAAAAAACGGTGAAGATAATCAAAGAGGAGTGCAACCAGTATAAGGAAGTTACCCATGATTGAAAATTCTGCTCATGAAGAAAAACTGCGAGAAAAGTGCGGGATTATCGGTATTGTGTGCCCCCAACCCCAGTTCTGCGCAAGCGGCTTGATCTATCGTGGCCTATATGCACTTCAGCACCGGGGTCAGGAAAGTGCAGGAATCGCGACGTATAAGAACGAGCACATTCATATCAAGAGGGGCAGGGGGTTGTTGGTCAATGTATTCGAACCCGAAGATTTTGATGTGCTCGTAGGTAATGTGGGCATTGGGCATGTCCGATATTCGACAACAGGCTCGGGATATAAACAGAATGTACAGCCCATAATTACCCGGTTCTGGGGTGGCATGATGGCCATCTCTCACAATGGTAATATCGTAAACTCAAAGGAGCTGCGTAATGAACTCATTGAATGGGGGTCGCTCATACGCTCAAGCTCGGACACCGAACTGATACTTCACCTGATCGCAAAGCAACGAACGCGGGATATAAGGGAGGCGATCCTGTTAGCCCTCGATAGACTAAATGGGGCTTACTCGATCGTTATGATTGCAGGTGAAAAGCTCGTAGCAGTGAGGGATCCCTTTGGTTTCAGGCCACTCTGTCTCGGTAAAATTGGGAATGGCTACGTGGTTGCATCTGAATCGACCGCCCTTGATACTATGAATGCCAGATTCGTCAGGGATATACAACCTGGCGAAATGATTCAGATCGATGAAAGAGGATTGGATTCACAGATATTCAAAAAAAGTGGTCGAAATGCACTGTGCGTTTTTGAGTACATATACTTTGCCCGAGCAGACTCAGTGATCGATGGTATCAGTGTGTATGAGGTCCGCAAGAGGTTGGGAAGGGAACTTGCCCGGACAAGTACGGTTAATGCCGATGTGGTTATTCCCGTTCCCGATTCCGGTGTTACCACTGCAATTGGTTTTTCCCGTGAAGCGGGGATACCCTATGAAATAGGTCTGTTTAAAAACTCCTATGTGGGACGTACGTTTATCGACCCTGTAGCGGATGAACGTGGAATTAAGGTAGCAATCAAATTAAATCCTATTTCGAGTACCCTGAGGGGAAAGAGAGTCGCGGTAGTGGATGATTCAATTGTACGTGGCACGACGAGCAAAAAAATCATCAAAATGTTGCGTGATGCAGGGGCTCGAGAGGTTCATCTGTATATCAGCTCTCCTCCAATAACCCACCCATGTTTCTTTGGAATTGATACATCGGAAAAAAGGACGCTGATCGCTTCTAAACAGACTGTGGAGGACATTCGATCATTTCTCGGAGTTGATACCCTTACATACATAACGCTCAAAGGTTTATCTGAGGCGGTGAGCAAATCACTTGACGAACTCTGTTATGCCTGTTTTAACGGTGATTATCCTGTTCCGGTTATAGAGGAAAACGATGAGGGAAAGCTTTTACTTGAAGATTACAAAGTTAATGAAATGTAGTTAAATGCTCCTTCAGCTGTACCCCAGAAGTGAAGGGTGAATATGGGTCTTACCTATAGAGAATCGGGTGTAGACATCGACAAGGGGGCTCGTCTTGTTGATGTGATAAAGAAGAAACTGAGGCTGGATGAGCGAGGGAATATTGGGGGGTTTGGGGGACTGTATGAGCTCACCTTACCAAAGATGCGCAATCCAGTACTCGTTTCAAGCACCGATGGGGTTGGGACCAAGTTGCTCCTCGCCAAGAGAGCGGGCAAGTACGATACGATCGGAATTGATCTTGTAGCGATGTGCGTTAATGACATTATTACTGTAGGTGCAAAACCACTCTTTTTCCTCGATTACATGGCTACCTCTGCGCTCGATATCGATACCGCATCAAGGATAATCGATGGGATCCTGGAAGGATGTACTCAATCTGGCTGTATTCTCCTTGGTGGTGAGACTGCAGAAATGCCCGGTTTATACCGAGCGGGTGAATATGAGCTGGCAGGATTTGCAGTCGGCCTTGTAGAAAAAAAATGCATTATAAATGGTTCCACAATAGCTCCAGGGGATGTCCTCGTCGGACTGCGATCGAGCGGTATTCATAGTAACGGACTGAGCCTCGCGAGGAAGGCGCTCTTTGAATTAAATAATTATCCTCTTAAATCCAAACCTCACATCCTCAAGAGGTCGCTTATTGAGGAACTTCTCATACCGACAAGAATTTATTCAAAGCTCGTTTGCGAGCTCGTTGAAGATATACCGATAAAAGGAATCGCTCACATAACCGGTGGTGGTATCGAGGGAAACGTGATGCGAATATTACCCGCAGGTCTGGACCTCAACATATTCTGGAATGCATTGAAACCTCAGCCAATCTTTTCGCTCATACAGAAGGCAGGAAATATCGATGAGCTCGAAATGAGAAAAACCTTCAATATGGGTGTCGGCCTCGTTCTCGTGGTGGAAAAAGAGCTGAAGAATAACCTTCTATACTGGCTCGAAAAAAGAGGAGAAAAACCAATTCACGTGGGTGAAATTCAGGCCAGCAGTAGGAAAAATAAATAGATCTTGCAGGATGTCTCCATGATGAAAAAACAGATCGCCGTTTTTATATCGGGACGGGGTTCTAATTTCAGATCCATTCTAACAGAGGTACAGACGGGTAGAATCAATGGTGAGATAGCTACGGTTATTTCAGATAATTCCAGGGCAGGGGGGTTGCAGTATGCTGAGGAGAACGGTATAGAGTACAAAATATTTGAGTGGGACAGAAAAGAATCGAGACAGTCTTACTTTCGTCGCATCGTGGAGTACCTCGAACCAAAAAGTATCGATCTCATCATTCTTGCGGGTTTTATGCTGATACTGAGCCACAACATTATACACAGTTATAAAAATCGGATCATGAATATTCACCCCGCTCTTCTGCCTGCATTTCCAGGTGAGAACGCACAGGAAAAAGCATTCAATCATGGTGTAAAAATATCCGGGTGCACTGTTCATTTCATCGATGAAGGTGTTGACACGGGTCCGATAATCCTGCAGAAAGCTGTGCCCGTCCTTGATGACGATAATGCCGGAACCCTTGCAGTGCGCATACTGGAGCAGGAGCATAAAATCTTTCCGGAGGCGGTCAAACTCTTTTGCGAAGACAGGCTCTTACCTGTTGGAAGGCGTGTCTATATAAAAAATAAAAGGTAGTGCAAATTTCTAGTTTGCACAAAAGGAGAAAATTACAATGGTACTACCAAAGGCATACGGCGAGATAAACCTGAAGAACCTCAAGTTTCTCAGGAGGGGTAAGGTGCGCGACATCTTTGATCTGGGGGAGAATCTCTTAATGGTTGCATCTGACAGAATATCGGCGTTTGATGTGGTGCTTCCAAATGCCATACCGTACAAGGGCAGGATCCTCAGTTCAATATCTGCATTCTGGTTCAGGCGCACTGAAAGCATTATCAAAAACCATATGATAACTGACAATGTGGATGAGTTTGGACTGTCTCTTAGCGCTGATGATAAGACGATGTTACGGGACAGGAGCCTTCTCGTCCGAAGAGGTGAAATGATAGAGGTTGAATGTGTCGTTCGGGGGTATCTTGATGGCTCAGGTTGGAAAAGCTACAGGGAAACTGGAAAACTCTTTGATATACCTCTTCCTGCAGGTCTGAAACAGGGCGATCGACTTCCTGAACCGTTATTTACACCTACAACAAAGGCAAAAAGTGGGCACGATGAACCTGTGTCCTTTGAAGAGGTACAAAAAGCGATTGGTGATGAACTTGCGAATTTTTTAAAATCCAAATCAATTGAACTCTACAACGTTGTCTTCAAGGATGTCTACGATAAAGGTCTCATCCTTGCTGATACAAAATTCGAGTTCACCCGTATTACTGGAGAAATTATGCTGGCCGATGAAATTTTCACACCTGATTCGTCTCGTTACTGGGATAGGGAGAGCTACAAACCTGGCGGGCCGCAGCCGAGCTTTGACAAGCAGTACATACGGGATTGGCTATCAGCTCAGGATTGGGATAAAACACCACCTGCTCCATCACTACCCGATTCGATAATAGAAAAGTCAGTGGAGAAGTTTCTCGAGGTTTACAGACGAGTTGTCGGGAAATCTCTTAAATAAACTCACTTCATCGCCTCTTTGACCATACGATGTGTGTTTAACTCGATTGAGTACCCGAGGGGTACGAATTAGCTGTTTCAAAATGGGGAATATCATGAAAATCCTGATAATTGGGAGTGGTGGACGAGAGCATGCTCTTGCATACGTGATTGCAAAAAGCTCATTGGTAGATAAAATTTTTTGGACTCCAGGCAATCCTGGAGCACGAAAAATAGCAGAAATCCCCAAAGTCTCAGCCGATGATTTTTCTTCCCTTATCGCGTTCGTAAAAAAAGAACGGATAGACCTCACTATTGTCGGACCCGAAGCACCACTTGTCGGTGGAATTACCGATGCATTCAGGGAATCGAATCTCACAATTTTCGGACCAACTTCATCTGGAGCTCAAATTGAAGGAAGCAAGTCTTTCGCCAAAGAGTTGATGGCGAAAAAGGGTATACCGACAGCGAGATTTCAGAAGTATTCAGATAAGGGAACTGCTTTGAGTGCGATCAAAGCAGGAAAGCCTCCTTGGGTCATCAAGGTAGATGGTTTAGCAGCGGGAAAGGGTGTAAGTATTGTTGAAACTGCACAAGAAGCGGATACTATATTATCTGATATTTTTGAACGGAAAATATTCGGCATGAGCGGACAAAGTGTCATAGTAGAGGATTTTCTCGAGGGTGAGGAAGCAACCGTGCTCGCCATATGCGATGGTAAACACATACTTCCCCTGTTATCTTCACAGGATCACAAACCGGTATATGATGGTGACATGGGTCCAAATACGGGTGGTATGGGTGCAATAGCACCTGCTCCGGTAGTATCAACAAGGGTAATGGACAGGGTTATCGATAAAATACTCGTGCCTCTCGTAGAGGAGCTCATCTCACGCGGTATCGATTACAGGGGTGTGATCTATGCCGGGTTGATGATAAAAGATGAAGAACCGTACGTGGTTGAATTCAACTGCAGGTTTGGTGACCCTGAAGCGGAGGCTATTTTCCCGCTAATCGAACCCGACCTAGGTGAGACGATACTCATGGCTTTAGAGGGGAATTTAAGACAGCACACCATTCGATGGAAAAATGGTTATGCCTGTGATGTCGTTCTCGTTTCGGGCGGTTACCCTGGAAGCTATGAAAAGGGAAAGCCTATTATGGGGCTCGAATTGTTGGATGGGGTAGAGGATCTTACGGTGTTTCATGCTGGAACTAGAGAGACCGGTGATGGTGTGGTGACATCCGGCGGTAGAGTACTCAATATTGTTGGAACCGGATCATCTCTAAAAAAGGCAATTGACCACACCTACAAGCATGTGGAAAAAGTTTCTTTTGAGGGTATGCACTATAGAAAAGATATTGGATTCAGGGGGATGAGGTATTTTACATAAAATTAAAAAAGTAACGATTTTAATAAGAAAATGTTAAAAAGATGGACTATACTTTACTAAGGATCAGAAACCTGATTCTATCATGCCAAAAAGTATCCTATAAAATTACAAGGCATAGAATTAGGAGACCGGTATGTCTACGGCCACAACAAAACAAAACAGCTTAGGGAGCATCCTGGTGGGAGCTGGAATGATTACGATCGAAGAGCTCAATGAAGCTCTCGAAGTCCAGAAAACCACAAGCCAGAAGCTGGGTGAGGTTCTTCTCAGTCTCAATATGATTACCATGG
>CAYFYU010000032.1:34504-38980 GCA_964347455.1 uncultured Spirochaetota bacterium | reverse complement strand
TCTTCAGCAGAGTATCCAGTTCTTTAAAAGTATGAAAGGTATTCAGGTTAATCGGTAAACCCTCTCGTTGCATATCATTATCCTCTTCAGCGTTCTTTCTTGGTGTGAGAATTTCTATTAAATACGGATTAGCTGTTATCATGGACGCGCACTTCACAAATCGGATAACTCAGCACCGGACAGTCGATAGAGGATCCATTCGTGCAATGGTCGAGCGCCAAACCGTTCATACCACTTACGGGCGGGATTCCAATTGAGAACCGCAAACTCCATCCTACCGCATTCCCGACTCTTTGCGAGCACCGCACAGTATCTGAAAAGAGCTTCACCAACACCCAGTCCACGACACTCGGCACGGACGTACAGGTCTTCAATATAGAGACCAGGACGGCCTAAAAATGTAGAATAGTTAAAGAAATAGAGGGCAAAGCCAACAGGCTCCTCATTCAATTCTGCTATAATGGCATGAGCATACCGGTTGTCACCAAACAGTGTATCTCGCAGGTCCCGCTCGGTTAGCACCATCTCATCAGAAAGTTTTTCAAATTCAGCAAGCTCGACGATTAAATCGTGCAGGAGAGGCACATCTTTGACAGCTGCGTTCCTGATATTTATTCGTTTTTTTCCCTTTTCTCCTGACATAATTCCCCCGTTACCTGCGTCATACCCAATTCTCAACGCTGTTATTTAATAGAGAACCTCCGTTAAATAACTACCGTATGGGCGTGCAATATCCAATGCACTGCTCCATATTTGGTTTTCGATGCTGAAACTTTCGCCACTCTCGTTTTGTAAAGAAAAGCCCATAATTCCTTCCATTCTACGTGTAATTCAAGCCAGACTCGATTTTTGATCATCGGATCGAGTTCTTTCGCCCAACCATCGAATAGAAATCTTCATGCATTCTCGATATGTGAATGTCTCCATAACCCTGATCAACCAACAACATTCTAAGATTTTCTCTGTCCAACCTGTATTTCATGGGCGGCCCATAGCCACTCTCCCTCTTCTCCCACTCTATTATTGCAACTGTACCCCTATCAACGAGCATATCTCTTATGAGGGTGAGAAAAAGTGGCTTGTCGTCAATTTCGTGCAGAACGTTACTCATAAATGCAAAGTTTACACTTGCCTTCTCTATGCCAAATTGATACTCCTCGGTCCTGATCAAATGCAGGTTGGGAATTGATTCTGCATTCACCCGCTTCTTCAACTCACTGAGCATTTTATCCGAGGTATCAATAGCATACACTCTGCCATCCTGACCAACGATATCCAGTGCTGGAATGGTGAAGTATCCGATACCGCATCCAATATCCACAAAAACATCATTTTTCCGCAGGCCTAGCTTCAGCAGAGTTTCTCTGGGCGGCATTATACTTCTCCGTTCAGCGCTGTCCAGTTTCTTGAATTTCTTTGGATCGAATTTATGTGCCATTTGTTTCCTACTCCCAATAATTGTACCTTATTCTCTCCTTCTTAAACTTGTTCCTTGGTTTCTTTTCCTCGGCTGGTACACCAAGCGATACAAGGGCGAAGGGAATTATCCTTTCCGGTATCTGTAAAAGTTTCCTGATACCCTCCACACGATCCTGACGCGGGTAAACGCCAAGCCAAACGCCTCCGAATCCACGGTCAGCAATCGCCAGGAGTATATTTTGGGTAGCCGCAGAACAATCCTGGACCCAGTAACCCTTGTGTTTTTCTAAATCCAGATCACCACAAACAAGAATTGCACAGCTCGCCTGCTCCAGCATCTGAGCATAGGGATGTATATTTGTAATTTCCACCAGTATTTTACGGTCATTAATAACAACAAAATGCCATGGCTGCTGGTTTCCGGCAGATGGGGCATTCATACCAGCCTTTATAAACTGTAACACCTCTTCCTCTGGCACACTCTCTGATGTATATTTTCGTATACTGCGCCTTTTATAAATTGCATCCATGTCAAACCTCCCCACATAAATATCTTTTCGGGGTAACCTTTCACATGAATTTATTTCTATCCGGAACGCGCGGAGTTCTACCTCATCGTTTGAAGCCGATCCTATGATCATGTTCGGGTTCGACAGACGGTCTTATCTCCCCAAACTTCTTCTCGTACCTTTGAATATTTTCCTGCATCGCAGCGAGTATTCTCTTCATATGACCAGGACTGGTTATGACCCGAGCGGTTACATCCCCCGCAGGGGGCGCAATCATGATAAAATCCATAATAAACTCCTCCGGGGTATGAGATATACGAAGTGTATTTGCATAGACACCGCCAATGAGCTCCTTGCGCATTTCCACTCGAATTTCCGATTTGGCATCGGTCATCTTTTTAACCTCCTCCTGAAATATACATTCCTTGCTTTTTCTCAAGCTAACCCTCTGAGCATCATAATAATACTGGTAAAAGATCGCAACTTTTTTAACACCATTTTATACTATAATATCTATCCAAAGATTATCGAATGTTTTAGGAGAAGCATATGTCACTACTCGATACCTTATGGAAAAAAGGAAAAGAATTTCTCGGCGTTCAATACCCGATCATCTGTGGCGGTATGACATGGGTAAGCAATTTTTCCCTTGCAAGAGCTATCAGCGAAAACGGCGGATTTCCCGTGCTTGCATGCGGAAATATGCCGCCCGACACGTTGGAAGCTGAAATAGACAGATACCTTGCAGAGCTGCAGTCTCCCTTTGCCGTCAACCTCATAACCATTGCACCAAATTTTCTTCTGCACCATGAAATTACAAAATCAAAAAAGGTTCCCGTGGTTATATTTGCAGGAAATTTTCCCAGAAAAAATTTCGTTCTGGAGATGAAAAATGCGGGTAAGAAAACCATGTCATTCGCATCAACGAAATCAATCGCCGAACAAATGATCAGATTTGGGATCGATAGTTTAATCCTCGAGGGCAGTGAGGCCGGTGGGCACATCGGTTACGTATCTCTCATTATATTGCTACAACAGGTATTATTCGAAGTAAGCGAAGTTCCAATTTTTGTTGCAGGAGGTATCGCAAAGGGGAAAATGATTGCTCACCTATTGACAATGGGAGCAGCCGGCTGTCAGCTGGGTACTCGCTTTGTCTTGAGTGAGGAATGTACCGCTCACCCAAACTTTAAAAAAGCATTTATCAAGGCAAAGGCGAGACAGGCTGTTGCGACACCACAGTATGATTCGAAACTGCCCGTGGTCGCCGTCCGTGCGATCAAGAATAGAGGAATGGATGAGTTCGGTAAGCTGCAGCTAAAACTTTTACAAGAACTGCAAGGAGGAACGATCTCACGGGAAGAGGCACAGTATCAGGTTGAAAAGTATTGGGTAGGTTCCCTTAAAAATGCAGTAATTGACGGTGATACCGATTATGGATCGCTCATGGCCGGACAGAGTGTTGGATTGGTCAACAGCATTGTTTCGATGAAGGAAATTTTCACGGAATTAGTAGCAGATGCTGAATTGGAATTAAAGAGAATAAAGAGGCTCCTGAGCTAAGCGCTTCGATACTCGAACAACCCTTTTTCTATATTCTTTACCACATCATCCCATGGAAAAATTCTACCGTTCATCGCAATGTAAACACCCGCGGGGAGCAATTGTACGGCAATTACGCTGCACCCAAGATTGAACACAGCATCAGACCCACTGACAGAATAGGGAACCATTGCTCCTGTGAGGATTATTGTTTTCTCCAGCTGTGCCTTGCCCAGAAGCCGCGCGGTTGCGATCATGGTATCCGTTCCATGAGTGATGATTATGCGCTCCTCCCCGGCATTGATGCATGACCCCAAAATCCTTTTACGGTTCACCTTTCGCATATCCAGACTGTCTATGAGCTGATTGAACTCCAATTCAATAGGCACGGTGCAGCGAACCTTTTTTAGTATATGGGGAAGGTGCGATTCTTTAAAGGTAAGCTCACCACGAAGTGCATCGTAATCCTTATCAAACGTACCACCGGTTATAATAATCCTGATACGCAATTTACAGCTCCTCACATTAGTACCATTTTCAGGTGAGCATCGATATACTCTGCATGATCCGATACTCTTAGCAGGTAGTCAGCCAAAAAATCTTGTGTGTGGCAGGTTCGATGAGCAGGATTTTCATGAGCTTATCTCCGGTTAGAAAATATCCTTCAATGCCCTTCCCGCAGTATAAATACACCCAACCCCAGATATAAAGTAGGCAACTCTCAGGGTTTCAATAATCTCTCCCTTTGTGGCACCATTTTTCATAGCCTGCTTTGCAATTGATTTGACACCCTCGGTAGCGCCGTGCGATAAATCCATTGCGAGGGCAATCAGGTACTTCATTTTTTTTGACAGATCGCCATCTTCGAAGGCAAGGTTTTTCGCGTCAGTAACAATTTCTAAGAGCTTCTCATCCAGATCTCTCATCGTTTCGATTGGATTCTCAGCCATTTTTCGCTCTCCCTTTAACTAAAAACTGTGGTGCTCACCCCTTCTCCCCTTTTCGA
>CAYFYU010000032.1:22627-34444 GCA_964347455.1 uncultured Spirochaetota bacterium | reverse complement strand
TCTCTTCATTGACATATATCAAGATATACTTCTGCTGCTCTTCATGCACGTTGCATCTTTTAAGCAGCTCTGCTATGGTTGTGCCACGAGGAGTTTCGACAAAGCCTCCATTACGCACGTTCTCGAGATTGAGAACAGCAGAATATTTTACCAGAACCTTTATCATCGTTTAAATATAATACCAATAGAGACGAGAAAAAATGAAGCATTTAATGGTGGGCTTTACTTCTCCAGATACCCTCTTTTGACCGCATCATCGATTAGTCTCTTTGCATAGTTCCAGAGACAAGCCGAAATAGCTTGTATTGCTCTGTTTTTCTCCATAACCTGCCCCCTTTTTATACGATGATCATTCCAGGATTTTCCTTTTGTTTCATAGTTATGCAAAAGGGGCTGAAATCTATCCGCTGCAAGTCGTTCTCTTTTACCTTTATCCCTATTTTTTTCCCTATCGTAAATATACGTATCGCCAGCACCGATCTCAACGATATCATGGATCAGCATCATTTTCCTTTCTCGAGTCGTGGATTAGATAGGTATGCCGGAAAACGTTCTTCAGCCTATCTATTTCGATGATAAAATTGATCTGCATCTTCAGCCTGCCATTACGCATATGTCCTCCTGTAGGTTTGTAATTTGGAAATCGTTTGCTGCTGCATGTATAAAAATATCTTGTATTTTATATTACATCTGGAAGAATCTTTCATGGGATTCATGGAGGTGTGGGTTTATGAGACATCAAAGAAATCGCTATGAATTCGGATGACGCTACCCGATATTTATCTCTGTTCTCCCTATTCTCACGATATCGTTTCTATGAAGTTTAAAATATTTGTCCCGTGGAATTTTCCGATTATTTACATAGGTACCGTTGGTACTATTGAGATCCTTGATAAAATACTCATCCTTTATCTTTTGTACTAGGGCATGCGACCTGGATGTCAGATTATCATCGATATAAATATTGTTCCTTTTACTCCTGCCAATCCTTATCTGGCACGTAACTGGTATGGCTTTACCCTGGAAGAGGAGTCTAAGTTTTTCAAATTTCTTTATCTCTTTTAGACGCTTGCCAACCTTACTTCCCGTTATAATAGTGTTATCCATAACGTTCCTCTTAATACAGTATACCAAGGTTGCGTTAATATTTCCATCTAAACTGTTCTTTCCGACGTGACGAAACAGTCAGCTTCTACTTCAACCAACCAGTCTGCTTCGATAAATCTACTCACTTCGATAAAAGTTGATGAAGGCCGAATTTCTGAAAAATATTCACCGTGAGCCTTTGCTGCCTCTTTCCAATGTGAAATATCTTTCAGCATTAATCTGGTGCGGATAACATCCTCGAGTCTTGCTCCAGCTTTTTCTATCGCTTTTTTTATAATTTCGATACAGGTTTTAGTTTGATGATAGAGATCGCCTGGATATGCCGTGGAACCATCGGGTGCTATCGGTGCGGTTCCCGAAACCGAAATGCTGTTCCCCATTCTGACAGCTCTTGAAAATCCGATTTGTTTTTCATAGGGAGAACCGGACGAGACATTTCGCCTTTCCATTCTCTTCTCCTCTGAATAAGGTTTTCAACCTCTCAGTTTTGCCAGTGATTATTCTCTGTAATATTTCGTTGATAGGCGACATACTACATCGTAACGCATATATCTTCGAAAGACTTTCTCCCTATATCAGGAACAGTGGCATCCCGTGCAGCATAACCGACGACCAGTATAAGGTAAGGTGTTTCATTCTCAGGCCGCTTTAAAATGCTGTTTAAGAAGTTCATTGGACTTGGTGTATAGGTTAGAACTGAAATACCGAGGCGATGGAGTGCGGTAATAAGGAATCCTGTCGCAATTCCAACGGATTTCTGAGGGTAGTAATGCTTTATCTTAACTCCACTGGATGATAGTCCATATTTTTGTACAAAAATAACAATCAAAAAGGGTGCTCTTTCCAAAAAGGGTTTCCTATAGTCTGTCCCAAGTACCTGTAGTGCATCTTTCCAATCCTTTGAGGCCCGTTCTCTGTAAAATGAATGTTCAACCTTTTCAGCTGCGAGTCGAATCTCTCTTTTAACCTCCCGGCTTTTTACGATGACAAACTTCCAGGGTTGAGAGTTTGCTCCACTTGGTGCGGTCCCTGCCGTTTGTACGCAGAACCTTATAACTGCATCAGGAATGGATTCGTCTGAAAACTTTCTTATTGAACGTCGCCCGGACATCAATCGGTAAAATTCAGATGACCGGGAAAGCAGTTCTTGTTTTGAATACCGGCCTATGGGTGTGAACGGAATATGCATCTCAAAACCTTTCACTCAAATAAGGAATCGTTGAGAAATGTCCTTAACCCAGATCCGCGTATAAGAGGCATTTTTTAAACTTGTCTATTTGTCCTTTTTTTTCGCTATTTCATCTTTCAGCTTTTTCATATTTCGCTCAATTTCGTTCCGAATTTTACTCTCGATCTTCTTTATTTTTCCCTCTAAATTCCGAACTTTGTCTTGCATTTCCTTGATTTCTTTTTCGGTATCCATGACAACCTCCTACACAATGGAATGGTTTGTTTTCAGTATTAAAAATATATATATAACGATGGTGAGGTTTTGCAAACGATTTTTTATCTCACTCTAAGAAACGATTATTCGCCACCCTCCGTTCCACCTCTCAACAGCTCATGGAGTATATCATGATGCATTTGGTTTGTCTTTGCCTCACCCCAGACCTTTCTGACTTTTCTCCAAAATGAAGAGGGCATTTCCTGATGACACCCAAGGCACACATTGATACGCTTTATCCTTTCCATCTCAGCCTTACTGAACGGACGGGCACCTTCATGGCTGGTCGCCTGAATTTGGTTTCCATCCTCATCGACGATACGCTCTAACTCAAAAGGGACGTTGACACTGTTGAATACACTCACGTAATGACCGGACCCCAAACCAAGTGCTTTTGTTTCGCTGTGACAGTTTTCACACGTTCGGGCCTTTCGTGTAACCGTATGCGGCTGTATGGGATTATGGGCAATACCGTAATGTCCGTCAGCAGTTATATATACCTTGTTTGACTCCTCTGCTCGACCATCCTTTCCGATGAGGGAAAAGATTACCTGACAGGCTGTTATGAATGGACTCACCTTACCCTCTGTGTTGATACCCAGAACGGGTGTTTCCCATCTGAGGTAGCTTCGAGATTCCTGCCATTTATAGGTGCTGTCTTTTGTTCCATTAACCCAGTCGTTTGCCCTTTCTCTCTTATCCATCTTTGCATGACATCCGTAGCACTGTGGTGCCCACCGTGCATGGCAGGTGTAGCATTCGAGTTTTTCGATATGGCCCTCAATCAGCATTGCAACGGGCAAAGTATCTCTTTGGGCAAGAGATCTGATCTGCTGTACTTTGTGGAGTTTTCCATCGATCTTGCCCAGGAGTACAACCTCATCATTCTGCCTTTGAAGGTTTTCCAGCGGATTACCTCGTGAGGTTTTCAATAGACTAAATTCCTTAATTGTCCCATGGCAGTCGCTGCATTCAATTTCAACTGCCTGTTCACGTTTGCTGTAAATATTTCCATCACCGTGAACATCGTTTTCCGTATGGCAATCGATGCAAGCCATCCCCTTATCATAATGAACGTCCCTCTGCAGAAAGTTGTAATGCTTACCATGCAGTTTGAGTTGTTTTGTACCGTCTTCTCTGAACGGTGTCCCATAGCCATCAGATTCCATCATACCGAGAAAACTGACTCCTGTTCGGCCTCCCCTATTATGGCAGTGGACGCATTCTTCAGACGGTATCTTCACAGTAATCTCATGGTGTATGGGATGCCCCGGTTCGTCCTTGGGAATTGTCGGATCACCGGATCGGCTCAGACCGTCGTCAGCATACAATACATGACAGGCAGAACAACCACTGGAACGGTAATCACCCCGTCGGCGTGCACCTTCGGTCCATATATGACACCTGAGACATTGGTTTCGGAGATAGTCATCAACTGGTTGCTTTGAGTCTTGGTAGCGGGGTATCTGTTTCAGTGCTTTCATTGCACCGTACTCCCTAGGAACGTCTCCATCCTTATCCTCAACCGCTCTAACTGCGTACAGAGCATTTTTATCCTCTTGCGCTGCCCAGAGGTATCGAGCCCCGCTAATTATTCCGGCACTCGTTGCATGCAGGGATTTCACCATTTTCTTGACTACCTTGCTGTGACACATCCCGCAGCTGTTTTCGACAATCCCTAAATCACCGGGATTCCTATATATTCCTCTATGTGCATCTTCCGCGGTTGATGCTTCGGGATTGCCTTTATGACAAAATGCACAATCCAGTCGGTCGTGGGATTTTCCAATCGACTCAATTCCATTATGACACCGCAAACATCCCTGGGGCTGGTTTTCCCCCCCATGGATCTTTGAAATAGTCCCCAGACAGATCAGGACGAGTAGAGAGATCACGACCAACACTCCGATTTTTGCTCGCATCACACCCCTCCAATAATTAAACAGTTTGCGCTTTAAACCAGTTTTTACCTTCTCTCTAATCGCTCGATTTCTCTCTCAATTTCTCGATCAGTTCCTTCATTCGCTCCACCGCTTTCCTTTCCTTCTCATTTTTTGGTAGATTCCATGGCTGCATTACTCTATCGGTGATTCTTCCACTCAACGGAGGCTTTGGAAACGCCCCAATATCATAAAGTTTGTACCCTTCAAACTCTACCTGCTCCTCCTGATAACAGGACCATACCGCTTTCCGAACGAGCTCTGGCGTTCCCTTGAACTGCAGGTCGACAAGAGATATCTGTGCACGAAACCGTTCGATGTATTCCATCGGTAAATTATACAGAAGTGGATGAGGAGCTGCGGTCCCCAGTATACGTTTTTCACCATCTACGCCATTCTGGAACAGCGCCTTCAACGCCTCGCCCGTTAAATGACCGGGCGACTCCGGTCCACTCAAGATGATATATCGTATATTAGGATTTGCAATGACATTGCAGATTATCTTCTCAAAGCCAATGTTCTCCGTCTGCACAGTCCCGGATAAAGCTGCCCCGCTTTCAATACCTGATCGAACCAGCATTTCAATCTCTGTTGGAATCTTATCTTCATCACGATTTAGAATGATCGCCACAGCAACGGGTGACAAGTCGTTACCCCTAACGTACCGACCCTCTTCTGGGGGATAATCCTTATGAGGATTTACCTTTCTCATACACTTTGCTCTTTTTTTAACACTGATTAAATCACTATACAGCGACCAGAGCTAATCTGCAATCCTATTGTATAAACATTCGGTATGTACCTTGAGGAATTGTTTTCTTTATAGGGGCGAAAAAATATGAAACAGCGCCTTCGCTCTATTTTTCAAGTGCATCTTCAACGGCCTTCATCAACGCCTTGCTCGTGGTTGTTGCTCCCGTAACAACATCGGTGTTTGCATTTTGATCTCTGATGATCTTCCCAAATACCCCTTCGGCATAGAAAGCATAGGGACTCTCCCTATTGTCAATAGCTCTAATGTCAACTATCGAACCTTCAATAACTGCAACCTCTACCTTGTAAACAAAATTGCCAATTTTTGCCTCACCGTGATAAGTTTCATCTGTAAGTGCAGATAGATCACTATCTGATATGCTCATATGAGCAAACCAAATTCTATTAGGGTAAAAAGAAAGCTGTTCTCGACAAATTTCAGGTATTCACGATGGGAAACAGTTTGATGAAATCCGGCATCTGATAGTGAGGTCATCCCATTTATTGATGGCCCCAACCAGAACCATGTTAAAATGAACATTCCCATCAGTAACACCCATTTCAGCATAATCCAGTGATGCTTAAAAAACCCCACGGTGTAAACAGTGCGTAAACAAGGGCAGTTGCAATGATACCGAAAAAGGCATAATTTACTACCCAGCTGAATATTTTAAAAATACTTAGATCCATCAGGAACACATTTTCATACAGACCCAAGCTACTTTTGACTAATAAAAGGAGCATCATTGAAAAGAGACCTCCCCCAACAAGGCTCATGGAGGTAATGTGAAAAGCCTTCAACACCTTTCGAGCATTTTTTCCCAACATTTTCTCTTTGCTCATAGCCCTTCACTCCAATCTAGAGATATTTATCGCGCTCAGCCTTCTTCAATGTTTTAATAGCAATCAGATAGGAATCATCGATCACTTTAAACAAAAACCGTTCACCCATACTGCCGTCCAATTCTATCGTTGCCCAGGTATGTGGATGAATCGTATGATCACGAAATGCTTTGAATTGATCTTTTAGAGCTTGCGCCCTATCAGGTCTACAACGAACATTTAATCGTTGGGGAGAAACGTCTTCATCTATCGCCGCAAAGAGTTTCCCCGATACCTTGTAACCAAGAGTTTTTTTATATTTCCACGGATAGCTCTCGGTCACACCATTTTTCCCGCTGCAGTATTGCTTAACAGAAGAGACAATTTCTTTCATTCACCGGCTCCAATCTCGAGGCATGGTTTCTCAGAATCTCTACAAATTATTAATATCCATTGAGAAAAACTTATCGAAAACATCATCCTGCAATTCCTTCGGTAAAAAAGAATGACGGATCGTACTCCTGTTTATCCTCATAAAATCTCTTAATTCAAAATTGTAGTATCTTACACATATTTCATACTCATGGATCAGATCAATATCCATCAAATGAGGATCATCAGAATTAATAGAGATGGCGATTCCGCTTCTGTATAGCTCTGGCAAAGGATGGCCCTCGTATGAGGGTACAGAGCGTGTGAGCCAGTTTGATGTGGGACAGATCTCAAGCATTATCTCCTCTTCTCTTATTCGCTTCATGACTGCATGGTCTCTCCATATCTTGATTCCATGTCCTATACGATCGGGTTTGAAGAGTTCCAACGATCGTTTCACCCAACCCGAATCGGTATTTTCCCCAGTATGGACGGTAATACCCAATCCTGCGGATCGTGCTCTATCGATGAATGGTACAAATGTCTCCGGCCCAACACTCTCCTCATCATCGGCCAGATCAAAGCCGCAGATACGCTCCGCACCAGGGTGTCTCCCTTTTGCATAGCGGAGCAATTCTGATAGGGCCTGAGAATTGACCATATCATCCAATCCCCTTGGCATTATACCCACCAGACCGACCTGTATATGATACTGTTTCATACCCAGTGTTATTCCATCCAGAACACCCTCAATGATTTCGTCATAGTCCAAATCTTTGCCGGCAGCGATAAAAGCAGGAG
Source organism: uncultured Spirochaetota bacterium (assembly GCA_964347455.1). Taxonomy (GTDB): domain Bacteria; phylum Spirochaetota; class B62-G9; order B62-G9; family DRHN01; genus JAGLSF01. The sequence goes on along the minus strand of CAYFYU010000032.1, from coordinate 27,205 downwards.
CAAATCGAAGCTCCAGCAATTTTACTCCTTCTCTGTAGGCATCCTCAACATTTTCAAAGCTCACCCGCTTTACCGCTTCGTAGGAACATAACACCTTCTGTGTGGTGCTGAAACTGTCGAGGACTTCGTGTAGATCTCGGTGGTGGCCGTATCATTGTACTTTCCTTCTTAACTCCTCTTCATCTGAAAACTCGATATCTAAATTATGGTGTCGAATGAGCTGAACTACTGTACTAAAACGAACACTGCCCTCGAGGTGGCGGTGGAGCTCGGCCTTCGGTAATGCCCGCAATTTATTCCTGTTCGGGTTTATCCTTTTCATTGCTTTCAACAGTCTACTTTAAAAGGATTATTTCCTGTCAAAAAACGGATTTTTCTTACTCCCACTCAGAGGAATGCCGTATGCAACCCTCACCTCTTTCCCCAACGATCCCATCCGCAGCACTGCCTGTCCGACTGTATACATGATCCGGTTATCGACTCTATTATCCATTGCAACACTTACTGCCGAACCAATTGCTATCCCGAGATCGCCGGTGTTGAATGCGCAGGGCTGATCGGGATGCTTATCTTTTTCATCACAGTTCCTGAATCCACACATACCGCAGGGGGTGAGATTCATCGACTTGATTTTCGTACCGCACAGGAGCATTACCGGTGCTGAAAGAATATTATCGGCATCTCGAATAAAAAAATTTGGAGCGTTGTCCTTTTGGACCATTTCTTTCATCTGAGCCGCTATTTCCCTGATCCCGTCCCTTTTTACAAGGGTAATGACCGTGTTATCAACACCCCTTCCCTTCGGAGCAGTACGCGCTGCAATCATCATTTTCTTTGCAACGTCAAGGATGGACTCATCACGCAACTCTTCTTCATAGTACAGTTTCATGATCATCTCCATAGCAATAAAATTTACTCAACTATAGATCGATATTTATATTATTCTCTATTTATTCAAAATATTCGTAGGCATCTATGATGTCGAGATACACGCCGTCAAATCCAGCATCGAGGATTTTCTTTAGGTATGAATCATCGTTTCCATAGATAATATCCTGCCAATCCTCTTCCCAGTAACGAACCTTGAAATTGCCCGGCCAATCGGGGTTTTCCCTTTCCATCCATGCGGGCGGACTTGACTTCCATTCCTTTTGCCAGTAAAACCGGTAATCTTCAGCCTCACCGATGCTCATATAGGAAATCACCAGCCGTCTCCCACCGTTCGATTTCACCTTTAAAGATGAAACATCATCAAAGGTAAGCTCATCCGTCTCATTAAAGAAGAGGTCTACTATTATTACGTCATAATTTGTACCTTTCATTGCAGCGAGAAAGTCGGTCTTTGAAGTGTAAGAACCAGGATTGATCAAATACAAGAAGTTTTGTGCATCTTTCAATGTGTTTATATCAGACGAATTCTCCCGAAATGGTGCTGAAGGATAAACCGGAAGGTTGTCGAGTTCTCTATGGTCGGCCGCGAATGATATATATCCCTTTGCAGCGCTTCTGCTGTAGGAATCATCCATAAATGTTTGTGTCCAGCAATAGTCTGTCACAAGTACCTCAACACCGTTGTTTTCAGCGATGTCTAGAAATGCAACCATGTAGTTCGTTTCATCTTCTGGCGTTGGCTTGTTATCGCCACTGTAACCATAAAAGAGATCCTCTCGCCCAATACCGTGAATTGCATCGAGGTATACGCCAGCAGGGTGTCCGTTTTCTTCACCATCTTCTGTGATGAGCTCATGCCCGTTCTGGGGGATAATAATAAAGGTGGGCATTATGCCCTTCGCATAGTCACTTAAACCCTGAACAAAATCCCGCATGTCCTGCCGATAATCCCGATCAGGTTCAACATTTTGATTCCCACATTCCGAGAATTGAAGGAAAGAGAAGACGAGAGTAATAATTAAAATTATTCTTTTCATGGTATAGATCCTCTTACTATTGCTGACCACTGTTTTGTATCAGCGTAATGAACTCCTCACAGTACGGTGCATAGGGCCTTATATGATTGTAGTTCCTCGTAAATCTGAGCAGAGGATTCAACGTTCTAATGAATTCCTCGGTTGGTTTTTCAAATACCACTCTGCATATGACTTTTGTGTCCAAACCCAATATTTTACAGGCTTCTAATGATGGGCAAAAATTTTTTGAATGAAATACGATTCTGCTATTTGATATTTCGATAATCGGTGCATCCACTTTCTCTATACCGATTTTCATCAGTATCATCTCATAGGCTCTTTCTACATCGGTACCCTTCAATTTTTGGACCAGTTTTCCGTTTTCTCTAAACCACTCCAATCTCTTATGGAGCAACTCCTCCTCTATATCTTTCAATCCCTGTTGTGTGACATTTTTAAGAGTATCAACCCACTTCCGGACAACATCTGAAAATAGGGTGTCCATATGAGGCGATTCCATAGCCTCTCCATGCAGGCCTTTACTTTCAATACCACAGGTGTGTCTCGATCACTTGCAGATACAATCCAAGAATTATAAATGGTATATCTCAAGATGTCAAAATCTTCAGTTTCTCTATCAGAAAATCAATGGGTGCCGATACAACCTTATCCGATTATTGTCTACTATAAAATAGTAGGAATGTTCAGTTGGAGGAGTATTTACAAAGATGAGCTTTTTTAACAAATCATATAGACATTGTCCTCCCTGGGATATCGGGAGAGCACAGCATGAGTTCGTGAGACTGGAAAAAGAGGGAAAGATAAACAGTCCCGTACTCGATGTCGGTTGTGGAACTGGCGAAAACGTTCTTTTTCTTGCCAAGCTTGGCTACGAGGTTACCGGCATCGATTCAGCTAAAATTGCTCTCAGGAAGGCCCGAATGAAAGCAGCTCAGAGGGGATTATCAGCCGAGTTTATGCTTTATGATGCACTCAAACTTTTGGCTTTAGCTCGGAAATTCGCTACTGTTATCGATTCAGGACTCTTCCATGTCTTTTCAGATGAGGAGAGGCCCGTGTTCACCAGCAATCTCGCGGCGATAATCCTTCCTGGCGGCATTTATCATATGCTCTGTTTCAGTGAGCTCGAACCGGGCTCGTGGGGCCCGAGGAGGGTGAGCCAGGACGAAATAAGATTCGCTTTTTCAAAAGGCTGGGAAATAGAATACTTAAGCGCAGCCCAGTTCGAAACGAACTTCGACAATGACTGCTGTCGAGCCTGGCTTTCATCTATTCGATATAAAGAAAAACTTCCTGTTGTTGAACACTAATTCTCTGAACAGGCATGACCAGCTAACTCTTTATTTAAAAAGAAGTTTAAAAGAGTTCGAATTCCCACAATTGAGCCGAGTATAGCAATTTCCCTGAGCGATGGCTTAGAAATTGTATGAATCACATCTGCAGCTACGAGAAATTCCAACCCGAGCAATAAATATGAACTAAGGTGGTATCGTAATACATCTCTTTTTTTACATATATTCTCCCGCTTTAACCTCCGCGACTCCAGCTGAATAAATCGAAACAAACCGATGAAAACTCCCCACAGTATGATGAGAATCCCTATAACTCCGACAACCAGGGTCACATTATCTAGTATCTGTAACAACATATAATTCCCCTCTCCGTCACAATCCGCCGGTAACTTTATCACGCTTTTCAATACGCCATTGGGAATCCCCTGGTTCTTGATCATAGCCGGTAATATATATGTACTGTGAGTCAACAGTAACTGCTTTAGCAATATCGTCAGCTGTGCTTGGATTTATTGTAAGCACGCCATCGTCGTCGAAAGCTGAAACAAGTGCACCCGTGGATTTATCCCTCTTTTCAACGTGCCATTGACTATTATCACCAGGGGAGTAGTCATCACCAACAATGTAAATGTACTGGCTATCAACAGCAATATCCCGTGCTATATCAGAACCCGTACTCGGATTCGAAACAACCACTCCATCCGTATCAAAAGCGGTAATCAGTGCACCTGTGATTTTATTTCTCTTCTCAATGCGCCATCGAAAGTTACCCTCAACTTTGTCATAGCCCGCAACATAGATATAGTCTGAGTCAACAGCAATGGTGTTTATCTCGTCATTTAATAGGCTGTAATCTATATCGATGATACCAGCTGAACCGAAACCGTTGTCAGGTGCTCCAGTAGCTATTTCTCTCTTCTCGATGCGCCACTTACTGTTGCCCTTTTCATTATATCCCACAATGTATACATACTGCGAATCAACTGCAATTGAATTGGCAAAATCGAACCCTACACTTGGATTTGATTGAACAACACCATCTACATCAAAAGTGGTCTCGAGTTCACCTCCGACTATTTTTCTTTTTTCAACACGCCATTGAGAATCACCAGGAGCCTCATCGTTTCCTGCTACATATAAAAATTGTGTATCAACAGCAATTGCCCAGGCAAGATCATCGCTCGATGTGGTATCAGATATCACAATACCGTCTCCGTCAAATAAAGGAACGAGATCACCGGTGGTTAGCCCTCTTTTTTCAATGCGCCATTTAGCATCTGTTGGAATCATATCGTAGCCTGCTACGTACATATAAAGTGTATCAATGGCAATTGAAAGTGGTTCTTCTTTATTTGAGC